>JAFDZE010000013.1 GCA_018267155.1 Bacteroidota bacterium | reverse complement strand
CAGCAGGATGCCATGCTTGTCGCACCAGGCACGCAACCCTTCCACGTAGGCCTTCGGAGCCACATTGAATCCACCTTCGCCCTGTACCAACTCGATGATCACGCAGGCGAGGCTCTTCGGGTCAACAAGGTTGTGCGAAAGGTCTTCGAGGCGCTTCAATTCCGCTGATGCGAACTCCGCTTCGCTGCGGCCATTGCCATGGTGGAAGTAGTTGGGGAATTGCGTGCGGTACACCTCCGGAGCGAAAGGCCCGCAGTCCGGCTTGTACCCCACCTTGCTGGTGAGGGTCATGGCCATCAAGGTGCGGCCGTGGAAGGCGTCGGTGAAGCAGAGCACGCCNNNGATCGCGTTCTCCACCGCCTCGGCACCGGTGCTCACCAGCAGTGTTTTCGTCGGTCCTCCGTGCGGCAACAGCTGGTTCAGCTTCTCGCAGAGTGCGATGTAGGGCTCATAACTCGCCACGTTGAAGCTCACGTGCAGGAATTTTGCGGCCTGATCCTGGATGGCCTTGACCACGGGCGGTGGACAATGGCCCGCATTCACCACGCCGATGCCTCCCGCGAAGTCGATGAGTTCGCGTCCATCCTCATCCGTGATCGTGGCACCAACGGCTTTGGCGGCTGTTGCGTAATTGAACATGCCCACCCCGTTCGGCACGGCGGCTTTGCGGCGGGCGATCAGTTCCTGGCTCCTGGTGATCTGCTCGGTCATATCGGGCGCGAAGTTGCGCAATACCGGAGCCGTTGGTCTTCAGGAATGGCGAAGGATACCAACACGTGCAGGGTCGGGCCCTCAATTGAGCTTGTGCGCCAGCACCACGGCCTGGCGGAAGCGCTCCACGTCGCCGTTCACAGCAAAGGCCTCCAGCATTACCACGTAGGGTCCCATGCGTGCCAGGGAACCCCCTTCGGTGATGCCGTCCCAACTCACCGCCCCAGTGGTGCCCAAGAGCTGGTTGTTCAGCAGGGTGCGCACCTCACGTCCGGCCACGTCGAAGATCTTGAGTGTTCCCGTAAAGCCCGGTGCATCAAACCGATAGCCGATGGTGAGCACGTCCTCGTACCCGTCGTTGTCCGGGGAGAACACCGCGCGCTCGATACTCAACTCCCCGGCCGCGCTGGCAACACTGTATTGTGAGTTCTGGAAACCGGGCGTGGCCCACCCCGTGAGCTCGGCCGCGCTGTGCCAGTTGGTCGGGTCGTTGCTGGGCCGGTCCGGGTTCACCCGCTCCAAGCTCACACCATCGGTGCTGTTCAGCAGGGCGAAATGAAGGTTGTCATTGTAATCGGTCCGGTCGAGCAGGGTGTCGTTGGGGGCCAGCAGCACCACACTGCCACTGCCGTTGTTGTAGCTCGGCAGATCGCTCACCACGAACCGGTCCACATGGCTTTGGGGATAGTTGGCCATGATGTTCTCCGCGTCTTCGCACACGAGCACGTACTGGCCAGGGAGCAGGAGGTGGCCATCGGGTGTGATGATCCGTGGATCGGCGACCATACCGGCTTGCACGTTGGCGAGTTTCCATCCGGCCAAGCTCAGGGTCTTCTGCGAGCGATTGTACAATTCCACCATATCACTGCCACTGCCGCGCGGGTCGTACAGCACCTCGTTGATCACTACGTCGCCATGGGCTACGGGCTCCGGCAGTGCGAATCCGGCCGAATTGTCCGTACCGATGGGGTTTCCGGGACAATCGCTCACGTCGTCCACCGTGATGCCGTACAGCACGCCGGCCACAAGGTCCTCCGCGAGGGTGAGCTGCACGCTGTTTTCGCTGATGACCACGACCGCACTGATGGCGATGGATGGTGTGATCGTGTACGTGCCGTCGGGGAGAGAGGCCACGTCCATCGCTTCGTTGAATGACAGCGCGATGGTGTTGGCATCGATGACCTGGGTGGACGTGACCGCAGGAGGCGTATTGTCCGGCACGATCGCGAACACGCTGTTCTGCGTTCCAGGAGTGCCTCCCTGTTGATCGGTACTGGCCGTCCAGTTGGATGCGCCGCTGCACGGGGCGGTGGGGTCGATACGTTCCAGCGTCCATCCGCCCTGCCGCTTCACCTCATCGTGGTACCAGGTGTCAGAATACGTGACCGCGTCGATGATGGTACCTCCGGGTGCCGAAAGCGTGAGCGTTTCACCTGTATTGGTGAGCGCGCTGGGGAACGATGCGAAGCCGATGGTCGTGCCGAAGGGGGTGAAAAGCGGAGCGGTCCCATCGTCGCACAGGATGACGTAGGCGCCGGGAGGTAGAATGCCCGCCGGGAGCATGCCTGTGCCCGTGCCGTCGGCGATCGTCCATCCCGCCAGATCGAACGTGCGGTCGGTGGTGGCATTGTGGATCCCGATGAACTCCGCATTCGGCAATCCTACTGGTGGGTCAGGATCGGCCATGATCTCGTTGATGATCACATCGCCGGGCTGTGGCACATCAGGGACGAAGTAGAGGACATCCACGGTCTCGCCCGAGCAGGCGTTGCCCACCAGGTCTTCCACGCCGTTCACCGTTATGGTGTACGTGTTGCCGCTCTGCATGGGGAAGTCCAGCGTGAGGTGTACGAGTGCGTGGTCGGTGGCGTCACGCACGGCGGAGGTCGCGCCATTGAAGGGGATGATGCCGTAGTTGTTCTCCTCTTCGGACGTGGCCGGGTCCACGGCCTCGTTGAAGGCGAGGTCCACCTGGATGTCCGAGATGATCGTTGCGGAGAGCAGCTCCGGAGGAAGATTGTCCACCGGGATCGGAGCCACACTGACATCATCGAAGAAGTGGTTGTTCACCACCGAGCCCGCACTGCTCTGTTCGATGCGTATGCCGAAGAAGCCCGTGCTGGTCCATGTGGTTTCGGTAAGCGTTCCGGCCGAGGCCCAGGTGCCGGTGACGCCATCGTCGAAACGCAAGGTCCAGGCGGCGGCGGCGGTGCGGTCCACCTGGATCCGGAAGGGGTTGCTGGTGGAACTGTTCACCACGCCATCCGGGCTTTGTAATCCGGTGCTGGTCGCCGTTCCCGCGTCCGACCGGAACAACTCCAGGCGATCGGCGGTTCCACCGATGCGCAGGAAGTAGCCGTTCACGCCGGTTGAAAGGACGGCGGCATCGCTCATGAGGTACACATCCACGTAGTTGGCCCCGCTCGTGCTGAAGCGGGTATCCACGAAAAACTCCCAGCGCGCATCGTCGACCAGGGTGTTCGGCGTGCTCAGGTAGTAATTCGCCGCACCGGGGCTGTTGCTGCGCAGGCGCTGGTTCCCGCCGTCGTCCACCACGGTGAACAGCGCATCAATTCCGGCCCATGCCGGGTCGGCGGCGAAGTCGCCATCCGTGAAGGAGTCGGCCAGCTGGGCGTACGATGCGGAGAGCAAGAGCGTGGAAGCTGCAAGGCCAACGGATCGCAGGTGATGGACAGGCATGGTGCGAAGCTGGTCGGAAAGATGGGGGATCCGGGGGGAACCGATGCGCAACGGCGTATAGCTTCGTGCGCTGAAAACACGAAGGAACATGAGGACGGCCGTTGTGGGCGCCACCGGGCTGGTGGGGGGCATGATGCTGAAAGTGCTGGAGGAGCGCAAGTTCCCGGTGGATGAACTCCTGCCCGTGGCCAGTGAGCGCAGCTCGGGTCGCACGGTGCGGTTCCGGGGGAGGGAGATCCCCGTGATCGGCATGGAGGAAGCTGTCGCACGCCGTCCGGATATCGCCCTGTTCTCGGCGGGTGGAGGGGTTTCGTTGGAATGGGCCCCCCGGTTCGCCGAAGTAGGCTGTACGGTGATCGACAACAGCAGTGCCTGGCGCATGGAGCCGGACAAGAAGCTGATCGTCCCGGAGATCAATGGACATTTGTTGGGGGCGGCCGATCGGATCATCGCCAACCCCAACTGCAGCACCATCCAGTTGGTGATGGCACTTGCCCCGCTTCACCGGGCATTCACGGCCGAACGCCTGGTGGTGAGCACGTACCAGAGTGTTACGGGCACCGGTCAGAAAGCGGTACAGCAGATGGATGATGAACGCAAGGACGTCGTTGGCGAGAAGGTTTATCCGCACCCGATCGACCGGAATGTGATACCGCGCTGCGATGTCTTTTTGGCGAACGGCTACACCAAGGAGGAGATGAAGGTGGTGCAGGAAACGCACAAGATCCTGGACCCGGCGATCCGCGTTACATGCACGGCCGTGCGCGTACCGGTGACCGGCGGCCACAGCGAATCGGTGAACGTGGAGTTCGCAAAGGACTTCGACCTGGAGGAGGTGCGTCAGCTGTTGCGTGCGACACCGGGTATCGTGCTGGCGGATGACCCCGCGAACGATGTGTACCCCATGCCATTGCTCGCCAATGGCCGCGATGAGGTTTTTGTGGGCCGCCTTCGCAGGGACGAGAGTCATCCGCGAGCGCTCAATCTGTGGATCGTGGCCGATAACCTGCGCAAAGGCGCGGCCACCAACGCGGTGCAGATCGCGGAGTTGCTCGTGGCGAACAAGCTGAAGACCGCTGAGCGCGCGGTCCAATGAATGGATATCCCGACCGATGAGAACCGTATCCCTCCTGCTGGCCTTGGCGCTGCTGACCTCCCTCAGGTTGAACGCCCAGCATCCCGTCGATACCTCCGGACGGAAGCTGGTCCGGGATGTGTTCGTTTCGGCCGGAGGTCTGGTCGAGGGCGGTGGCTGGGTCACGCGCGGTGAGGTGCTCGGTGGGGCTCCGGGGTCGACCATGTTGCAGGGCGGCCTGCCGGACCACACCTTTGAGCATGGTCCGGCGGTACTGGGCGGGGGGCTTCTTCATGCCTCGATCGGCCTGACCTTGAAGGAGAACCGGGCGAAGGGAAGCTCCATGAAGCTGCGCACCGGCCTGGGCATGGCCTGGGTAGGGGGAGCATCGTCGAGCTTCGAGCGCACGGAGCGTTTCCCGTACGACACGCTCACGTCTTCGGGCAGTGGTGGAACGTTGTACGCTGATTCGGTGAGCCGGAGCACCTACGACATCCGGCATACGCACCAGCGGATCGGGTTGGATATCGATCTGCTTTTCGTGAAGGATTTTCCCGGGCACTGGATGCTGTACGGCGGAGCCGGCGTTTCGGTGGGCACCACGCTCGGTGGCATCACGCGCGTGGAACACCGGACCTCGCGCTATATTGAAACGCTGGACAACGGGAGGGACCAAGGGGTGTACGTCACGGAGGATGAAAGCGTCCGCACGAGCGGGGTGTTCTTTACCAACATTCATGTACCATTGGGCGTGGGCTTCCGGTTCGCACGGCGGAATCCGTTCTGGCGCTCACTGGTGCTCACTTGGGAAACGCGAGCGGGGATCACGATCGGGGGCGAACCCACGAATACACCGGGGCCACGCCCGGGGATAAGCTTCCTCCTGGGTATGCGCGTCGACCTTGCGCGATAGAGCGACGAACTTGACCCGGGCGGGAGGCCGCCCGTTCCCCATCAAGCACCTGTATTCCGGTCCGCTGAAAAGGATGCCGGGGCCGATGACCGGGACTTCCGAGCAGAATGATACCTGAACACCGGTCAGGTGGTCCCGGGGCCCGCCTTATGTGGAGGTACGCTGTGCGGCGGTCCGCTCGTTCGGGTGCTCCGGGTCGGCTTGGGCTTCCTGCGGGTGGGCCGGGGTCCCCGGTTGGTCGCGCAACGGTTCGGGCTGGTCGGGTTTGTCCTTGCGCTGGAAAAGGATCATGAGCGCAACGCCCACACTGATGGCGGCATCGGCGATGTTGAAGACCGGCCGGAAGAATTCGAAGGGTTCTCCGCCCCAGACGGGCATCCAGTCGGGAAAGCGCCCTTGCCAGAGGGGGAAGTAGAACATGTCCACCACGGCGCCGTGCAGGAAAGGCGCATATCCCCCCCCCTCGGGGAAGATTACCGCCACGTTGCGCGTCACGGGATCGCTCGCGCTGAAAATGAGGCCGTAGAAGGCGCTGTCGATGATGTTGCCCAGCGCTCCGGCGAAGATGAGCGCGAGGCTGATGATACGCGTGCCGCTCTGCTTCTCGCGCACCATCCAGCGGAGCACCCAGCCGATGGCCACCACGGCCACCATGCGGAAGAGCGTGAGCAGGAGTTTGCCGGCCTCGCCCCCGAACTCCAATCCGAAGGCCATGCCCTTGTTCTCGACGAACTGCAGGTAGGCCCAGGAACTGTTATCCCCGAACATTGGTATGTATTCGCCCAGGAAGAAATGCGTTTTCACCCAGACCTTCAGGACCTGGTCGGTCAGCAGGACAAGTACGATGACGAGCAGGGCGCGCTTCACACCGGTGCGGAACGTGGCGCTCCGCTCAGTTGCTCATCTGCTGTTTGGCCTCGATGCTGAGGGTGGCGTGCGGTACCAGGCGCAGGCGTTCCTTGCTGATCAGGCGACCGGTGACGCGGCAGATGCCGTAGGTCTTGTTGCGGATACGCAGGAGCGCGTCCTCCAGGTGCTTGATGAACTTTTCCTGACGGGATGCCAGTTGGGCGGTCTCCTCACGGCTCAGGGTCTCGCTGCCGTCCTCGATCATCTTGAAGGATGGGCTGGTGTCCTCCGTGCCGTTGTTGTCCGTGTTGGCCAGGGTCTGCTTCAGCAGTTCGTAATCCTTGCGGGCCTCATCCAATTTCACGTTGATGATCTGACGGAACTCCTCCAATTCATGATCGCTGTACCGATCCTTGCCGGAACTCTCGAGCGTGCTTACCTGCACCTTCACCATCGGGGTAGCTTTGGGCATCACCGGGGCGGAGGTCTGCTGAACGAGGGGCTTCGGGGC
Source organism: Bacteroidota bacterium (assembly GCA_018267155.1). Taxonomy (GTDB): domain Bacteria; phylum Bacteroidota; class Bacteroidia; order Flavobacteriales_F; family PHOS-HE28; genus PHOS-HE28. Next base: position 3,513 of record JAFDZE010000013.1, on the reverse strand, counting down.
GGCGCTTTTCTCTTCTTTCACGTGCTTCTCGGACTTTTTCGGGGCGGATGCCGACTTGGCCGCTGCGGCCTTCTTGGCCGCCGCCGGAGGAGCAGGCGTTGGCTTCGGCTGGGAGGTCACCACAGGCTTAGCTGCGGCCTTCGTGGGGGCCGGGGCGGCTTTCTTGACCGGTGCTGGCTTGACGGCGACCGCTTTTTTAGGTGCTGGTGCGGGCTTTTTCGCCACCGGCTTGGGAGCCGGTTTTTTGGGGGCGGGCTTCGCAGCTTTTTTGGCCACGGGCTTCACTACCTTTTTCGATGCCGGCTTTTTGGCTGGAGTGGCCTTTTTTACGGGCTTGACGGCCTTCTTCGAAGCCGGTTTGGCGGCCTTTTTGGGTGCTGGTTTCTTCGCCATGGCGATACCCCTTTTTGAAATGAGCCGCGAATATAGCCGGTCCCCCCGTCAAATCCCCTGTTTTGCCAGCGCCAAGGCGCAGGTCAACCGTTCGTCCAGCTCCACCTGATGCACGGTGCCGGGCGCCCCGGAGAGGTCGGCGACCATCAGCTGGTCCACCGCGGTCAGCGCCAATGTTTCGGCCAGAATGTGGGGTGCGTGGGCTTTTACGGCCCGTTCGAAGGCAGGATCGCCATTGCGCTGGATCCTCAGCTCGATCCGGTCCGTTACCTCCAGCCCGCTCTCCTTCCTCAGGGTCTGGATCCGGCTCACCAGTTCACGGGCGATGCCCTCCTGGATCAAGGCGTCGGTGAGTGTGATGTCCAGCGCCACGGTGAGGGCCCCATCGCTGGCCACGCTCAGGCCGGGCACGTTCTCGGCGGTGATCTCCACATCCTCGCGCAGCAGTTCCACCTCCTGGCCATCCACCATGAGCTTCATGCTGCCCTTCGCTTCCAATTCCGCGATCTGCGCCTGATCGAAGGCATTCACGGCATTAGCCACGCTCTTCATCAGCTTGCCCATGCGCGCACCGAGCTTCTTGAAGTCGGGTTTGATCTTCTTGGTGAGCTTGCTCTCGCTGGCATCCAGGATCACCAGCTCCTTCACGTTCACTTCGCTCAACACGAGGTCGCGGATCGCATCCAAGCGTGTGCGCATGGCGGCGTCCGTCACGGGCACCATCATCTTCTGCAAGGGTTGGCGCACCCGATGGCCTTCTTTTTTGCGGATGCTCAGCACCAGGGAGGTGAGCTTTTGGGCAAGCGAGGTGCGTTGCTCCAGCTCCAGGTCGATGGCACGTTCATCGTGCTTCGGCCAGTCGCTCAGGTGAACCCCCTCGGTTCCGCTCGGGGTTCCAGCATGAAGGTCGCGGTACAACCGATCGCTGAAGAAAGGCGCGATCGGTGCGCTGAGCATGGCGACCACCTCCAGGCAACGATGCAAGGTTTGGTAGGCCGCGTTCTTGTCGCCTCCCCGAGCGGAGCCGAGGGCGTCGCCTTTCCAGAACCGGCGGCGGTTGAGGCGCACGTACCAGTTGCTCAGGTCCTCCACCACGAAGTCCTGGATGGTGCGCGCGGCGATGGTGGGCTCGTAGTCGCCGTAGTTCGTATCGGCCACCTTCATCACACTGTTGAGGCGCGAGAGGACCCAGCGATCGCTTTCCGTGAGCGTGGCTTCGCCCTTACCATCGTACCCATCGATGTTGGCGTACAGTGCGAAGAAGTTGTAGGTGTTGAAGAGCGCACGGAAGAACTTGCGCTGCACTTCGGTGATGCCTTCGGCGTCGAACTTCAGGTTGTCCCACGGCGACGCGTTGCTGATCATGTACCAGCGCACGGCATCGGCACCGTACTGGTCCAGGGTGGTGAACGGATCCACGGCGTTGCCTAGGCGTTTGCTCATCTTCTGGCCCACCTTGTCCAGCACCAGGCCGTTGCTCACCACGGTCTTGTAGGCCACCTGATCAAAGACCAAGGTGCTGATGGCGTGCAGGGTATAGAACCAGCCGCGCGTTTGATCCACGCCTTCCGCAATGAAGGCGGCCGGGAACTTCTCCTTGAAGGTGGCCTCGTTCTCGAAGGGGTAGTGCCATTGCGCGTAGGGCATCGCACCACTGTCGAACCACACATCGATCAGGTCGGTCTCTCGCTTCATCGGCTTGCCGCTTGGGGAGACGAGCACGATGTGGTCCACGAATGGGCGGTGGATGTCCACGCGGTCGTAGTTGGCATCGCTCAGGTCGTCCACCTGGAACGATGCGTAGGGATCCTCCTTCATCACGCCCGCCTTCACTGCACGCGCGATCTCTTCCTTCAACTGCTTCAACGAGCCGATGCACAGTTCCTCACCACCGTCCTCCGTGCGCCAGATCGGGAGCGGGATGCCCCAGTAGCGGCTGCGCGAGAGGTTCCAGTCCTGCAGGTTCTCCAGCCAGTTGCCGAAGCGGCCGGTGCCGGTGCTCTCGGGTTTCCAGGTGATGGTCTTGTTCAGGGCGATCAAGCGGTCCTTCTTCGCGGTGACGCGCACGAACCAACTGTCCAGCGGGTAGTACAATACCGGTTTATCGGTACGCCAGCAGTGCGGGTAGTTGTGCTCGTACTTCTCCACCTTGAAGGCGCGGCCCTCGGTCTTCAGCTTGATGGCGATGCGCTCGTCCACACTGAGGTACTTGTCGCGGCCCTGCTTCTTCGCTTCGGCGGCAAGCTCCTCCGCCGTGTAGTACTCGGCCTTCACGTATTCGCCAGCGAAGTCGGTCACCTCCGGTTTGAACCGGCCGCGCAGGTCCACCAATGTGAGCGAACCGATGTTGTGCTGACGCGCCACGCGTTGGTCATCCGCACCGAAGCTTGGCGCCGTGTGTACCACGCCGGTACCGTCCTCGGTCGTGACGAAATCACCACCGATCACCTTGAAGGCATCGCCACCGCCCTCGGGTTCGGCGTAGGGCAACAGTTGCTCGTAACGTACACCTTCCAATTGGTGGCCGAGGAATTCGCCGACGATCGTCCACGGTATGTTTTTCCCGTCCTTCTTGTAGTCGTCGAACGAAGCGTCCTTGGTCTCTTCCTTGAAATAGGCATTCAATCGTGCCTTCGCCAGCACCACGGTCTGCGGCGCGTGGGTGTACGGGTTGAAGGTCTTCACGCGCACGTACTCCAGCTTGGGGCCCACGGTGAGCGCGGTGTTGCTGGGCAGGGTCCATGGCGTGGTGGTCCAAGCCATGATGAAGACGCCCTCATCCCCCGGCCCCTTCTCCCGGGGAGAAGGGGAGAAAAGCCATTCGCTGTTCTGATCGCGGATCACCTTGAAGAGCGCCACCGCGCTGGTGTCCTTCACCGGCTTGTAAGTGCCGGGTTGGTTGAGCTCGTGTGATGAAAGGCCCGTGCCCGCCGCAGGCGAATACGGTTGGATGGTGTAGCCTTTATACAGCAGGTCGTCGTCATAGAGCTTCTTCAGCAGGTACCACACGCTCTCGATGTACTTGGTGTGGTAGGTGACGTACGGGTGCTCCAGGTCGAGCCAGAAACCGATGCGCTTGGTGAGGTCGTTCCACACGTCGGTGTAGCGCATCACGGCCTT
>JAFDZE010000139.1 GCA_018267155.1 Bacteroidota bacterium | reverse complement strand
AAACCCAGATTAGGACGGGTCAGATCGCTGTCGAAGAAGAACTCCCCCGCCTGCACATGTATATCGCGTGCGCTCAGCGGAGTATTCACCTGCACCACTTGGGTGAAGAGCGCGCTCCATCCGGTATCGGCACCTCGGACCCGGACATACAAACGATGCGCGCCGGTGGTGATCGAATTGTCTGAGGCCATGGCCTGCTCCAGCGCATCGTTGAAGTCGCCATCAAAGGCCAGCAACGGTGTACCAGCTCCCTCGCCGGGATCCGTGTCCCAGAAATACTCGCCCTGCTGCACGTTCACCGATCGCGCGGGCAGGGCAGCACTGGTATGGATCACTGATGTGAAAGCACTGCTCCAATAGCCGTTCGCGCCCTTTACCCGCACACCGAGCGTTGTGCTTCCTGGTGCTTGGGGGGGCAGCGTTGCGAGCACCGCTTCCATCGCTTCATCCCATGCACCGTCGGCCACTTGCATGGCCGTTCCAAGTCCTTCGCCGGGATCGGGGCCGATGAACCATTCCGCCTGGATCACGTGCGGGTTCTGTGCGCACACGCCCAGTGCGAGATTGATGGCAATGAGAAGGAGGCAACAACGCTTCATGGTTTTCGAGGTTCAACGGTCGAAACCGGTTGCTGAGATGTTCACCGTTTCGCCCTGCGCCACCACGCGCGGTGCGTTCATGAAGCCCACTACGGCGCTGCCCATGGGCGTGGTGAAATTCGCGCGGCTGTTGCTGCCGCCATAGCAGCCTACATCGTTGGTGGTCAGGTCGAGGTCGAGGTAGCGCGGGTCGGGATCCCCTGCATCAATGAGGGGTGTGGCGGCGAGCGACTGACCAGTCGTCAAATCGATCCACGACGGGGCCGCGAAAAGATTATGGGATCCGACCAATTGGGTCCAACCATTGTCCTGACTGATCACAGCGTTGTATCCGACCATCACATTGTTCTTCACCAGCAGATTGAATCGACTGAGGTTGGCGTTGTTGATGCATGTGGTCGGTGCGCCCGAAGGCATGTAGAAGGTGTTGTTGACGATGGTCGAGATGGAGGCCGCAGGTTCCTGCGATCGGCTGATCGTCATGCCCACGGCACCGGGGAACTTCCTGATGAAATTGTTCTCCACGTGGAAGACCGCATCGGTGGTGATGCTCACGCCCCAACCATTGTACTGGTAGCTGATCGCGTTACCGATGATCCAGGACTCTTTGACCAGCTGCGATGCGCCACTGAGCACGATGGCCCCACCACCGCCGGAAGTTCCGGGAATGATGTTCCCCGCGACGGTACCTGCTGAGAAGAAGATCGAAACGGCCACCGTGTCCCGGTACAGTTCCACATGGAGGTACGGGTCCTCCAGGTTGCAGTGCGAGGCGTATGAATCGACCATGCGGAAAGTCCCTGGAGCGGTTGTTGTACCGCTAACGCCAACGCCGTTCATCACCCGTATCCCGGAGATCAGGATATCCTTCCCGCTGGGGGCCACCAGGGTGAGGCTGCCGTTCAACTTGTAGCGCCCACCCTCCTGGTTGCACAGGATGGACAGGCTCTTGCCGAGAAGAACGTCTTCGGTGTAGTTGGCAGGCTCCACCAGCACCCGATCCCCATCACTGCTCGCGGCGATCGCGCTGCTGATGGTATTGTACGTGCCACTGGGGCTCACCACGCGGTCGGTGGCTTGGATGCTCGACGCAGTAGCGAGAGCGAGCAGCAGGTGGATGTTCCTTTTCATGGTCTGTCAGGATCTATTGAATGATCAAACGTTCGTTCACCGTACGGATGCCGTTGTTGTAGCGGGCCACATAGGCACCGGGCTTCAAGGCAGAGGCATCCACCTGCACCATGCCGCTGCTGATGTTGCGCGTGGTGCTCAGGACCTTCCGTCCGGCCGTGTCGAACACATCGAGCGAGAACGGCCCATTCGCAGCGCCGACCTGGATGGTGAATTGACCGGTCGTAGGGTTCGGGAAGATCACCGCCTCTTGCGTGAACTCGTTCTCCTCCACCCCCACCCCGCTGCCCAAGCCCTCCACCACGCACAGGTCGTAGCCCGGTTGTTCAAAGGCGAACTGGGTGCGGAAGTCGTACACCCTGAAGTGGTAGGTCTCGCCCACCGTGAGGCCCGTGGCGATCATGTCATCCGATCCGCCCTGGCCTGCTTGATCGCCACATGCGATCGGGTTGAGCGAACCACACCCGCCGGAGAAGAGTTGCATGGCGATGTCCATGTTGCCGACCGGAGCGCCGCCAACGGTCATCTCCGCGGCCGTAGCGGTGAAACTGTACCACACATCATCGTTCGCATCGCCGGTGAAGGTGTTGCAGGTCATGGCCGGCATGGACTGTGATGCGCACACAGGCGCGAAGAACTGCGGGGCACACGCCGAAGTGGGCGTAAGGGCGATGGCCCCTTCGCATTCGTCGTTCGCCGGGGCATCGGTACCACATGCTTCCGCAGAGAACGTGAGCACGTACGGACCTACGGCATTTTCAACCTGCCCCACAGGATAGTAGTAGGTGCCCGGCGCGAGGTTGGAGTAGCAGCGCTCCTGGTTGCCATCGGGGCATAGCGCATACGAGCCCGGGGTTATCGGGTTGGTGAACGCGCAGTTCGTATAGAGCCGCAGGTTGAAGAAGGACCAGGCCGGCGTGATGCCGCAAAAGCTCAGGTGGACATCAGCGCATTCACTGATGCTGAACGCTTCCCAAACGCAGGGCACGGCCTCGTTCTCGTTGTTCAAGGCACCTGCATTCGTGCCGTTCGCCACCACGCTGCCGCCGATGGCCAGCGACTGCACCACCGCATCGGCGCACAGGTCGTTCGGGGGTACAGGCACGTTCGCTCCGGGTGTAACGCACAGGGTGAACGGACCGCCCGTTCCGAAATCAGGGTTGCTCCATACGCGGATCCAGTAGTCCGTTCCTGTTGTGACCGGCACATTTTGCGGAACACCGGGGGTAACGGCGCAGGTGACTTCGCCGCCGCCGCAGGACGTGTACACGGCGAACGCCCAATCCTGCACATTCGGGTCCGCAGGGTAGAGATCGATGGAGAGGAAGCTCTCGCTACCGGAGTTCACGGTGTACCATACATCCAACACGTTCGCACCGGGATCCTCGCAGTTGGTATCCGGGCCATCTAGCGTGGCCTCCGAATTGTCGCCGTTGATGGGGGTGGTGCAATCCGCGGAAACGGTGATCGCCTCGGCGTTCGCGCAATCATCGTTGGCCGGGGCGCTCCCGCGCGACCCGTCAGCATGTTGCGCATGCGCGATCACCTTGTTCGTTCCTGTAGGTAGCCAACGGCTGTTGCCTCTCTGTGCCGAAGCGGCCTCTGCAAGAAGCAGGAAGGTGGTGATGAGGAGTAAGGTGTGCTTCATGATAGTAGGGTTGTGAGGAGTGTTCGGTGGATGGCGCAAACTTTCAATGGCGCGGGGTACCGGAAAACCCCATGAATGAGGGGGGGCGGCCCCACCCCAACGTGGGGCACCGGATACAAGGATCCATCAAGAGGTTTGCACCGTCGGATCACCTGCACCACGATGGCGACCCTGCGATCCCTTCTGCTCGGTTGTGTTCTGGCCATGAGCCTGGGTTCACACGCAGGCTCCACCGATAGCTTGCGCGAACGTCTCAACCGCATGGGGAACACATCCGAACGCGTGGACCTGCTCGTGGATCTGTCACTTCGCACGGTGGACGGTGGCTCGGATGAATTCCATGCCTGGTGCCAAGAGGCCCAGCAACTTTCGCGCAAGCTGCGGTATGCGCCGGGGCTGGCGATGGCGGACCTGGAGCAGGCGCTGACGGCATTCCGCACCGGTGACCAGGAAGAAGCCATCCGGCTGCTGGAACCGATGATCCTTCGGCTGGACAGCCTGGGCTTCGATCAGGGCTTCGGTGCCCCGCTCGCCTTCCTGCGCGTGGTGCAGAATGCCGCTGGCAAGCAGCAGGATCGCTACGACTACTACACGGCGGCGTTGCACAGGTACGAAGGCACGGAACTGAATCAGAGCCTGGCCATGTGCCACCACGCCATTGCCGGTTATTACTACCGCACCCGGCAGTACGGGGCTGCTGTGGAACATTACATGAAGGCACGGGCCATCCTTCAGGAAGCGAACCCCGGGGATGCACCCAACGAGACCATGGTGATCGGCTGGTGTTATGAGGATTGGGGCAATCCGCAGCGGGCTATTGTGCTGCTGCGCGAAGCGCTGGAAGACCACAAGCGGTTGAACGATCAGGCGACGGTCTCCGAGATCCACTTGCATCTGGCGAACGATGAACTGGCCTTGGGCGACACCACCGCAGCGTTGCAGGACTTCGACCGGTCGCGGGCGCAGTGGCACGTGCTGGATGATGCGAACGCCGCCATTTTCCGGTCGCGCTACATCCAGGCGATGCTGCGCATGGGCCGCATGGAGGAAGCGGAGCTGGAGCTGATCACCCTGCGCGATCTGGTCCGGCGGGCCCAGGTGCCGCTCACCTCCAACCATGGCACCTGCGAGGTGGACTACTGCGGCTACTTGTTCCACCAGCTCCGCGGCGAGCCTGTTCTGGCGGACAGCCTGCTGGCCGAGGCCCTGCGTGAGGCATTGCGCCTCTCGGACCTCCCGCTCGTGTTGAAATACCGGAAAGCCTTCGCCACGCGCCTGGGTCTGAAGGGCGACCACGAAAGCGCATTGCGCGAAGCATCGATGTACATCCACCTGAACGATTCGTTGCTGGCCATCACCAACGCCGAAGCGGTGGCTGCGTACGAAAGCCAGGTGAAGGAACGTGATGCGGCCCTGGAGATCCAACGGCAGCATCACCGGGTAAAGCGGCAGCGGATCCTGTTGATCGCCGCGATCAGCGGGGCCCTCTTGCTGTCCGCGCTCGCTTGGTCTGTGCACCGGGGCAAGAAGCGTAGCGATGAGCTATTGTTGAACATCCTGCCGGCGGAAGTGGCCAGGGAACTCAAGAACACCGGTTCCAGCGAAGCGCGCCACATCGAACAGGCCACCATCCTCTTCACCGATTTTCAAGGTTTCACCGAGGCGAGCGAACGGCTCACACCGCAGGAGCTGGTGGAGGAATTGGATACCTGTTTCAAAGCTTTCGATGCGATCATAACCACGCGCGGCATCGAGAAGATCAAGACCATCGGCGATGCTTACATGGCAGCAGGAGGCCTCCAGCGCCAACGGCCCGGCACCGTGGCCGAGGTGGTGCACGCCGCGCTGGACATGCAGGATTTCATGCGCACACGAAAGGCGGAACGGACCGCGAAGGGCAGGCCCGCATTCGACATGCGTGTGGGCATCCACACCGGCCCCGTGGTGGCCGGCATCGTGGGCGTGAAAAAGTTCCAGTACGATATCTGGGGCGATACCGTGAACACCGCCAACCGCATGGAGAGCAGTGGCGAGGTTGGGCGGGTGAACATCAGCGAGGCGACGTATGCGCTGGTGAAGGATGCGAAGAAGGTGAGGGAGGTGAATGGCGAATGGCCAATAGTGAATGGGGGATCCATCCATTCACCAACTCCCGATCACCATTCGCCCGCAACGGCCCATTCACCATTCACCAACTCCCATTCACCCGCATTCGTGTTCACCCCGCGCGGCAGGATCAGCGCGAAAGGCAAGGGCGAATTGGAGATGTACTTCGTTGAACGCGGCTGAGAAAACCATGGATCGGATCACAACAAACCTGCTTGCGACCCTCTTCGCAGCTTTCACGATCACGCATTCGGCCATTGGACAAGCCGACGTGAAGGACATCACGCCACAAAAATTATCCGCACAGATCGCCCATACCGTGGTGATCGATGTGAATGAAGCGGACAACTACACTTTCGCGCACATACCGGGTGCGAAGCTCCTGGCCTACGACGCGATCAAGCCGGAAGACCTTCCCGCCGACAAGTCGATCCCGTTGGTATTCTACTGCTGGAGCCCCGAATGCCCCGCTGCCGACATGGCCGCGAAAACGGCCGTGAGCCTTGGCCACACCGATGTGGCGTACATGCCGGCCGGGATCACGGGATGGCAGGATGCGGGCTTGCCCACTGAGCCGTGACCATGCTGGCCCTGGCAAAGCCCGACCTTCGCCGCACCATGCGGACAACCGAACTGGTATCCATCACCTTCGTGATCACCGGCTGCGCGTTCAAGATCATGCATTGGCCAGGAGCGGCGTGGCTCCTCATTCTCGGTGGATGGTCCTTGGCGCTCTACTACTTCCCCTTCGGCTTCCGCACCTTGCCCGCACCGCGGCAAACGGACCAGCAGCCCTGGCTAACTTGGACCGCGGGCTTGGCGCTTTTCACGGTAGTGAACGGGTTGGTATTCTTCATGCAGCGCTGGCCGTTCAGCGGTCCGTTGATGCTCGGTGGCGCGATCGCCTGCCTTGTGGTGGTGACCGTGGCGGCAGTGGTGCGTTACCGGCATCCGCGCTTGGACATGTATTGCGATGGCCTGTTACTGCGTTGCCTGATCCTGGGTTTGCTCGCCTTCTTCCTTTGGTCCAATTTTATGGGAAAGCCGCGGTGAGATTGGAAGTAGAGGGCGAGAGAGTGAAAGAGTGCGAGGGTAAAAACGGCGGGTGCTTTCACCCGCCCAACCGGAAACCCGCCATCAAAGCGGCACCACCAGCTCGATCGCCGTTCCTTGTGGTTGTATGGCACCGACGTGCAATTCGGCCTTCATTTCGGCTGCGCGGGCCTGCATGTTGCGCAGGCCGTTGCCGCCCATGTTGCCGTTGCCAGTGGTGGCAGGTACCATGCCTTTGCCGTTGTCGGTGATGGTCAATCGCAGCCCGGGCGCTTCGTGCTTCAGGCAAACGGTGACCAGGCTGGCCTCGGCATGCTTGGCGGCATTGTTCAGCGCTTCCTTGAAGATCAGGTAGAGGTTGCTTTTCACCAAAGGCGGCACGCTGGCCCGCAAGTCGCCCGTGCTTTCAAAGCGGTAGCCGATGTCCTTGGGTTCCAGCACGGCCGCGCCGAATTCGCGCATGCGCACGAGCACCTCCTCCATGGAATCACGGTCGGGGTCCACGCTCCATACGATGTCGCTCATGTTGCGCATGAGGCGTTGCGTTCGCTCACTGATGCCGCTGAGCGACGCGGCCGCACCGGCCTCGTCGCCCGCCTCGGCCTTGCGTTGGGCCACGGAACTGAGGATGTTGATGCTGCTGAGCGTGGCCCCGATATCGTCGTGGAGGTCGCGGCTCAGGCGGGAGCGCACCTGTTCCAGCTGGATCCGGCGGTTGAGCCGTGCGCGCGTGAACATCAACGCGCCGAAAAGGGCGACGAAACCGATCATCATCACCAGGGCCACGCGCTGCATGCGGTGTTCACGATCCTTCTCGCTGGCCACGGCCCGTTCTTCTGCCAGTACGCGAGCAGCTTGTGCTTCCTGCTGCTCGCGATCGGCCTTGGCGCGCGCCTGTTCCACGGCGAGCCTTTCGCGACCGGTCTTGTTCCGGGCAAGTACATCCGCGCGCTCCCGTTGAAAACGCAGGGCACCGCTCAGATCTCCGAGCGCGGCAAGTGCATCTGCTGTGACCGACAGATAAGCCAAGCGCTGAGGAAGGCAGGTGGGGCAACGTGCAAGTTCATCCTCCACGGGCTTCAGCGCAGCCAGCGCCTGGCGCGGTTGCTTCATTCGTAAGTAGGCACGGGCACGCAGCACCATGGTCTCCACGCGCGATTCGGGGAAACCGGCCACGAGTGCATCATGCTCCGGGTCGAGGGCTCGGATCATGGCATCCACGCGGCCGCTTTGTGCCCATGCGTTGCGCAAGCTGTCTTCGGCAGGGTCCAACAGCCCCGCGAGGTGCAGCAGCCACCGGGCATTGATCGCGGACCGGTCGTCGCCGCGCTGCAGGGTGAGCGGGTCGGTGGATCCCAGTTGAAGTTGACGGGCGCACCAACGCACCGAGTCGGCATTGCCCATGGCGGCATAACAACGCCCGAGCGTGGCGGTGATGGAGCCGCGCAGGTCCACGCGCGGTTCAAGGGCACGGGCTTGGGCGAGGTGCATGGCGGCCAGCGCCGGTTCGTCCAGGTCGAGGTAAAGGGTGCCGATGCGTTTGCGTACCGATGCCATGCCCACGGTATCGTGTTCTTCCTGGAAGCGTGCCAGCAGCGGTTCGAACGCGGCGATCGCCAGGCGCGGTGTGCCGCCGTTCTGGATCGAACGCGCCACCACGTAGTCATACCAATTGCGCATCACTGGTGCACCGGCGTACAGGGCCAGCTCATTGAACCGTTGGAGCGTGGCCGGTTGTGGCGCGTCGTGGCCGATCAAATAGCTGGCGAAGCCGTCCGTTACGCGATCGGGATGAAGGCGGGCGAGTGCCGTGTCGTTGAAGAAGCGCAGCACGCTGTCGCAAAAGGCGGTGTCGTGCAGCACAAAGGCATCGCGCAGACGGGCGGAGACCCTGGCATACCAGGCCGAGTCGAAGGCGGGCGAGCGCGAAGGATCGACCATGCCTGAAGGTGCATCGGGTGCCGTGCAGCGCGAAAGCACGAAGGCTGCCGCGAGGAAAAGGAACCGACCCGATCGCCTCATTGCCCGAAGGTAGAGTGCTTCACACCACCCGGTTCTGCAAGGCCTTCGCCACCGCCTCGCTCTTGCTGTTCACATGCAATTTGGCGTAGATGTTCTTGATGTGGAAGCGGAGGGTCTCCACGCCGATGTCCAATTGCGCGGCGGCCATCTTGTAGCTGTGGCCGCGCACCAACAGGGAAAGCACATCGTGTTCGCGGGCGGTGAGCTTCTGCAGGTCGTCGCTCTTTTTGAAAGGCTGGGCGAACAGCGTGAGCACCTTGCGCGCGATGCTCGGCGTCATGGGCGCACCGCCGGAAACGGCCTCGCGGATGCCTTCGAGGATCTTTTCCGGCGCGGTCTGTTTCAGCAGGTAGCCGCTGGCGCCGTGGCAGATGGCTTGGAACACATTCTCGTTGTCCTCCATCACGGTGAACATGATCACCATCACCCCGCTACCTGAAGCACGGATGGCCCGCAGGCCTTGCAAGCCATTCTCCACCGGCATGTCGATGTCCATGAGCACCACATCCGGGTGATGGTAGGCCACATGGCGTTCGGCCTTCTGCGCGTTGGTGTAGTGCGCGACCAGGCGGATGTCATCCGAATCCTTTATCAGTTCGGCCAGGCTTTCGGCCAGGTCGTTGTTGTCCTCGAAGAGCAGTACGCGGATCATGGTGGATACAAAGAACGGATGGGTGCTGGTCACGACGCACCCCCCAGTTCGTGGGGGACGCTAACTTCACGCCACGCCGGAAACTTGCCTTATGCAAGCCGGGGTCCTGCGCATGGAGAAAGACGGCACCATCCGGGAGCCGACCGCGACCGAGACGGAAGTGCTCGCCGTGCATGACCAGTTCTGGCAGTGCTATGCGCGTCGCGACCTCGATGGGCGCTTCGCTGTGGCGGCGGATGACATCACCTTCTTCGGTACCGCGCTGCACGAGCGCGCCGTTGGCAAAGCGCAATACCGGGCGTTCAATGAGAAGGGCGTGGAACAGTATCCGCATGCGTTCACCATCGAGTACATCTGGAAGGAAGTGCGTATTTGGCACGAAACCGCCTGGGTGGAGGGCGATACGTACTGGACCATGGGCAGTGGGCCCGAAGCCACGCGTGACCTCTTGCGGCAGACCACCATCCTGAAGCGCGTTGCCGGCAATTGGCTGGTGACGCACGTACATGGCAGCGACCCCGACTACCGGCTGCGCGAGGGCGAGTACATGACCTACGGCGACATCCACACCCGCAACAAGGACCTGGAGCGGGAGGTGATGCAGCGCACCGAGGAACTGCGCGCCGAGAAGAAGCGCAGCGATGCCCTGCTGCTGAACATCCTGCCGGAGGAAGTGGCCGAAGAGTTGAAGGCCAAGGGCGAAGCCGACGCCAAGCTCATCGACCAGGTCACCATCCTCTTCACCGACTTCAAGGGGTTCACGGCCATGAGCGAGCATATGGCTCCTCGTGACCTGGTACGCGACCTGAACGAGTGCTTCAGCGCCTTCGACCGCATCTGCGAAAAGCATGGCATTGAGAAGATCAAGACCATCGGCGACTCGTACATGGCCGTCGGAGGATTGCCCAGGCCCAACAGCACGCACGCCATGGACGCCGTGCATGCCGCACTGGAAATGCGTGACTTCATTGCCGAAGTCAAAGTAAAAAAGATCGCGGCCGGTCTCCCCTACTTCGAGATCCGGATCGGGGTGCATACGGGACCGGTGGTCGCGGGGATCGTGGGCGTGAAGAAATTCCAGTACGATATCTGGGGCGATACGGTGAACACGGCATCACGGATGGAATCCTCAGGCGAAGTGGGACAGGTGAATATCAGCGAGGCGACGTACGCGCTGGTGAAGGATGAAGGCTCCTTCACCTTCACGCCGCGCGGAAAAGTGCAGGCAAAGGGGAAGGGAGAAATGGAGATGTACTTTGTTCACCAGACATGAAAAGGGTCGATCTGCTTCTGTTGGCGTGCCTGCTGTACCTGACCACTGCACACGCTCAACTGGCGCGTTCGGTCAGCCTGGAGAAAGAGTTGGCCAGGCACCGCAAGGAAGATGCGGCGAAAGCGTACTTAATGGCGGAGCTTGCAAAGACGGTTTCAACGATCGATCCTGATCGGGCCTTTGCACTTTCAGAGCAAGCCGTGGCGCTCGCACAGCGATTGAAGGATGACAAGGCCCTTGCCGCGGCCTGGGTGAGCCAACGCTGGGCGCTCTACTACCAAGGCTTTTATCAGCGATGCGATTCCGTGAACAAACTGGCTGCCGCCGCCGCGAAGCGCACTGGCGACGCCCGCTCCTGGTTGCTCGCCTACGGCGCCCCGCACTACATCAGCGGCTCGAAGGACAGCGCCGTGTGCGCGAAGATGGCCATGCGCATGCGTCGTGCCCTGCAGATCGCCGACTCGCTGGGGGAAGGCGAACTGGCCGGCGAAGTGCTCTTGTGGCACGGCATGAAACCTTGGGGGAGACCGAATGCCCGTGCTCTCGAGGAAGCCATGGTGCGCTACCGCTCCGCCGGCGACTCAACCGGCGTGGGCATGTGCCTGTTCTGCATCCGCTCCTTCGAACCCTACTCCACGGATAGGGCGCTGAACCAGCGCTGCATCGAGCAGGCAACCGCATTATTCGACCTTGATGGCAACACCTTATGGTCTCTTTGGGGGCATTCTGAGCTGAGTGGCATGGCGACTGAACAGGCCGATTACAAGACCGCCGTTCAGGAAGGGCTTGAAGCGTTCCGGCGGGCTGAACAACTAGGTATGGAACGCGAGATGCTCGGCGCAAGCAATGCCTTGGCCTCCGCATACCGGGATATAGGTGATGTGCGTGCCGCCCTCGACCTGGATCTGCGCGGCCTGGAACTCGTATCGGAGCTCGATGAGTGGTTGGCGGTGCGGAACCAGCTGGGCCGGACATACCGTTTGTTCGGCATGCCGGATAGTGCCGCCTTCCACTTGCGATCCTCCCTGAAGATCATCGAAGAGAAGTTGATCCGGACCCCAGGGTACAGCCGCTGGCGCCAATTCGAAGCTGAAGGCTATCTGGCAGAAGTGCTCGCAGCGCAGGGTCAGGTGACAGAGGCAGCACGGCTCTTCAGATCTGCCCTACAGGGTCATCGCAGTGATGGCGGCAACTATATGCAGGAGATATGGGCATCGCTGGGCTATGGGCACTTGCTCGCCAATGCAAGTGCGGACCAACTGAAGGCCATGGACATCGAACGATCGACCGCAGAGAGGGAAGCTCGACTCCTGATCGAACGTGCCCTCGGATTGGCGCGTCAGCTCAGGATGCTGAAAGAGCAGCAGGATGCCCTCTTCGACCTCGCCCGGCTTTACGAGCATGATGGAGATGTCACCAAAGCTCTGGAGTACCAGAAGCTCTATACGGTCATGAAGGACAGCGTGCTGAACGCCGACAAAGCCAAGGCCGTGGCCAACCTGCAGATCCAGTACGAGACCGAGAAGAAGGAGCAGCAGATCGTATTGCTGGGCAAGGAGAAGGAAGTGCAGCAGCAGGAGATCGCCAAGCAGAAGGTGGTGCGAAACGGCTTCATGGCTGGCTTCGCGCTGGTGGCCGTGTTCGCCGTGGTCTTCCTCTTCCAGCGCAACCGCATCAACAAGGCCCGCAAGCGCAGCGATGAACTGTTGCTGAACATCCTGCCGGAGGAAGTCGCGGAGGAATTGAAGGACACCGGTGCCGCACAAGCAAAACACTTCGATACGGCCACCATCCTCTTCACCGACTTCAA
>JAFDZE010000138.1:15640-23325 GCA_018267155.1 Bacteroidota bacterium | reverse complement strand
GGCATCCGCGAGCTTGACACGTCCCTGTCGGGCGGGGTCGAACCCCTTGGCGAAGAGGAGTGCGGCCGCGCGCGGATCCCCGGCGGCAAGCTCACCGATGCTCCTTTCTGAAGAGATGACGAAAGGGCGGCTCATTGGATGTGGCGTTGTGGATGTGCGCGGAAGAAGGTGATGCGCTCCATGAACATTTCGGCCATGCGTTCGGCGTTGGTGAACGCCAGATCGGCCGCGGGCCCTTCGAAAAGTTCGTTCACCGTATCGCGGAACAGGAGCAGCCAGCGATCGAAGTGCGCCTGGTCCACAGGCAGGTCCTTGTGCGGGCGGAAAGGCGCGCCCATGTAGCTCTGCTCGCCGATGAGGATGGTCCCCCAGAAGGTGTACATCTTGGCCAGGTGCTGCGGCCAGCGGTCCTGGATCACCCCGTTGAAGATGCCGCCCAACAGGGGGTCCACGCGGATCTTGGCGTAGAAGGAGTCCACCAGCAAGCGGACGTGGTCGGGTGTGGTGATGTCGTGACGGGCGTTCGCTGTCATGCTGGAATGCGGCAAAAATACGGACCTGATTGTCCGAAATGTCTGATCATTGTCAAAGCGTGGTTGTGGGCCGTGGTTACCGCTTCAGGAAAGCCTTGCCTTTCTCCAGGCCCAAGGACAAGGTGTGCAGGTCGGTACCTTCGAGCATGTCGCGCAATTCATCGCGCACCTCCTGGAAGTGATCGTGCAACGGACAGGGCTTTTTCGGGTTGCAGTACGGCAGGCCCATACCACATCCCCGGTACACCTGGTCCCCGTCGATGGCCTTCACCACCATGCTGAGTTTCACCTTCTTCGCCTTGGCGGGTGGCAGGTCGAAACCGCCATTGGGCCCTTTGGTGCTCTCCAGGATGCCGGCCCGGGCCAATTGCTGCAGGACCTTGGCCGTGAAGGCACGCGGCGAACCGGTGCGCTCGGCGATCTCCACCAGGCTCATCCGGCGTTTGTTCCGACCTTCCAACGCGATGAGCACCGCAGCCCGGATGGCGTATTGGCAGGCGCGGGAGAACATCGTGGCGAAAATAGCGGTTGGACGCCCGTGGCCCGATGTCGCGTTGTCAAACTTGGCTCCGGGCCGTTCAGGAACCGCGGAACATGGACCTCACTTCCCCTGCAGGACATCCAGTAGCACGATCGCGTGGTTCTCCTTCGCATTCGACGAAGCAAATAGGAGCGTCACGGTGCGCCCTTCGGCGAGTTCATGCATACGGTCCAGTTCCTCGGGATGGTCCTGCAATTCCTTCCGGTACGCGGCACTGAAGGTGCGGAAGTCCAGTCGCCCATCATGGTAGTCCTTGCGCAAGGCATTCGATGGTGGCAGCACCTTGTTCCACTCATTCAGCCGGGCATCGTCCTTGCGGATCCCACGTGGCCAAAGGCGATCCACCAGGACCCGGTAACCATCGGTGCGCGTCGGTCGGTCGTAGATGCGTTTTATGCGGAAGGGCATGGTGGGACAAAGGTATCGTCCGAGCACGGCGTTTGAGCGCATCCATGTCCTGCTGCTCTCTGAAAGGCCCGTCCACCAACGGGGACAGCGCGTTTCTCATGTTCCGCGCCATGATCCATCACGGGTTGTCCGATCGTTCACAACGCGGTGGAGATCGTACCATGAAGATGACGGTCGTCAGTGTTCGCGGAAGGCAGCTTTGCCCCCCACGATCAAGCAGAACATGTCAACAACCATCACCCTACAGCCCCCCGCCTTGAAGAAGACTTCCGCCGGACCCTCTCACACCACCTTCACCAAGGAGGAGGCGGTAGCGCGGGCCATGGTATACTTCAAGGGTGATGAACTGGCGGCCACCACATGGGTGAACAAATACGCGCTGCGCAATGCCGACGGGGAGTTGCTGGAGGACACGCCGACCAGCATGCATCGCCGCCTGGCACGTGAGTTCGCGCGGATCGAGGCGAAGTACGCCCCACTGACCAGGGCGAAACGCGCCCTGCTGAGCACCTATGGCCGCGACCGGGAGGTGCTTGACGAGGATCGCATCTTCAAACTGTTCGATGGCTTCCGCGATGTGGTGCCGCAGGGCAGCGTGATGGCCTCGCTGGGCGATCCCTACCGCCTGGCATCATTGAGCAACTGCGTGGTGATCCCCGCACCGCTGGACAGCTACGGCGGCATCTTCCGCAACGACCAGCAACTGGCGCAGTTGTTCAAGCGGCGTTGCGGCGTGGGCTTCGACCTCAGCAGCCTGCGCCCCGAAGGTGCCACGGTGAGCAATGCTGCGCGCACCAGCACCGGGGCGGTGAGCTTCATGGAGCGTTTCAGCAACACCACGCGCGAAGTGGCGCAGAAGGGCCGTCGCGGCGCGCTGATGCTCACCATGGACATAGCCCATCCCGACGTGGAGCGGTTCATCACCATCAAACAGGATCTTACAAAGGTCACCGGTGCCAATGTGAGCGTGCGCGTGAGCGACGAGTTCCTGCGGGCCGTGTCCGAAGGTGGCACGTACACGCACCGCTGGCCGATCGATGCCCGGGAGCCGCTGGTCACCAAGGAGGTGAACGCCCGCGATCTCTGGAACACGCTGGTGAGCTGTGCGCACAACAGCGCCGAGCCGGGCCTCATTTTCTGGGACCGGCAGCACACGTACAGCACCAGCAGCGTATACCCGGCATTCAAGAACGAGAGCACCAACCCCTGCAGCGAGATCGCCATGCAGGGCGGCGACAGTTGTCGTTTGATCGCCATCAACCTGTACAGTTTCGTGCAGGATGCCTTCACGCCGAAAGCCTGGTTCGATCATGACCGGTTCGCAGCGGTCACCTACGAGTCGCAACGCCTCATGGACGACCTGGTGGATCTCGAACTCGAGGCGGTGGACCGGATCCTCGCCAAGGTGGACAGCGACCCCGAACCCGAGGAGGTGAAGCGTGTGGAGCGCGAGACCTGGGAACTCCTGCGCGATACCGGTCGCAAGGGACGCCGCACCGGATTGGGCTTCACCGGCATGGCCGATGCGCTGGCCGCACTGGGCCTGAAGTACGACAGCGACGCGGCCATCGAGGCCACGGAGTCGATCATGCGGACCAAGTGCCGTGCCGAATTCGACAGCAGCATCGACATGGCCATCGAGCGCGGCGCTTTCGAGGGCTTCGATCCGGCGATCGAACGCACGAGCGGATTCGTATCGATGCTGGCCGACGAACTGCCCGAGGTGCATGACCGGATGATGCGTCATGGCCGCCGCAACGTGAGCATCAGCACCGTTGCGCCCACCGGTACGCTCAGTCTGCTCACCCGCACCAGCAGTGGGATCGAACCCGTGTTCATGCTGGGCTACACGCGGCGGCGCAAGATCCTCGCGGGGGACGGGAAGGCCGTGGTGAGCTTCACCGATAACATGGGTGATCAATGGGAGGAATTCACCGTCCACCACCCGCGTCTGCTCGACTGGATGAAAGTCACCGGCAAGAGCGATGCCGCACAGAGCCCGTACCACGGTGCCACCGCGAACGACATCGACTGGCAGCGTCGGATCCGCATGCAGGCCGCCGTGCAGAAGTACGTCACGCACTCCATCAGCAGCACCATCAACCTGCCGAACACCGCCACGGTGGAGCAGGTGGGCGGCATCTACCTGGAGGCCTGGCAGCACGGGCTGAAAGGCATCACCGTTTATCGCGATGGCAGCCGGAGCGGCGTACTGGTGAGCACCGATGCGAAGAAGGAGGAGCGCCCGCACCACATCACACGTCCCTTGCGCCTGGAAGCGGATGTACTGCGTTTCAACAATGGAACGGATCCCTGGCTCGCCGTTGTGGGCCTGATGGACGGTCGGCCGTACGAGATCTTCACCGGCCGCGCGAACGGGAACTTTGAGCTGCCCAAATGGGTCACCAAGGGATGGGTGGTGAAGCGTGCCGATCCTGAGCGTGGAAAAAATATTTATGACCTGGAGTATGCCGACGACGAGGACTACCGCGTCACGGTGCAAGGGCTCAGCCGCACGTTCGACAAGGAGTTCTGGAACTACGCCATCCTGATCAGCGGCATGCTGCGCCAGGGCATGCCTCTGCCCCAGGTGGTGGACGTGGTGGCCAACCTCAACCTGTACGACGCCACACTGGGCACCTGGAAGAATGGCGTGGTGCGCGCCCTGCAACGCTACATCGCCGATGGCACCGTTGCCAGTGGCCGCAAGTGCGCCGATTGCGGCGATGTGGATGGGCTGCACTACGAGGAGGGCTGCCTCAAGTGCAAGAGTTGCGGCAGCTCCAAGTGCGGGTGATACCATTCGCGCATCCAAGGTCGGACAGGAGATACGCCACGATCTTTTCGGAGGACGATTCACGGAGGTGGTCGCGTAGCGCGTCTCCGACGCGCCAAGCCGGCTCCGTGCTTCGCGACGGCGCAGTTGGCGACGGGGCGGCCTACGGGACCACCTCCGGCGAGAAGTCATCCGGAAAGAGGGCTACAGGACCTGTACCGCAAGAAGCGGCATGGGTCGGTATTGAATGTGCGATCGGTATAATATTGCTGGGAGCCATGGGCATCACGTTACGCGATGGGGCGCTCGCGCGATGCTGCATTCAACCCGCAAATGCAATCGTGGACTGGTCGGTTGATCGCTGTTGATCCTGGTTCTTTGAAGTGGGTTCGAATGTGTGCGTGGCTCCGGCATCCAGCGCACCCCGATCGTGCATATCCCCATCACGCCTTGTTCAATCGCCCCATCAGCTCCTCCTTCTTGCTCCGACTCACCGGCACGTTCTGTCCGTTGTCCAGGATCAGCTCGCCACCATCGCCGCGGATGTAGCGGGTGGTGTGGTCCATGTTCACGATGTGCGAGTCATGCACGCGGAAGAAGCGCGGCTCATCGAGCAGGGCGCCGATGTCCTTCAGCGTGCGGCATACCAACAGCATGCGCTTGTCCCGCAGGAAGACCTTGGTGTAGTTGCTGTCGCTCTGGCAATGGATGATGGCATCGAGGTCCACGATCTCGAAGCCGCGTTCTTCGGGCAGGGCGATGCGTCGGGCCCCGCCGTAGTTCTGCGTGGCGGTATCGAGTTGCTCCTTCTTCTGCGTTTCGGCCGCGGGCCCCGCCACTTTCGCCATCGCCGCGTCGAGTTCGGCAGGTACGATCGGCTTCAGCAGGTAATCCACCGCGCTCAGGCGGAACGCGCGGATCGCGTGCTGCGAATGGGCCGTGGTGAAGATGGTGCGGGGCGGTTCGTCCACGGAGTTCAGCACATCGAACCCGGTGCCGTCGCCCAGGTCCACGTCCAGGAAGAGCAATTGGGGCTTCACCGCCTTCAGCAATTTGATCCCGTCGGCGGCGCAGTCCGCCGTGCCGAGCAATTGCACGTTGGGGTGCTTGCGTTTCAGCAGTGCGGTGAGCGAGGTGCGACAGAGTTCCTCGTCGTCCACAATGATGGCGGTGGTCGGTTCCATGAGTGCGCGGTCTTGGGCAGGCGGGAACAATGTATCGGATCGCTCGCTCCCCGACAGATGTGCGGCCGAGGTTGAGAAAGAAATGAAAAGGCGGATCACGCCGCCTCGCCCACGGGCAGGACCACTTCCACGCGCGTGCCTTGAGGCAGATCGATGTAGTTGAATCCGGCGGGTCTTCCTTTCTGTTTGCTCACCAGGTCAAGCCGGGCCCGCGTGATGGCCGTGCCGAGCGATGACTTCTTCTCCGGCATGCCCGGCACAGCGACCTTCGGCGCGAGCCTGCCTCGGCCGTCGTCCTCCACGGCCATGACGATGTCCGCTCCTCGTTTCGTGACCTTCAGCGCGATGTGGCCTTTGTCCGTGCGTCCGGCCATACCGTGCCAGATGGCGTTCTCGACGAATGGCTGCATCACCAGTGGTGGCACGTGGACTTCTTCGGGATCGATCGCGGGATCCACTTCGATGGTGAATTCGAATTTCCCGTTGGAGCGTGCGCGTTCAAGTTCGAGATAGCCGCGCAGCGCGTCGAGATCATCCTTCAGCGGTACTTCCGCATGGCGCGAATTCTCCAGCACCATGCGCATGAGCCGCGCGAATTGTGCGAGGTAGTCGCTCGCTTTGTCCGGTTCGTTCGTCTGTACGTAGGCATTGATCGAGTTGAGGGCGTTGAAGATGAAGTGCGGGTTCATCTGCGAGCGTAACGCTTGAGTTTCCAGCAGGGCGGCGTCCTTCTCGTATCGTTCTCTGCGTCGCTTGCGGTCGAGGCGGTAGGCGAATAGCCCCCCTGCGAAAAGGATCAACGCACTACCGATGACCGCGTACACGATGGTCCGTTGGCGTTCCACCTCCGCTTCGCGCAGGGCCAATGCCTGCACATGCACCAGGCTGTCCGCCACTTGTTTCTCTTCCATCACATACCTCGTGCCCATCTGCCCGATGTTGCGCGCGACCGTCTCGCCGCTGATCTCGTCCAGTACACTGTCGCGCCTGAGCCGTAGGCCCAGTGCCGTGGTATTGTCACCCAGTTGTCGGTAACTATGGGACAGCTTCGATAGCGCTTGCTCCACTTGATTCAGGAAGCCATGCGCGGTAGCCACGACCAGTGCACTGTCCGCAGCATCGCGGGCCGCATGCCAGTTCCCCAGCCGGTAGTGGTTGGCCGAGATGCCGAGCAAGGCCTGCGTGGCTTGCCGAGCGTTCCCTGATCGCTGCGCATTCCGAAGTATGGTCCGCACCAATGCCATCGAGCCCGCCGCGTCACCCGCGTAGTTGGCAATGGTGGCCAGGGTGCTCAGGCATTGGTTCCGCAATTCATCAAGTCCTTCCTCCTCTGCGAACCGTTGTGCCGGGGCCACCATGCTTCGTGCGGTATCGAATCGGGCGGCGTAGGCGATGCCGAAACCGGCCAATGTGGTGCTGTCCTGGCTCATGAGGAACATGGGATAGCTCAGTCGCACCAAAGCGGCCACCGCACGGAAGCCGAGCGAATCGGCGCGCTGCAGCACCGACGCCCAGCGCTCGTTCAATTGTACCGGCTCCACGATACCCCAGGAGATCCAGGCCAACCGGTGCTCCGCGAGCAACTGGTCCTGGATATCGCCTGCTGAACGGGCCAATTCGGCGGATCTCGAGGCATGCGCCATGGCTCCATCGTAGTCCGCCGAGTTGACCAGCGCGGCCATCAGGTCGTATTCGCTGCGCGCCTCACCGATCGTATCGCCCACGGCCCGCCACAGTTGGCGCGAGCGGTAGGCATTGCTGGCCAGGCTGTCCAGCAGGCTTTGTTGGATGTATCCGCTATTCTGGTCATACAGCAATTCCGCGATGGTGTGTGGCGGTAGCGAACCGCTGTCCGCGATGTCGAGTACCTGTTGGAGATCGCGGAGTCCTTCTTCCTGGCGTCCTTCCACCATGCGCAGCACCCCGCGTGCATTGATCAACCGGGCCAACACGCCCGGAGCCAGGCCACTCGCGGTATCCTGGAGCGCGGTTCGGATCAGACTGTCGGCCTTCGCGTACGATCCGGCTCTGGTGGCGGCTTTGGCCCATGCGGCGACCGCCAATGGCGAAAGCTCCATCCCCTTCGTCCGGAATTCCATGTGCAGCCGTTCGAATTCACGACCGGCACTTACGGGAAGGTCAAGCTCCAGATCGGCCAGGGCCCGCTGGGCGATCGCCCACGTAGCTGCGGCGGCAGGAGCGGAACGGGCTTTCTCCTGTGCGATGGCATCGATCATGGCGAT
>JAFDZE010000138.1:0-15598 GCA_018267155.1 Bacteroidota bacterium | reverse complement strand
TCGGCTTGTACGGCCACGGAAGACTCGTGGGCGGACCCGCCGGGGCGCATCCCCGTTTCGTTCTTCGTAGAACAGGCCGGGAGCAGAACAACCCATAGGATCAACGGCAGGGCCCGTGAGACGACCAGGGGTGATGGAAGCATCGGCGGTAAGATATCCGGAACTGTTCAAAAATTCCCTTCCCCGTAGGGGAATGGCCCATGTCCCGTCAATGGGAAGGCCAGGATCCCGGAAGATCGCCTTTCATTTGCGCGCTTTTTCCGCCGAAGCATCATTGCGGAGGCGGACCGAATTCAACACGCATGGCCAAAAAGGAAGCTGGAGACCTGGTGATCGTCGAGTCGCCTGCCAAGGCGAAAACCATTGAGAAGTACCTCGGCGACGGCTTCACCGTGCTCAGCAGCTACGGCCATGTACGCGACCTGCCCGAACGCGACCTGAGCGTGGATGTGGACAATGGCTTCGAGCCCACCTACATCATCCCCGATGACAAGAAGGACCGGCTCTCGCAACTGCAGAAGGAAGCGAACAAGGCGGCAACCGTCTGGCTCGCCACCGATGAGGACCGCGAAGGGGAGGCCATCAGCTGGCACCTGAAGGAAGCGTTGAAGCTGTCCGATGACAAGGTGAAGCGGATCACCTTCAACGAGATCACCAAGAAGGCGGTGCTGGAGGCGATCGCCAACCCGCGCGAGATCGACATCCACCTGGTGGATGCACAGCAAGCGCGCCGTGTGCTGGACCGGCTGGTGGGCTACGAGCTGAGTCCGATCCTGTGGCGCAAGGTGAAACCGAGCCTGAGCGCGGGCCGCGTGCAGAGCGTGGCCGTGCGGCTGATCGTGGAACGTGAGCGCGAGATCCTGGGCTTCACCGAGAAGTCGGCCTTCCGCGTGACGGCCAACTTGCTGGCCAATGGCAAGAGCGTGGTGAAGGCCGAGCTGCCCAAGCGTTTTGATACCGAAGCCGAGGCATTGGCCTTCCTGCAGGGGTGCATCGGCGCGTCCTTCACCGTGAATGCGGTGGAGAAGAAGCCCGGTAAACGCTCTCCGGCGGCACCGTTCACCACCTCCACCTTGCAACAGGAGGCCTCGCGCAAGCTGGGCTTCGGTGTGGACCGCACCATGCGCATCGCGCAGGGTCTGTACGAGCAGGGGCACATCACCTACATGCGTACCGACTCGGTGAACCTGAGCGACCTGGCCGTGGATGCCGCCAAGGCCGCCATCACTTCGCAATACGGTGAGCGCTACAGCAAGCCGCGGAAGTTCGCCAACAAGAGCAAGGGGGCGCAGGAGGCGCACGAAGCCATACGCCCCACGGACCTGAACGTGCGTATCGCGGGTTCGGACCGTGATGCGGAGCGCCTGTACGAGCTGATCAGCAAGCGCACGCTCGCCAGCCAGATGGCCGAGGCCGAACTCGAGAAGACGGTGGTGAACATCGCCATCAGTACACGACCTGGCGAGAACCTCGTGGCCCAAGGCGAAGTGATCCTCTTCGACGGCTTCCTCAAGGTGTACATGGAGGGGAAGGACGACGAGGAAGGGGAGGAGCAGGAGGGGCTTCTGCCGGACATGAAGCAGGGGGATCAGCTCGCGCTCCAGGACCTCACGGCCACACAGCGCTTCGATCGCCCGGCACCGCGCTACACGGAAGCGAGCCTGGTGAAGAAGCTGGAGGAACTCGGCATCGGTCGCCCGTCCACCTATGCGCCCACCATCAGTACCGTGCAGAAGCGCGGCTACGTGGTGAAGGAGAGCCGCGAGGGCACGCCGCGCGCCTACCGCATCCTCACCTTGGCCCACGGTTCCATTGCAGAGCAGACCGCCAGCGAGAACACCGGCGCGGAGAAGATGAAGCTCTTCCCCACGGACATCGGCATGGTGGTGAACGACTTCCTGGTGGAGCACTTCCCCACGATCGTCGATCTCAACTTCACGGCGTACGTGGAAGGCGAGTTCGACCAGATCGCCGAAGGCACCATGAACTGGCGCGACATGATCGCCGAGTTCTACAAGCCGTTCCACGTGACCATCGGCCAAGTGAAGGACACGGCGGAGCGCGCTACCGGAGCCCGGGTATTGGGCAAGGATCCGGCGAGCGGCAAGGACGTGGTGGCCCGCATCGGCCGTTTCGGCCCCATGATCCAGATCGGCAGCGCGGACGACGAGGACAAACCGAAGTTCGCCAGCCTGCGGCGCGAACAGAGCATCCAGAGCATCACCTTCGAAGAGGCCATGGACCTGTTCAAACTGCCACGCACACTGGGCGAGCGCGATGGCGAGACCGTCACGGCGGGCATCGGACGCTTTGGGCCCTTCGTGAAGTGGGGCAGCACCTACGCCAGCCTCACCCGTGAGGACGATCCCCTGAGCATCACCCTGCAACGCGCGATCGAACTGATCGACCTGAAGAAGGCCGCCAGCGCCACCACCGAACTCGGGGAATTCCAGGGCGAGCCCATCGTCACGGGGCGCGGTCGTTTCGGCCCGTACGTGAAGCACAAGGGCCTGTATGCGAACATACCGAGATCGGAGGACCCTGCTGCCATCACGTTCGAGCGGGCCGTCGAACTGATCCAGGCCAAGCAGGCCACTGCGGCGGCCAATACCCTGAAGACCTTCGAGGGGTCGGCCATCCAAATACTGAAAGGTCGGTATGGTCCGTACATCACCGACGGCAAGAAGAACGTGAACGTGCCCAAGGACAAGAAGCCCGAGGACATGACCCTGGAGGAATGCACTGCGCTGCTGGGCGGGGCCAAGGCGGGCAAGGGCGCCAAAACGAAGAAAACGGCCGCACCGAAGACCGCGGCCAAGAAGGCGCCCAAGAAGAAGGCCGCCAAACGGGCCAAGGCCAAAAAGGCCTGAGCGCTGCGAACACCGCCCTGTCAACAGGCTCCGACATCGGTGGGTTGAGGGGACCGGCTGCCGGGCCACTTTTGGCCGACGGCCCGCAAGGTCTTCCCGCCATGGACATCAGCATCTATTTCAAGCCATCCACACGCTTCGGCCAGAGCCGCCCCGATTGGCTGGCCCACACCCTGGGCGACAATACGCGCTTCCATACCGTGAGCGGCCTGCCCGACCTGGAGGGGGCGCAGGTAGCCATCCTCGGAGTGCTGGATGATCCGGGCCACGCCCGACCGCGAGGCTGTGCCCAAGCCCCCGATGCTGTCCGTGATGAACTCTACCGGCTTCACGTTCCGCAAGCCAGGGTGAACGTGGTGGACCTGGGCGACATCCACCCGGGCCACACCGCCAAGGACACCCAGCATGCACTGGCCGAGTCCATCGCTGAACTGATCCGGCGCAACATCATCCCCATCATCATCGGTGGCGGGCAAGGACACACGTTCAGCCAATATCTGGCCTACGAGAAGCTGGAACGCACCGCCAACCTCGCGTGCGTGGACGGTCGCTTCGACCTGGGCGAACCCGGGCAGGGCCTGGCCGATTCCAGCTACCTGAGCCACATGGTACTGCGCCAGCCCAACTACCTGTTCAACTACAGCAACCTGGGCTTCCAGACCTACCTGGTGGACCAGCCGGGCATCGAGTTGATGGAGAAACTGTACTTCGACACGCACCGGCTTGGCGAGCTCCGGGCCAACTTGGCAGAGGCCGAACCGGTGCTGCGCAATGCCGATACGGTGAGTGTGGACATGAGCAGCGTACGTTGGGCCGATGCGCCCGGAACCACGCGGCCCGGGCCGAACGGCTTCCATGGTGAGGAGATCTGCCGCATCATGCGCTATGCCGGTGTGAGCGAAAAGGTGACCTCCGTGGGCATCTACGAAATGGACCCAAGCCGCGACCAGCACGGCATCACAGCTCAACTCGTTGCGCAAATGGTCTGGTGTTTCCTGGATGGCGTGGGCAGCCGCACCAACGACCTGCCCTGGCTCGACCGCAAGCGCTTCACCCGCTTCCGTGTGCCCATCAAGGGACATGAGCAGGAACTGGTCTTCTACAAGAGCACCGTGAGCGACCGCTGGTGGATGGACATCCCGTACCGCGCCGAGCAGGAAGCCCGGTTCGAGCGCCATCACTTGGTGCCCTGCGCCTATAGCGATTACCAGATGGCCTGCCGCGAAGAGGTGCCGGACCGTTGGTGGCGTACCTACCAGAAGTTGGCCTGAGTTCGGGAACGGTCACGACGGTGAACGAGCGTTCCCCGACGCACGCTTTTTGTTGAAAAGATCGAAGGCACACCTTTTTTTTTACTTTGGCGGCGGATCGGAACCGGCCGGAGGGACCCTTTGTCCCCCGGAAAGCCGCGCCAATTGAAGAGAACCAGCATGAGGGGGAAACTTACCGCAGTGGTCTGCGCGGTGGTGGCAACGGTGTCATACGCCCAACAGGATCCGCAGTACACACAATTCATGTTCGACCGGCTTTCGGTCAACTCGGGCGTGGCCGGCACTTCCGGCAACCTCTGTGCCACCCTCCTTCTGCGCCAGCAGTGGAGCGGGTTCGATGGGGCCCCCAAGACCGGCCTGTTGAACCTTCAGGGTGCCATCCCCAAGATCAACAGCGGGGTGGGCCTCTCGGTTTATTTCGACAAGTTGGGCCAGGAGAACAGCACCATCGCTAGACTTCACTATGCCTACCACGTTAAATTGGGTGGCGGTTCAAGTGTGCTGGGTGTGGGGCTTTATGCGGGCCTCAGCAGCAGGACCTTGGGCAGCCAATGGGTGGCCGTGGATCCCGTTACCGAAGATGACGCCATTCCCGACAATGGCAGCAGTGCCTCCGGCTTCGACCTCGGTGCGGGCATCTATTACATGAACAAGCGCCTTTGGGCTGGCCTGAGCAGCACACAACTGCCTGAAACCGAGCTGAAGAACGTGAGCATCAAGAACAAGCGCCACTACTACGCCCAGGCGGGCTACAGGGCTGACCTTGGAAAGAATTTCGCCCTGCTCCCTTCCTTGCTGATCAAGAGTGACGCTACCTCCACCCAGTTCGATTTGAATATCACCGCCATGTACAAGGACATGGTATGGCTGGGCGCCACGTACAGGACCGAGGATGCGATCGCACCCATGATCGGCTTCCAGATGCCCACTGGCAAAGAGAAGAAGAGCATGTTCAAGATCGGCTACAGTTACGATGTGACCACTTCGGAATTGAGGAACTACAGCAGTGGTAGTCACGAGATCATGCTCAACTACTGCTTCATGATCAAGAAGAAGGAGGTGATCGAGATCTACGGCCACCCACGCTTCCTCTAGTCTCGGGTAACAATTGGAACCAAACCGCCGTTTGATGTCTTGTCTGAGCCTGTCCGCTTACCCGGCGGCAAAGACCAGGACCCTGCAAGGACCTGCGACGGAACTCGGCAAAAAAGGAAGACCATGAACCTTCGTCCCATTGCATATTTGGGCGCTGTCGGCTTGCTGGCGAGCTGTGGCCGGGGTGGTCAGGGGCAACTCATAGGTGCCCAGAACCGCCCGGCCTGGTACCAGGTGGACCCGTACGGGATGAATTACATCCCCATGGGCAGTTACGTCATGGGGCCCAGCGATCAGGACGCTCCGAACGCCTTGGTGGCCAAGAGCCGCACCGTGTCCGTCCAGGCCTTCTACATGGACCAGACGGAGATCAGCAACAACGAGTACCGCCAGTTCGTGGAGTACGTGCAGGACTCCATCATGAAGCGACTGCTGGGTGATGCCGATATCGGTGAGCACGTGCTCACCGAGGACGAGTTCGGCGAGGAGATCGATCCGCCGGTCATCAACTGGAATGAAAGGGTCGATCACGACGATGAGGAGGTGCGCGAGGCCCTGGCCGAGATGTACTACCAGAGCAGCGAGCAATTCTACCGCCGCCAGGAGATCGACACGCGCAAGCTGCTGTTCGAGTACTACTGGATCGACCTGCAGGAAGCCGCCCGCAAGGCCGGCCGCGATCAGGACCTGAACGCCGGGGGATACACCAACAGCAAGGGCCAGAACTTCTCCATCATGGGCCACAGCGACCGGAGCAAGTTCATCATCAAGGAGGTGATCAACGTCTTCCCGGACACGCTCACGTGGGTGCATGATTTCACCTATGCGTACAACGAGCCGATGACCAAGAACTATTTCTGGCATCCGGCCTACGACGAGTATCCCGTGGTGGGCATTACCTGGCAGCAGGCCAACGCCTTCAATGTGTGGCGCACGCAGAACATGATGAACGCCTGGTTGCAGCAGGGCGGTGAGCCCTTCATCAACGATTTCCGCCTGCCCACGGAGGCCGAGTGGGAGTATGCGGCGCGCGGTGGTCTGAAACTCTCTGCCTACCCTTGGGGCGGTCCGTACATCCGCAATCGCCAGGGCTGCTTCCTGGGGAACTTCAAGCCCCTCAACGGCAACTATACCGATGATGGCGGCTTCCACACCGTACCGGTGGACAGCTACAGCGCGAATGATTACGGCCTGTACAACATGGCTGGCAACGTGGCCGAGTGGACCAGTACCGCTTTCGACGAGAGCGTGTACGATTTCGACCACGACCTGAACCCCGAGTACCGTTACGACGCGCTCGCCAACGACCCGCCTTCCCTCAAGCGGAAAGTGATCCGTGGCGGTTCCTTCAAGGACGTGGGTCTTTACCTTCAGACCGGTACGCGCTGCTTCGAGTACCAGGACACCGCCAAGTGCTACATCGGCTTCCGCTCCGTACTCACCTACCTGGGCCGCGGCAAGGCGGTGAGTGCCGAGGACCTTTAGCGCGCATTTCACAACCTACGAAACCTGACGCCCGCTTGAACTTTCGGACCCGGGCATCCGCTCCAATTCCACCCAGCAACCAAACCTAACGCAAGGAACTACGATGAGACCAGGAAGCAAAGCATGGAAGAACTTCATGGCCAAACTCTACGGGATCGGCGCCGCCGTCGTTATCGTGGGCGCCCTCTTCAAGATCCAGCACTGGCCACTGGCTGACGTGTTCCTCATCCTCGGCCTTTCCACGGAAGCGATCATCTTCATGTTCTCGGCCTTCGAACCTCCGCACGAGGATCCCGATTGGAGCTTGGTTTACCCCGAGCTGGCCACTGGTGAACATGCCGCTGGCGACGATTTCAAGAAAGAGGACCAGCGCTCCATCACCGAGCAGCTGGACGATATGCTGGAAAGCGCCAAGATCGAACCCGAATTGATCGAGAGCCTCGGTAACGGGATGCGTACCCTGAGCGATCAGGCCCGACAGCTCACGGACATCAGCAGCGCGGCTACGGCCACCAACGATTACGTGACGAACCTGAAAGGTGCCAGCGACCGGGTTAGCAGCCTGAGCGACAGCTATGCGCGGGCGAGTGAGAGCCTGGTGGGCCTCAGCCAGAACGTTGACGCGGGCAAGAACGCCGGTGAAAGCCTCAGTCGCATGAGCAAGAACCTCAGCGACCTCAACGAGATGTACGAGATCCAACTGCGCAGCAGCCGCGAGAAACTCGAGGCCGCCAACCAGATGTTCGACGGCATGGGTGAAATGCTCGCCCACCTCAAGAACAGCGTGGAGGACACCAAGCGGTACAAGGACAACATCGCCGAACTCAGTACCAACCTCGGCAAGCTGAACACCGTCTACGGCAATATGCTCGCCGCCATGACCGTGCGCGGTTGATCGTCCCCTGCCACTGAGAACCAGAAAACCCCTACGACCATACCATGGCAGGCGGAAAGCTGTCCCCGAGACAGAAGATGATCAACATGATGTACCTGGTGCTGACAGCGCTCCTGGCGTTGAACGTATCCAAGGAGATCCTGGACAGTTTCATCACGGTGAACAACGGATTGGAGAACACCAAGACCGCACTCGCCGAGAAAGCGAACGAGACCTATACCACGTTCGCCAACTATGCCCAGCAGAACGCCGAGAAGTACGGCAAGGCCTATGCGTCCGCGCAAGAGGTGCAAAAACTCGCGGGTGGCCTCATCAACTACATGGACTCGCTCAAGGTGAAAGTGATCATGGCCTGCGAAAAGCTCCCGGCCGACAAGATCATCGCCAAGGACGCGGCCGGGCGCGACACGGTGCTCAGCCTCCAGTACCTCAACAAGAAGGACAGCTACAACGAGATCACGAACCTCATGGTGGGCAGCGAACCCGCCAAACCGAAGGAAGGTCCGTGGTCGGCCACCGAACTCCGCACCAAACTCGAGGCCTTCCGCGACAAGGTGAAGGCCGTTGGTGAAGCCGCCAAGGAGCCTGCCATCGTGGCCAGCGTGGACCGGATGTTCAATTTCGAGGACCGGCGTGATGCGGGTGGTACGATGAACAACTGGCAGTCCATCAACTTCTATCACGTTCCCCAGGTGGCGGGTATCACCATCATGTCCAAGATCCAGGCGGACGTTCGCAACATGGAGACCGAAATGGTGGCCAAGCTGCTGGGCAACGTGGAGAAGACCAGCTTCAAGTTCAATACGCTTGATGCCATCGTCAAGCCCCAGAGCAGCTACGTAACAACGGGTAGCAAATACCGCGCGGAGATCTTCCTCGGTGCGTATGACAACCAGAACGCGCCGGAGGTGTACATCTGCGGCCCGGGAGCCAAGGTGGATACGAGCGCCAAAGTGCCATCGATCATCGGCGAGAGCATCAAGTTGCCCATGGAAGGCGCCAAAGCCATCCTCGAGCAGGTTGCGGCCGGTGCCGGCCTGCGGCAGGTCTCCGGGATCATCAAGTTCACCCCGGTCGGTGGCGAACCCGTGGTCCAGCCCTTCACTACCGAGTACGAAGTGGCCGCGCCGAACCTCGTGGTCAGCCCCACCAAGATGAACGTGTTCTACCGCGGCATCGATAATCCTGTGGACATCAGCGTGGCCGGCTACAGCGCCAAGGACATCTCCCCGTCCATGAACAACGGATCACTCACCAAGGCCGCGCAAGGGTACGTGGTGCGCCCGGGCTCAGGCCCCGACGCCACCGTTGGTGTCAGCGTTACGAATCCTGATGGTACCAAGAAGTCGTTGCCGGGTGTCCAGTTCCGTGTGAAGGACATCCCGAAACCGCAACCCTTCTTCGGAGGCAAGACCGTTACGGACCAGAGCATCAAGAAGACCGAACTCACCGCATCGGCCGGGGTGATCGCCAAACTGGAGAATTTCCAGTTCGACCTCACCTTCCAGATCGTGGAGTACACCGTGTCCGCCACCCTTTCCGGCAGCTTGGCCGAAGAGCGTGTGACCGGCGCCGCCATGACGTCCAAGGCCAAGGAGATCGTGGGCAAGGTGAAGACAGGACAGAAGGTCTACATCGAGAACATCAAAGCCAAAGGGCCCGATGGCCGTACGCAGAGCATCGGGACGCTCGCGTTCAAGGTCATGTGATCCCGTACGCATCAACCAGCAAGCATCATGAACAACCGTGGAACCTCTCTGATCGCCGCCTGCGCCGCGCTCGTCCTGGGCCTGCCGGTATCATCGGATGCACAGACCGTGCTGGATGGCGCGTACATCAAGGAACACACGAAGACCCAGCGGGTGGTTCCCTACCCCTTCATCCGCGAAGCCGATGTGATGTGGTACCGCCGGATCTGGCGCGAGATCGATGTGACCGAGAAGATCAACCAGCCACTGTACTACCCGCTGGAGAAGATCAACGATCGCAAGAGCCTCTTCGATGTCATCAAGGATGGCCTGCTCGTTGATGGTTCGATCACCGCATATGATCCCGGGGCTGACGGCTGGGAGGATGAGTTCAAGCGCCCGCTGCTCACCGCCGAGATCAAGGAGCTGCTTTCGCGCACGGACTCGGTTTGGGTGGACCGGCTGGACGGCACCGGCCAGGATCTGAACGTGGTGACCGTGGAGACCAAGAGCGAGAACGTGAAGCGGTACCGCCTGAAGGAGGACTGGATCTTCGACAAGCAGCGGTCCTCCATGGACATCCGCATCATCGGACTGGCCCCTCTGAAGGAGAAGCTCGATCAGAACGACGGCTCGCTCCGGGGCTATTCCGTGCTGTTCTGGCTCTACTTCCCCGAACTGCGCTATGTACTGGTGAATTGGGAGGTATTCAACCGTCAGAACGATGCGGAGCGGAGGTCCTTCGACCATGTCTTCTGGACGCGCCAGTTCAACAGCACCATCATCAAGGAGAGCAACGTGTACAACCGCGTGCTGGCCGATGTGAAGACGGGCATCAACGGCGTGCTCGAAAGCGAGTCCATCAAGCAGGACCTCTTCGAGTTCGAGCACGACCTCTGGAACTTCTGAGTGGATCCCCGCATGTCATGGGAACCCCGGCCCCTGGTCGGGGTTTCTTCTTTGTCGGAGCCCCGCCCCTCCGGATGGAACAGGCCGCGGACCGGGTATTTTCGCGCCCCTTTTCCCCGGAACGCATGATCAGTGTCAGCAACCTCAGCCTCCACTTCGGCGAGCGTACCATGTTCGACGCGGTGTCCTTCTTCATCGGCAAGGACGACCGGATCGGCCTGGTGGGCCGCAACGGCGCCGGCAAGAGCACACTGCTCAAAATGCTCGCCGGGGAGGACAAGCCCGACAGTGGAAGCATTGACAAGCCGCGCGACCTCACCGTGGGCTATCTGCCCCAGACCATGAAGCACGACCTGTCGCTCAGCCCCCGACAGATCGCCATGAGCGCCTTCAAGGAGGCCGAATGGCTCGAAGCGCGCATCTCCGCGATCGAGAACGAGCTCAATGCTTCTTTCGAGGATGAGGCCAGGATGATGGCCCTGGCCGAGGAACTCGCGCACGCCCACGAGCGCCTGAACCACATCGGTGCCGGCGACCACGACAAGCAGGTGGAGGAAACGCTGCGCGGTATCGGGTATGCCGAAGCCGATATGGACCGCCCTCTGATGGAGTTGAGCGGCGGCTGGCGCATGCGCGCGGAGCTCTGCCGCATCCTGCTCATGAGCCCCGACCTCCTGCTGCTGGACGAACCGACCAACCACCTGGACCTTCCGGCCATCCAGTGGCTCGAGGACCTGCTGATGACCTACCCGGCAGCGCTCGTGCTCATCAGCCACGACAAGACTTTTCTCGATCGCCTTACCCGTCGCACCATCGAGGTGGGCGGCGGCCGCCTCATCGACCGCAAAGTGCCCTGGAGCCAGTTCGTGGAGCTTCGCAAGGAGGAGAAGGCCCGGCAGATGAAGGCTTACGAAGAGCAGCAGAAGTACATCGAACATACCCAGGAACTGATCAACAAGTTCCGCGCGAAGAAGGACAAGGCCGCGTTCGCCCAGAGCCTGATCACCAAGTTGGAGAAGCTGGATCGCGTGATCGTGGAGGATGACGCGTTCCGATCGATGATCGTGAAGTTCCCCCCCGCACCGCACAGTGGCAAGCTCGTGCTCGAGATGCACGGGGCGAAAAAAAGCTACGGCGAACGCGTGATCCTCACCGATGCGGAACTCACCCTTGCGCGGGGAGAGGCCATCGCGCTGGTGGGTGCCAACGGTACCGGGAAAAGTACCGTGATGCGCATGCTCGTGGGTGAGGAGAGCTACGAGGGTGAGATCAAGCTGGGCCACCAGGTCACTATCGGCTACTACGCCCAGGACATGCCCGATCGCTTGGACCCCACCCTCACGATCATGGAGACCGCCGAGCAGGCCGCAAGCGACGATAACCGCCCCAAGGTGCGCGGCATGTTGGGGGCCTTCCTCTTCAGCGGCGATGATGTGGACAAGAAGGTGAAGGTCCTCAGCGGTGGCGAACGGGCGCGTGTGGCCCTGTGCTGCATGCTGTTGCGTCCGCTCAACTTCATCCTGCTCGACGAGCCTACGCACCACCTGGACATCCAGAGCAAGGATGTGCTCAAACAAGCCCTCAAGGACTACGATGGCACCTTCCTCATCGTGAGCCACGACCGCGACTTCCTCCACGGACTCACCAACCGCCTGCTCGAGGTGAAGGATGGGCGCCTGCGCGATCACCACATGGATATCCTGGAGCTGATCGACCGCAACAAGGCGTCGGCGAGCATGAACGATACGGTGAAGCAGGTGGCGGTGAAACAGCGGACCGCCGGATCCAAGGTGGACAACCGACTGCCACAGAAAGAACAGGAAAAGGAACTCCGCCGGCTCAGGAATGCGGTGCAGCGTTGCGAGCAGGAGATGGCCCGGCTGGAGAGCGAGCAGAAGCAGTTGCAGGACAAGTTGGCCGACAACCCGTCCGAGAAGGACTACGCTCGACTGGCCGAACTCGCCGGACTCATCGAGCAGCGCATGAAGGACTGGGAGCGCGCTGGCAACGAGTTGGAGGCCCTTGCACAGGAGATCGGCTGACCGGACCGCAACAATCAGGGTTGGCCTCTCTTCACCCGATATTCTGAATTCGCCCGGTTGAACTATATTCGCACCCCCAAACTGCGGGGTGGAGCAGATGGTAGCTCGTCGGGCTCATAACCCGAAGGCCGCAGGTTCGAGTCCTGCCCCCGCTACAAGGAGAACCCGGTGAAAACCGGGTTCTTTGCTTCACGACCGTACCGCCATGAACCACAAAGCCGGTTACGTCAACATCATCGGCCACCCCAACGTGGGCAAGAGCACCCTGCTCAATGCGCTGTTGGGGGAGAAGCTCGTGATCGTGAACCCCAAGGCCCAGACCACGCGGCACCGGATCCTGGGTATACTCAATGGAGATGATCACCAGCTGATCCTTTCTGATACGCCCGGCATCCTCGATCCGCAGTATCCGCTCCACAAGAGCATGATGAAGGCCGTGGATGAGGCACTACAGGATGCGGACATCCTCCTTGTGCTGGTGGAGCTGGGGGAAAACCCTGAAAGGGCCGAGGCCGTGGTCAAACGGGCGGAGCGCTTCGGCGGTCCCCTTTTCGTCCTGGTGAACAAGATGGATCTGGGCAGCGAAGCTGAACTCGCCGCAGCCCTGGAAACCTGGCAGGGGGTCTTCCCGAAGGCCAAGGTGGTGCCCATCTCCGCACTGCACCGCTTCCATGTGGATGCCCTGCGCGAACGCCTGATCGAACTGTTGCCGGAGCATCCGCCTTACTTTCCGAAGGATGACTTGAGTGACCGCGACCTGCGCTTCTTCACCAGCGAGATGATCCGCGAAAAAGTACTCGCCTTGTACAAGCAGGAGATCCCGTACAGCACCCAGGTGGTGGTGAACAGCTACGAGGAGGGCGAGGAACTCGTGAAGATCCAGGCCGATGTGGTGGTGATGCGCGAGAGCCAGAAAGGCATCGTGATCGGCAGGGGCGGGGGTGCCCTGCGCCAACTCGGTACCGAAGCGCGCAAGGCCATCGAAAAGTTCTGTGGCACCAAGGTCTTCCTCGACCTGAAGGTGAAGGTGGATCCCGACTGGCGGGAGGATGACAAGAAATTGAAACGATACGGATACTGAATGAGAGTGGCGAGAGACGAGAGACGAGAGGCGAGTGCGCACTGTCCTGGACAGCGCACTCGCCTCTCGTCTCTCATTGCTCGTCTCTCGTCTCCCGCATTCCCATGAGCAACATCGTAGCCATTGTAGGCCGCCCGAACGTGGGCAAGAGCACGCTTTTCAACCGCCTGGTGGAACGGCGCGAAGCCATCACCGACCCCACGGCGGGCACCACCCGCGACCGCCACTACGGACAGGCCGAATGGAACGGGCATTTCTTCAGTGTGATCGATACCGGCGGGTACGTTCAGGGCAGCGACGACATCTTCGAGGAGGAGATCCGCAAGCAGGTGGCGCTCGCCGTGGAGGAGGCGGACAGCATCCTCTTCCTCGTGGACACCCGAACGGGGATCTCGCACTTGGATGAGGCTATCGCGCGACTGCTCCGCCGATCCAACAAACCCGTGCTTCTCGTGGCCAACAAGGTCGACACCTTCGACAAGGACGGCGACGCAGCCGAATTCTACGCCCTCGGGCTGGGGGATGTCCACCGCATCAGCGCTTCGAGCGGTGCTGGTACGGGTGATCTGCTCGATCGGCTCGTCCAGGACTTCAAAAAGCCGACGGACGAGGTCACCGACGACCTGCCGCGCATCGCCATCGTTGGCAAACCCAACGTGGGCAAGAGCTCCCTGGTGAATGCCTTGCTCGGCCAGGAGCGCAACATCGTAACGCCGATCGCCGGTACCACCCGTGATACGGTGAACACCCGCTTCAACGCCTTCGGTTTCAACGCCTGGCTGCTCGATACGGCGGGCATCCGCAAGAAGGGCAAAGTGGCCGAGGACATTGAGTTCTACAGCGTCCTCCGTAGCGTGCGGTCCATCGAGGAGAGCGACGTGTGCCTCCTGCTGATCGATGCGCAGGACGGCATGGACCACCAGTCCCTCAGCATCTTCGGCCTGATCGAGCGCAATGGCAAGGGCGTGGTGATCGTGGTGAACAAGTGGGACCTGCTGGAGAAGGACACCAACGCGGCCAAGAAGTACGAGGAGGAGATCCGCAGGCGCACCGCTCCCTTCACCGACCTGCCCATCGTCTTCACCAGTGTTACCGAGAAACAGCGTATCCACCGGGCCATGGAACTGGCCATCAAGGTGTACGAAGCCCGGAAACAACGCATCCCTACACGCAAACTGAACGACGTGTTGCTTCCCGAGATCGAGCGCCTGCCTCCTCCCATGTACAAGGCCAAGTCCGTGAGCATCAAGTACGTGACCCAATTGCCCGGGGCGGTGCCCGCCTTCGCTTTCTTTACCAATCTGCCCCAGTACATCAAGGACAGCTACGCCCGTTTCCTGGAGAACAAGTTGCGCGAGCACTTCAACTTCCACGGGGTGCCCATCCGGGTCTTCTTCCGGAAAAAGTGACCTCCGTTCGTGGCCCCGTTCCTGCCTTTCCTCGTCCGACGTACCACCGTATGCGGGATCCATCTATTTTCGGCTCGCGCTGTACGAACCCCTCGATCCCAGCACCCATGACCAGAACGTTTATCTCTCGGGCGGCCCTTGCCCTCGCCCTTCTTTCTACCGGCCTTGCCGCCCAAGCCCAGGACGGGTTCCGTTGCGGCACCGACGAAATGCGTCGGAAGGCCATCGCCGCCGACCCATCCATCCTCCAGCGCGAGGCGGAGTTGGAGCACTTCACACGCCAGTGGCTCGCCGAGCACAACGCCCGCCGCGATGCCGACACCGTCATCCTCACCATCCCGGTGGTGTTCCACGTTGTCCACATGAACGGTCCGGAGAATATCTCCACGGAGCAGATCCTGGATGCCATGGAGGTGCTCAACCGGGATTACCGCAAACTCAACGAGGATCTGAGCGATGTGTGCTGTGGCTTCCAGGACATCGCCGGGGACATCCATCTGGAGTTCAAACTCGCGACCATCGATCCCGAAGGCAATTGCACCAATGGCATCGATCGCATCCGCAGCTGCGAGACCTTTGTTGGCGACAATGGCTCCAAACTGAATTGGTGGCCGCGCAACAAGTACCTGAACGTTTGGACCGTGCAGACCATCCGCAGCGGTGCGGCGGGCTACTCGCAGTACCCCAGCGCGGTGGAAGGGCCGAACGCCCCGGCAGATGGCACGTTGCTGCTGCACGATTACATCGGCCGGATCGGCTCTGGCGCAGAATTCAAGTCGCGTGCGCTTACGCATGAAGTGGGCCACTGGCTCAACCTGAAGCACGTCTGGGGTGATAACAATGGTGAAGATGG
>JAFDZE010000137.1:9197-20400 GCA_018267155.1 Bacteroidota bacterium | reverse complement strand
TACACCCTGCAATTCGCCGATGGTACCGGTTCGGATCCCAACACCAGCCTCTCGCTCCTGAATGCCGGCCAACCCAACCTGCGCACCATTGCACCGCTGAACTTCGATCAGCGCCACCGCATCACCACCAATGTGGACTTCAGCTATGGCAATGGCAACGATTACAACGGCCCTGTTATCGCGGGGGCCAAGATCCTGCAGAACACCGGCGTCAACTTCACCACCATCCTCGGCAGCGGCACCCCGTACAGCATCTCCAGTCTGGTGGTGCAGGAGGGCAATATGAATCCGCCTGGTGGCCGCTTGGTGGGCACGATCAATGGTGCGCGCCTGCCCTGGCAGTTCAACACCGACCTGCAGCTATACCGCGACATTCCGCTCAGCTTCGGCAAGGACGGGGATGCCGACAAGGCCAAGAAGGCCAATCTGAACGTGTACCTTCTGGTCACGAACCTCTTCAACAACAAGGTGATCACCGGCGTGTACCGCGCCACCGGTTCGCCCACGGACGATGGGTACCTGGCCGCCGCACGCTACCAGGACAACATCAACAACCAGATCGACCCGCAGAGCTTCAGGGATCTCTACGCCCTGAAAGTCAACAATCCTTACAACTTCGGAGCGCCACGCACCATCCGCTTGGGCTTGCGCTTCGATTTCTGAACAACGCCTGCGCCGGGCTTCGGCGTTCAAAGCATGAAAGCGAACACCCCGTTCCGCACCGCCCTTGCCGCCACGCTCGCGTTCCATCTGATCGCGCCCGTGGCCAAGGCCATGGACTACAACACGGCCCATGGTATCCACATGCCACCGGCCCACGGCACCCCCGGTACCCTGAAAGCCGCTGCCTGTACCCCTGCGGTGGCCATCACCGAGCTGGCCTACAACAACGTGCGTGCCCTGATCACCACCAGTGGCCTGCTCTGGTACGACAAGGCCAACAACAAGCCGGCGTACGAGGTGCCCAAGACCGTTGATCGTACCGGGGCCAAGGCCATCTTCTCGGGCGGTCTGTGGATGGGCGGCCTCTCGCCCGACAACCAGTTGAAGATCGCGGCGATCCAATACCGTAACGGTAACGATTTCTGGCCCGGGCCCCTCACCACCGGCGGCGATGCTTCGGTGACCAGCGAGGTATGCAGCCTGTACGACCGCTTCTACACCACAGAACGGTTGGATGCCGAACGGCACCGCGCCTATTACGAGTGCCTGAGCAACCCGCAGGAATGCAACGTGGCAACTGAGTTCCCGGATGGCTACATCACCCCCACCGTCTTCTTTGACTGGCCGGCCATCAACAACACGCCCGGTTTTGATACCTATCTGGCCCCTTTCACCGATGTGGACGGGAATAGTGATTACGACCCCAATTCGGGCGATTACCCGGGCTACGACCTGGAGCGCGTGATCGATTGCAACACCCGCAACCCGAACGATCCGGTGCCCCTCTTCGGCGATCACAACATCTGGTGGGTGATGAACGACAAGGGCAACCAGCACACCGAGACCGGTGGACAGCCCATCGGATTGGAGATCCGTTCGCAGGCCTTCGCCTTCGCCACCAACGATGAGATCAACAACATGACCTTCTACAACTACCTGGTCATCAACCGTGGTACGCAGACCCTGACCAACGCCTATTTCGGCCAGTACGCCGATCCCGACCTGGGCTTCGCGGACGACGACTTCACGGGCTGCGACGTGCAGCGTGGGTTGGGCTACGTGTACAACGGGGATGAGAACGACGAAGGTGGTAACGGCAACCCGGGCTATGGGATGCAACCGCCCGCCATCGGCATCGATTTCTTCGAAGGGCCCTACCAGGATCCGGATGGCGTTGACAATCCCGGCCCGCCCGACACGAGCGAACCTTTCCCCGATTGCGGCCAGGCCGTGGCGCAGCATGGGATCGGTTACAAGGGCATCGGTATCGGATACGGTGACAATGTGGCCGACAACGAGCGCTTCGGTATGCGTGCCTTCCTCTACTTCAACCGGGAAGGACCCGCCTGCTGCAACGATCCGGGTCTTGCGGTACACTATTACAACTATCTCCGGAGCATCTGGAAGGACGGCACACCCATGACCCATGGCGGTGCCACGGGCTACGAGCCGAACAACCCCAATGCCGTCCGCACCTATTACATGTTCCCCAGCGACAGCGACCCCATCGGTTGGGGCACCGATTGCACGCCTCAGGGCCCATGGCAGGAAACCGTTCTGGTGAACCCCGACCGCCGCTTCGTGCAGAGCGCCGGGCCCTTTACCCTGGAGCCGGGCGATTACAACAACATCACCGTTGGTGTGGTGTACGCACGGGCGAGCAGCGGTGGTGCTTGGGCCAGTGTGCTGGCGCTGCGCAAGGCCGACGACAAGGCCCAGGCCCTGTTCGACAACTGCTTCCGCATCCTGGACGGTCCCGATGCACCCGACCTCGACATTGAGGAGCTGGACCGCGAGCTGATCCTGTACCTGACCAACCCGAACGGCAGCAACAACAACGTGAACTATCCGGAGGATTACGCCGAACTGGATCCCACCATCCCCGAGGATGCCAGCGACCGCTATTACCACTTCCAGGGCTATCAGGTCTATCAGGTGCGCGATGGTGATGTGGGCGTGGCCGATGTGGGCAACGAGGACCTGGTCCGCCTGCTGGGCGTGTACGACCTGGATGATGGCGTGGACCGCCTGATCAACTGGATCTACGATCAGGACATGGGCGTGCCTGTGGCCACGGAGATGGTGAACGCACCCGACACCGGGGTGGTGCATTCCATCAAGGTGACCGAGGATCTTTTTGCCACGGGCGACAAGCGCCTGGTGAACTACAAGACGTACTACTACATGGCGCTCGCTTACGGCTACAACAATTTCCAGCCATACAATCCCGACCCCAATCAGCAGAGCGGCCAGGCGTATCCCTTCAAGGCGGGCCGCAAGTCGGCTTCGGGCGCCATCCGCTCGTGGAGCGGCATCCCGCATCCCCCGGCCAGTGAATTGGGCGGTACCATTCAGAATGCGCAGTACGGCGATCAGTTCGCCATCACCCGCCTGGAAGGTCAGGGCAACGGTGGTCTTGCTGTGGCCATCACCCGCGAAACCGAGGATGCCATCGTCGCCAGTCCGGACAACCGCATGCAGGAGGTGAAGTACCTCGCAGGCTTTGGCCCGGTCAAGGTGAAAGTGGTCGATCCGCTGCGCGTGCCCGATGCCCACTTCGAACTCTACCTGAAAGATACCACCAGCTTGCCCCAGCTCGGCTCCTCGTTCAACAACCAGTACACCCGGATGAACGACGCATGGTGGACACTGGTGCGCATCAACCCCGATGGATCCACCCAAACCGTGGACGCTGATCGGAGCATCGAGGTGGCCAATGAGCAGTTGATCGTCGATTGGGGTATTTCCGTCACCATTGATCAACCCGAATACACCGGTCAATTCAGCGCCTATACGAAGCCGCTGGGCGCGGGAGTGGAGTATGCCGACGCAGGGGCAGCGGGCGCAGGTTGGTACATGGGGGTCCCGGATGTGGACGGCGAGACCGCATGGAACTGGATCCGTTCGGGTCTGGCCGGCGATACCGCCTTGGACTTCCCCGACTATACCGGCTACGACGATGACCAGACCTACGAGAAGACCTTCGGGACCTGGTCGCCGTTCCGCCTGGTGGGCGATGCGAGCTTCCAGCCCGGTGCCTCTTCCGTGGCGGCCGCGCGCGCTGATTCGTATATGTCCCTGGCGCCCAGTATCCAGGTGACCTTCACC
Organism: Bacteroidota bacterium; assembly: GCA_018267155.1. Classification (GTDB taxonomy): domain Bacteria; phylum Bacteroidota; class Bacteroidia; order Flavobacteriales_F; family PHOS-HE28; genus PHOS-HE28. The sequence goes on along the minus strand of JAFDZE010000137.1, from coordinate 16,629 downwards.
TCCGACAAGAGCAAGTGGACGCGTTGTGCGGTGCTCGAAGCCGGCGATGACAATTCCCTGCCCGGTGTTGACGTGGACAAGCTGCGCATCAAGCCCGATCCCAGCCGGGACAAGAATGGCCGGAAGAGCGGCGATGATGGGTACAACGACGCCGAAGGCACCTTGAACGGGGCGCAGCCCACCGGAATGAGCTGGTTCCCGGGCTACGCGATCGATCTGGAAACGGGTGAACGGTTGAACGTGGCTTTCGCCGAGAACACGTTCTGGGGCCTGAACGGGATCGGTGCGGACATGATCTGGAATCCGATCACCACACCCGACAATTTCGCCTCACCGGAGATCCTCATGGCCCAGAACCACTGGACCTACTTCTTCACCAACCGCCGTCGCAGCTTCAACGATGTGTCGCAGATGCCGCTGTACGACCAGGGCGCATACCTCTATACGCGCCTGAGCAGTGGTACCGGTGCCGACCGCACCCGTGTATGGCGTTCCTGCGCTTGGGTAGGTTCAGCCGTGGCCAATATGCTGTTGAGCCCCGAGCAGGGACTGGTACCTGCGGATCTGCGCATCCGCTTGGACATCAGCAAGGCGTACTTGCCGTACATCCCTTACGAAGGGGCCCCCGACACACCCATTTCCACGGATCGCAACGGTGGTCTGGGCCTGTACACCTTCAGTACCGATGGCCTGCGCACCGAGACCGAGGTGAACAGCGTGGAGCGCGAGCACCTGGACCGCATCAACGTGGTGCCCAACCCGTACTACGCGTTCAGCGGGTACGAAACGAGCCGCCTGGACAACCGGGTCAAGTTCATCAACCTGCCCCGCACCTGCACCATCAGCATCTACAGCGTGAGCGGTACGCTGGTGCGGCAGTTCAAGAAGGACAACGACCTCACCTTCGTGGACTGGGACCTGAAGAACCACAAGAACGTGCCGGTTTCCGGAGGGACGTACATCTGCCATGTGAACGTGCCGGGCTCGGGCGAGAAGGTGCTCAAGTGGTTCGGTGTGATGCGCCCCGTTGACCTGCAGAATTTCTGATCCCAAGAACGAAGGAGCATGAAGAAGATGGATATCAACCGGAGCGGGCGATCGCTCGTTCTCTGGCTCACCTTGCTGACGGTACCGGCGTTCGCGGGCAACCCTGATCGTGCCGGTTCGGCCGGAGCCACCCAGTTGCTGATCAACCCTTGGGCGCGCAGCGCTGGCATGGGCCTGGCCAACAGTGCTCGGCTGCGGGGCGTGGAAGGCATGTTCGGCAACATCGCCGGGCTGGCCCGCGTGCGCAAGACGGAGATCTACTTCACCAGCTCGCGCTGGCTCGAAGGCAGTGGTGTGAAGATCCAATCCGGGGCCATCGGCCAGAAGATCGGTGAGAGCGGTGTCCTGGGCATCAGTTTCACCAGCATCAACTACGGAGAGGTACAGGTGACCACCGTGGACCAGCCCGATGGTGGTATCGGCTCGTTCCGGCCCACCAGCGGCAACATCGCCGTGGCCTACTCCAAGGAGTTCTCCAACAGCATCTATGGCGGTGTCCTCGTGCGTGTGGCCAGCGAGAGCATCAGCAACGTGCGCGCCACGGGATTCTCCTTCGATGCCGGTATCCATTACGTGACCGGACCAACGGACAACGTCCACTTCGGGATCGCCCTCAAGAACGTGGGCCCCGCCATGCGCTTCAGCGGCGATGGTATGGCCGTGCAGGGCCTGCTCACCCAGGGCAGCGACCAGCTCACCATCGAGCAACGCAGCGATCGCTTCGAGCTGCCCTCGCAGATGAACATCGGTGCCGCCTACGACTGGAACATCAACGAGATGAACCGGTTGACCGTGGCGGGCAATTTCTCCAGCAACTCCTTCACCAAGGACCAATTCACCTTGGGACTGGAATACGGCTTCCGCAAGCTGGTGTACCTGCGTGGCGGTTACACCTACGAGAAGGACATCACCGACGACAAGCTGCGCCAGACGGTCTTCACGGGCCCCAGCGCGGGCTTGAGTGTTGACCTGGCTTTCGGCAAGGAAAAGGCGAGCGTGTTCTCGATCGATTACGCCTACCGCGCCACCAACCCGTTCAGTGGGGTACACCAGGTGGGCCTGCGGTTGAGCCTGTAAGTCGCTTATCTTTGAGCGAGGATCCCCGCCCGGCGGGGATCCTCGCCTTTTCACATCTACCTGCCCCAACGTCAGAACCCATGAGCACCCCGGCCTACTATACCGAGGAAGGCTTCAAGAAGCTGCAGGAGGAACTGCACCGCTTGAAGACCGTGGACCGACCGCACATCAGCCAGCAGATCGCCGACGCACGCGACAAGGGCGATCTGAGCGAGAATGCCGAATACCACGCCGCCAAGGAGGATCAGGGTCTGTTGGAGGCCCGTATAGCCAAGCTGGAGGAGGTGATGGCCAGTGCCCGTATCGTGGATGCCGACCAGATGGACACCAGCAAAGTGTACATCCACTGTACGGTGAAGGTGCGCCACACCATTACCGACACGCACAAGAACTTCACCTTGGTGGCTGAAAGCGAATCGGACATCAAGGTGGGCAAGATCAGCGTGAGCTCGCCCATCGGAAAAGGCCTGTTGGGCAAGATGGTCGGCGAGATAGCCGAGGTCCTCACCCCGGCGGGCAGCACCCGATTCGAGATCATCGAGATCACCCGCTGAGCCGATGCCCAGCATCTTCACCCGGATCATCCATGGCGAGATCCCCTGCCACAAGGTGGGCGAGGACGAGCGGTTCCTGGCTTTCCTGGACATCAACCCGCTACGCGAAGGCCATACGTTGGTGATACCGAAGATCGAGGTGGACAAGTTCTTCGATCTGCCCACCGATGTGCTCAGCGGAATCATGCCTTTCGCGCAGGGCGTGGCCCAGCGCATCGCACGGGTGGTACCCTGCGATCGGGTCGGGGTGAGCGTGGTGGGCCTGGAGGTACCGCATGCGCATGTGCATTTGATCCCCTTGGACCGGGTGAGCGACATGGACTTCAACAGGCCGAAACTTTCGGTCACGCCCGAGCAACTCGCGGCCATTGCCGAGCGCATCCGGAACGTCTGATCCGTCCGTCAGCCCTTGATCCGTTCCGGGTTCGCGCGCACGAAACCCGCCCAACCCCCACCTTTCGCACCGCGCCCTTTGCGTGCACCTCCCGCATTCGGACCGGCCCCGAAATGATGGCAAACGGCCACCGCTACCGCGTCGGTTGCATCGGTGCTGGCGGGGAGTTCCTTCACGCCGAGGATGCTCAGCAACATGGCGGCCACCTGTTCCTTGGTGGCGTTCCCATTGCCGGTGATGCTCTGCTTCACGCGTTTCGGGGCGTATTCCACCACGGCCAGTTCGCGCTGTAGCGCCGCCGCGATGGCCACACCCTGCGCTCGCCCCAGCTTGAGCATGCTCTGCACGTTCTTGCCGAAGAATTGCGCTTCGATCGCCAGCTCGTCCGGGTGATGGCGGTCGATGATGTCCAGTGTACCCGTGAAGATGGCGCGCAACTTCAGGGTGTGGTCATCCTCCGCCGGGAACCGGATCGTGCCCGCCTCCAGCAACCGCAATCGCTGCCCCTCCACCAGCAGCACGCCGAAGCCCATCACCGTGGTGCCGGGGTCGATGCCGAGGATGATGCGTTCGGAGGGAAGGGCCACCCGGGTACTTTTGATCGCTGCGAAGCTACCGTGAGCAAACGCACCCTCCTGGTCCTGCGGATCGCCGTGTTCATCGCGGCCTGTGCCTTCCTGTACGTGCGTCTGGGTCGTGATGGAGCTGGTTTGCAACGTCTGTTCGCCTGGTTCACCTACGCGCACTCGCCCTGGTCAGCATTGGTGCCCGTGGTCTTGCTCATGCTGCTGAACTGGAGCATCGAGGCGCTGAAATGGCGTGTGTTGGTGCGCGAGGTGGAGCGCATGCCCTTCGTGCGGGCCTTCGCCGCTGTTGTCGCGGGCACCAGCATCGGGCTGATCACCCCGAACCGCGTGGGCGAGTTCGCCGGACGTGTGCTCTTCCTGAGACCCGACCACCGCGTACGCGGGGCCTTCGCCACTTTGCTCGGCAGCATCGCGCAGTTCGTGGTCACCGTGCTGGTCGGTGCTTTGTTCCTCTTCCTTTTTCCATTGGACTTCGTGGATCAGGAGCCGGGTGCGCTGTGGCCCGTAGTGCGCTGGTGCGCGCTGCTGATCGGTGGGGCCACGGTCTTCCTGTACTTCAGTCCGGGTACCTTGGAGCGGGTCTTCCTGGCTGTTCCCTGGTCCCGCCGGTTCGAACGGCAGGTCCGCGTGCTCGGTGCGTTCCGTGGCCAGCGACTCACGGTGGTGGCCACGCTGAGCGGGCTGCGCTATGCCGTCTTCACCCTCCAGTTCGCCTGGTTGCTGCACACGGTGGGCGCCGTGCCCTGGTCCACGGCATGCGCCCGGGTACCCGTGATCTTCCTGGTCACCACGCTCATCCCCACCACCGCCCTCACCGAACTGGGCGTGCGCGGTTCGGTTACGGACACGCTCGTCAGCGGCGGCGATCCCGTGGGTGTGGTCGTGTCCTCGATCCTGATCTGGGCCGTGAACATCGCGCTGCCCGCCCTTGTCGGCAGCCTCATCCTGCTCGTGGCCCGGATCCGCACCGAAAGCCCGGACGCCGGATGATGACCACGGCCCTGGTGATCCTGGCATTCGGCCTGGCCGTGCTCTTCGCCATCATTGTCCGTGGCTGGTGCGAGGATGTTGCACGCGCCTTGATGGATGCGCCGGATGCCGCGACCGGCACTTCGGCCACCGTGGCCCACATTGTGCCCGCACGCGATGCGGAGGATACCATTGTACCGTTGTTGCAGGATCTGTACGAACAGGGACGTCCCGGACATCCGCCGAGCGTGATCGTGGTGGATGATGGCAGCAGCGATGGCACGGCGGACAAGGTGCGCGCCATGATCCCGCGCTGGTCGGGGTTGAGGCTCCTGCCTTGCGATGGCCAAGGGAAGAAGGCGGCGATCACCACCGGCGTGAACGCGACCGATGCCGGTTGGATCGTGCTCACCGACGCCGATGCGCGCTGCGGTCCTGATCGGACGCGCTTGCTGCTCGCCTGTGCGGAGCGTACCCGGGCCGACATGGTCCTGCTGCCCGTGGCCACGGATGGACAGGGAGTGCTTGGCGCCATTCAGTCGAATGAACAGGCCGCCCTGATGATGTGCGCGATGGCCACCACCCTGCAAGGGCGTCCCCTGCTCGCCAATGGCGCGAACATGGCCTTTCGGCGCGAGGCGTTCCTTGAACTGGGCGGATACAACGGTGATCGTTTTGCCAGCGGCGACGATGTGTTCCTGGTGCAACGGATGATGCGGGCGGGCAAACGCATCGCGGCATTGCCGCATCCGGATGCGGTGGTGCGTACGCAGGCCGAGCCAACGTTCAGCGGGGCTGTTCAACAACGTCTGCGCTGGGCGGGCAAGATGCGCGGCGTGTCCTGGAGCGCCAAGCTGCTGCCCGCTTTCTTCCTGCTTTACCCGTGGGGACTGCTCGCACTCACGGTCGGTATCAATTGGCCCGCGCTGGTCGGACACCAGCTACTGATGCATGCCCTGCTCCTCGCAGGGGCTTGGGCACTCTGGCTTGCTCCCGTACCCGCGCTGGTGCACCACGGGAAACGGATCCTCGGGCTACCATACTCGACCTGGAGCGCCGGGTTGGCGTGGCTCGCCTTCACCATATATGCGCCGCTGATCGCCGTGGCCTCGTTGGTTGTACGGCCGGTATGGAAGGGGAGGAGGGTATAAGGGAGTGTCGGGTGGGAACCGCTCCCTGATCAAGCACCTCATTTGCCAGGAACTCCCGGCCCCGCCTCAGAACGGCAGGTCGTCCTCGCTGTCCCCGCCAGTCGGCATATCGGCCATGGTGGGCGGCGGCGCCTGCTGATAAGAACCGCCACTGACCGGGGCATTGGCACCAACCCGCTCGATGCGATTGCCACCCAGGGATAGGAAGTATTTGGTAACGCCGTCCTTGCCGGTCCACTCGCGGCCGTTCACGTACGCCATCACACTCACCTCGTCGCCGGGCTTGTAGTCGTCCAATAAGCTCACACGGTCCTGGGTGAATTCCACCGGGATGTGCTGGGGGCGCTGCCCGCTGGGCTCGGTGATCACGAGTTCGCGCTTGCGGAAGGAGGCGCTGACCTCCTGCGTTTTACCGACAGCTTTGACGGTGCCGGAAATGGTGACTTGTGCCATGGATACAAGGGTGTTGGTTGAGGGATGCTGCGTGTTGCTCCGGTCGCATGTTGCGCGTTACGTGTTCACATTGAACAAGCCATTGGGCAGCACGTAACGCGTAACACCGGTTCTATCGTTCGTTGAAGGCGAGCAAGGTACGCACGGCCTCGTCGGTCCGGTCCTGGGCCAGCAGTTGTTGGGCGCGCTGGTGGAGGGCTTTGCGCAGGGCGGCCTTGTCACCGTCCATGGCGATGAACAGATCGGCCAGTTCGGTGAGTTTGTATTCGTTCACGCTGGTCTCGTCGGGCAGGGCTGGCAGGTTGGCTATGCGCCCCAGGTCGTTGCCGGTGAGCACATGGCTCTCGCGGATGTCCTTCGGCAACGCATCCACTCCGATGCCGGTATGTTTTGTTGGCTGGGCCAGTTCGAAGAGGGCATCCCCATTGGCACGGCAGTAATAGTGCCCGCCCATGCGTCCCACCAGGTCGATCCGCCGCTGATCGATGACGCCCTCAGGTGTGAGCAGGTCCTCCCGCACGTGCATCACCAGCACTTCACAGATCACCAGGTTGCCCGCAGCGCCTTGGTCGCCCGTTTCCACCACCTGCTTCACGCTGCACTCCAGCTGCGCGGGACTCTCCTTCACGCGGAAAGGCCGCACGCGCTCCGAGGCGATGGGCGTGAAGCCCGCTTTGACGAATTCGTTCACGCCTTCCCCGTACTCGCCGCTGGCCACATTGGCCTGTTGCGTCATGCCGAAGTCCACCACGTTGATCACCACTTCGGGCACGGCCCGCACGTTGTGCAGCGTGTGTTTCGTTGTGTTGTCGCGACCACGCCGGGCGGGCGAGAACACAACGATGGGTGGATTGCTGCCGAAACAGTTGAAGAAGCTGAAGGGGCTGAGGTTGGGCCGCCCAAGCGCATCGATGGTGCTGGCGAAAGCGATGGGCCGGGGTCCTACGGCGCCCAGCAACAGGCCGTGCCGTTGGGGGATGGACAGCCCGGCCAGGTCGAAGGTGCGCAGGGTGCTCATGGGAAGGGGACGCGAATGTAGAGCCCCGTGGTCCGGTCCGGTCCGGCTCCCCGCAGGCGGGCTATCTTCGCAGCCCTTTCAAAAAAGCACGGACGTGGCGGAATTGGTAGACGCGCTGGACTTAGGATCCAGTGCCGCAAGGCGTGGGGGTTCGAGTCCCCCCGTCCGTACTATCCCGTGGC
>JAFDZE010000137.1:0-9098 GCA_018267155.1 Bacteroidota bacterium | reverse complement strand
GGCGACGTGAACGTCGCCCCAACAGCATGAATATCGAACGAGAAGAGACCGGCACCCTGACGGCAACCCTGAAGCTGAAACTCCTTCCCGAGGACTATGCGCCCGCCGTGGAGAAGACCCTGAAAGAACAACGCAGGACAGCCGCATTGCCGGGTTTCCGACCCGGCCAGGTGCCCATGGCCATCATCAAAAAGCGCATTGGCCGCAACGTGCTGGTGAATGAGGTGGAGCGCGTGATCGAGCGCAGCCTGAATGGATACATCACCGAGAATCGCTTGCGTCCGCTGGGCCAACCATTACCGAAAAACGAGAATTTCTCGGCGAATAACTGGGATGAGCCGGGCGAGTTCAACTTCGCGTACGAGATGGGCCTGGCCCCCGTGTTCGATGTGGAGTTGAATGAGAAACTCGGTGTGGAGATGCCCGTGGTGGATGTGGATGATGCGCTGGTGAACAAGGAAGTGGCCGACATGCAGCGGCGCTTCGGGCAAGTGGTGGATGTGGAAAGGGCCGCTGACAAGGACATGTTGCTGGGCGACCTGATCGAACTGGATGAGGCGGGTGCCATCAAACCCGGTGGCCTGATGAACCGTACCACCATCAGCTTGGAGTACCTCAAGGACGAGGAAGCGCGTCGGCTTTTCGTTGGCAAGGCCAAGGGCGATGAAGTGAAGGTGGATCCGCACCGGATCAGCGATGGCCACGACGACCTGGCGCGCATGCTGGGTGCCGATCACGAGGCTGTACATGGACTGCAGGGCGATATGCTCTTCCGTGTGGAGGCGATCAAACGCATGGAAGCGGTGCCGCTGGATCAGACACTTTTCGACCGCGTGTACGGGCAAGGGGCCGTGACCGACGAGACCGCCTTCCGGGCCAAGGTGAAAGCGGGGCTGGAGAACGCCTTCCGACGCGACAGCGACCGCGTGTTCAAGCGGTTGGTGATGAAGAAGCTCCAGGAGAACGCCCACATTGAGTTGCCCGACGAGTTCCTCAAACGCTGGATCCGCACCACCAGCGAAAAGCCCATCACGCCCGAGCAGGTGGAGGAAGGCTACACCAGCTATGCCACCGGCCTGAAACGCCAGCTGGTGGAGGATCGTGTGGTGGAGAAATACGGCCTGGAGGCCAAAGGGGAGGAGATCGATGGTTTCGCCAAGCGGTACATCAGCGACCAGTTCGTGCAGTACGGCATGGAAGCTCCCGAGGGTGAAGCCCTGCAAGCCGCCGCCGCCCGCCTGCTGGGCGATCGCGACCAGATCAAGCGCATGCGCGATGCCATCGTGGAGCAGAAGCTCCTGGTACATTTCAAGAACATGGTATCGCCCAAGGAACGTCGGCTTCCCTTCGATGCGTTCGTAAACTTGGCCCGCACCGCCTGACGCGATGCCTTGAACCACACAGGAAATCCAATGATCCCCAACGACGAATTCCGCAAGTACGCCGTGAAGCATCGCGGCATCAACAGCCTGGTGCTGCGCGATTACCAGGCGAGCATGACGCCGTACATCATCGAGGAACGCCAGCTCAACGTGGCCCAGATGGACGTGTTCAGCCGCATGATGATGGACCGCATCATCTTCCTCGGCTCGGGCATCAACGATCAGGTGGCCAACATCGTGCAGGCGCAGCTCCTCTTCTTGGAGAGCCTCGATGCCAAGAAGGACATCCAGATCTACATGAACAGCCCGGGGGGCGGTGTGTACGCTGGTCTGGGCATCTACGACACCATGCAGTACATCAATCCCGATGTGGCCACCATCTGCACAGGCATGGCCGCCAGCATGGGCGCCGTTCTGCTTTGCGCGGGAGCCAAGGGCAAGCGCAGTGCGCTGAAGCACGCCCGCGTGATGATCCACCAGCCCATGGGTGGCGCCGAGGGCCAGGCCAGCGACATGGAGATCACGGTGAACGAGATCAAGAAGCTGAAGAAGGAGCTCTACGAGATCATCGCCAACCACAGCGGACAACCGTTCGAGCGTGTGGAGAAGGATGGTGATCGCGACTACTGGATGATCGCCGAAGAGGCCAAAGCCTACGGCATGATCGACGAGTTGCTCGTTCGCCAGAAGTAGATCTCGACTTGCAGCAAGCGTTGAAGCGCGTGCGAACGCGCTTCAACGCCTTTTTTGGTGGTGTCAAGCCCCCACCAGGGCGCCTGTACCACGTACAGGGCATCATGGACGAGGGGTGACCCTTGACCGTATATTCACCGCCTGTCCGGGCCTATTCCCTGTTCTCCTCACCTGGCGCAGCCATCCGATGGACAAAAAAGAGATCAAGTGCTCGTTCTGCGGGCGCGACAAGCAGGATACCAACGTCCTCATCGCTGGTATCACCGGACATATCTGCGACAGCTGCATCGGGCAAGCGCAGAACATCATCCATGAGGAACTGAGCCATCGCGACCGGAACGAACCCGACGGTGGCATCATCCTGCAGAAGCCGAGTGATATCAAACGGTATCTGGACGAATACATCATCGGACAGGACGACGCCAAGAAGGTGCTCAGCGTGGCGGTGTACAACCACTACAAACGCCTGATGCAGAAGTCCACGGGGGCGGATGACGTGGAGATCGAGAAGAGCAACGTGATCCTGGTGGGCGAAACAGGCACGGGCAAGACCCTGCTGGCACGCACCATCGCCAAGATGCTCAATGTGCCGTTCGCCATAGCCGATGCCACCGTGCTCACCGAAGCAGGCTACGTGGGCGAGGACGTCGAAAGCATCCTCAGCAGGCTGCTCCAAGCGGCCGATTACGACGTGACCAAAGCTGAGCGCGGTATCGTTTTCATCGACGAGATCGACAAGATCAGCCGCAAGAGCGATACACCGAGCATCACACGCGACGTGAGCGGGGAGGGCGTGCAGCAGGCCCTGCTGAAGCTGCTGGAAGGCAGTACGGTGAATGTGCCCCCGCAAGGCGGGCGCAAGCATCCCGAACAGAAGCTCATCCAGGTGGATACGCGCAAGATCCTCTTCGTCTGTGGCGGTGCGTTCGATGGCATCAACAAGATCATCGCCCGCCGCGTGAAGAGCAGCTCCGTTGGATACAGCGCCAGCAAGGAGAACCGGGTTCTGGATGAGAACTTGCTGCAGTACGTGGCCCCCACCGACCTGCGCAGCTACGGCCTCATTCCGGAGCTTATCGGCCGTTTCCCGGTGCTCACGTACCTGGACCCGCTGGACCGCGAAACACTCCGTCGCATCCTCACCGAACCGAAGAACGCGCTCATCAAACAGTACGTGAAGCTCTTCGAGATGGACAAGGTGAAGGTCTCCTTCGACAAGAAGGTGCTCGACTTCATCGTGGAGAAGGCCATCGAGTACAAACTCGGCGCACGTGGTCTGCGCTCCATTTGTGAGGCCATCATGACCGACGCGATGTACGAGATTCCGGGCGCCGCCGAGAAACCTTCTGAGTTGCGCGTTACACTGACCTATGCACGCGACAAATTCGAGCGCAGCCGCGTTGGGCAGTTGAAAGTGGCATAAGCCTTCCCGTCAGGATGCGTGCGCATCGTTGGCCAGTTGGATCATTGTTGATCGTGTGCGGCCCATGCTTGTTCAGGGTTGATGTTCCTTCGCGTGATCGGACCTGGTTGGCCAGGGTGTCGGACGGCGTACAGGAGCGATGTCCGGATGGGGATCCCGAGGAGGATGATACACGGCACACCCGTTGATCATGGCCGGCACTCCCGGATCCGGTGAAGCAGGATGGGCTAGCTTTGTCGCCCCTTACACAACGCATCATGAAACAGATCCTCGCGCCCATGGCGGTGCTTTCCCTTCCTCTGGTCTCCAACGCACAGGACCTTCCCGCGCTCAGTCCTCACGCCGAGGTGGAGCAGATCATCGGTCTTACCGATGTGGAGGTTGAATACTCGCGCCCATCCGCCAGGGGGCGTGCCATCTTCGGCGATCTGGTCCCCTACGACGAGATCTGGCGCACCGGAGCCAACAAGAGCACGAAGATCACCTTCAGCGGGTCCGTGGATTTCGGTGGAAAGCCTGTCAAAGCCGGAAGTTACTCGCTCTTCGCCATCCCGCACGAGGGTGTATGGGAACTGATCCTGAACAGCAACCCGGAACTCAACGGGGCCTTCGACCGCAAGGAGGCCGAGGATGTGCTCCGTACGAAAGCGGAAGTCCAGTACGGTGAGTTCGTGGAGACCTTCACCATCGGCTTCGCCAACCTGGGTCAGGACAAGGCCGATCTCGAACTCGCATGGGAGAAGCAACGCGTGCGCATCACCATCAGTGCGGATGCCACGGCACAAGGACTGGTGAACATCAAGGAAGCGCTGGCCAAGAGCGATGCGGGGTACAGTGCGTACAATCGCGCGGCCTCGTTCTTCCTGGACAGGGGCCAGGATCCCAAGGTGGCGTTGCAGTATGCCCAGAAGAGCCTGTCCATGGAGAAGCACTACTGGAACACCTTCACCCTTGCGAAAGCATATGCCGCGGTAGGCGATCACGCCAAAGCCGCAGCAACGGCCAAGGAGGCCGCTGCTCTGGCCGAGGCGGACAAGAGCGCCGGCGCGGCGAAGGAGTACAGCGCCAAGGCGCAGGAGTGGGCCACGAAAGCTGCTGGAAAGTAAGTAAGATAAACGATCATGAAGCCCCGTCCCGGACCTCGGGACGGGGCTTTGTTCTTCATTCCGAACGATCGATCGTCCGCTCGATCCCCGCTCCGGGCAACAGGGCCTGCAGCCCGGAGGCACCGAGCAACACGATGGCCGGTGCGATCAGATTGAACCACAGGAAGCCGATCGGGCGGATCACCTCGTACGATTGCAGGGCGAAGAGCACGAGGATGACCGCCTCGGCCACCAGTGCGGCCACGAACAACGCCAGGCCCTGAACGCGCTTCAGCAGGAAGGCCACGAGGAAGATACCAAGAATGGTTCCGTAAAACAGGGAGCCGATGGTGTTCACGGCCTGGATCAGGTTGCCCAACTGGGAGGCCACCCCCGCGAAGGCCATGGCCAGCAGGCCGAATGCGATGGTGGCCCAGCGCGTGGCGCGGATCTGGCCTTGTTCGCTCCAGTCCCTGCGGATCACGTCGACCGTGGTGGTGCTGGCCAGGGCGCTCAACTCGGCGGCACTGGTGCTCATGCTGGCGCAGAACATCACGGCCACGAACAGCCCGAGTATGCCGGTCGGGAAGTGGGACATGACGAAGCTGAGGAAGATGTGGTCGTCATCACGCGGATCGGAGCCGGGCAGGCGCTCCTCCACCAGGGCGCGTACGCTGTCGCGTACCGCGGCATCGGCGACCAGGGCATTGTTCAGCGCTTCACGTGAACTGGTCTTGCGATCGGCATCATCGGCACGCAAGGCATCGAGCCAGGCCACAGCGTGTTCCCGCACGTCCGCTTCGTGCCGATCGTGACCCGCGTTCAGCGAATCAAAGGCAGGTACCCCCTTCAACGCGGCCGCATTCTGTGCGTTCCAGTGTACCGGGCTCGGGTGGAAGAGGAAGTACACGAATACCAGCACTCCGGTGAGCAGGACGATGAATTGCATCGGGATCTTCACCAGGCCGTTGAACATCATGCCGAGCTTCGCCTCGCGAACGGTCCTCCCATTCAGGTAGCGCCCCACCTGGCTCTGGTCGGTGCCGAAGTACGAGAGCTGCAGGAAGAAACCACCGATCAGCCCGCTCCACAAGGTGAACTTGTCGTCAGCGTCGAAGCTGGTGGTGATGATGTTCATCCGCCCCGCAGCACCCGCCAGATGCAGGCTCTCGCTGAAGGTCATGCGGTCGCTCAACTGATGGATGACCAACAGGAGCGTGACGATGAGGCCCAGGAAGATCACGGCCATTTGCTGGGTCTGGGTGGCACTGACGGCCCGGGCACCTCCCACCGTGGTGTACACGATCACCAGCCCGGTCAGGGCGAAGCTCCAGCCGTAGCCCACGCCCAGCACCCTGTCCAATACCAGCATCGGGGCATAAATGGTGATGCCCGCGCTCAGTCCGCGCAGGCACAGGAAGAGCAGGGCGGTGAGCAGTCTTGCACGCCGGTCGAAGCGCCTGCCGATGAATTCGTACGCGGTGTACACGTTCCATTTGTAGTAGAGCGGGATGAACACCGCCGCCACCACGATCATGGCCAGGGGCAGGCCGAAGTAGAATTGCACGAACCGCATGCCGTCCAGGAAGCCCTGCCCCGGGGTGCTGATGAAGGTGACGGCACTGAGTTGCGTGGCCACCACACCGAAGCCCACCACCCACCATCGGTCCGCATGGCCGCCGCGCAGATAGTCCTCACGCGTGCCGTCCCGCCGGGTTTTCCATGTGCCGTATGCCGCGATCAGCACCAGGGTGCCCAGCATCACCGCCCAATCCAATGGTCCCATGATCAGGGCATTGTGGCCTTGACGTGCGCGATCCCTGGACGGGTCCGCCTCGTGCCCATCACGACCCTGGGGGACAGTATCCGGTCCTTTGAGGGATGAACCCCGTACTCCCTCATGCGAAATGATGTGTGAGCCAGTACATGATGCCGATCTCAATGGTCAGTACCACGACCATGAGCAGGTAGACGTTGCGCCAGGTCGTGAGGAAGGGCGGACGGTCCACGTTCCCGTGGTCAGGATCACGGCCCGACTGTGAGGCGTCGTTCATCGGTTTCGCGGGGAGATCAGGTTCGCGAAGAGCCGGTAGGCTCCCGGTACGCCGGCCGGGAGCTGCCGGAAGAAACTGATGCCCGTGTATACATACCGGCCCTTCCCGTGGTCGCAGGTGATGAGGGCGCCGTTGAGCGGTTTTTCACCCGGGTCGTTCCAGGCGATCAGCGGTGTGTAGTGCGGATCGAGGTTCCCACAGAAGTACAACCCGCGTTCCTGCACCCATCCGTCGAAGTCGGCTGCGGTGATCCTGTTCGGAGTGTTCAACAGCGGATGGTCCATGGCGAGGAACGTGGGTGGTGCCTCTTCCACCGTTACCCGATCGCGGGTGAGCTTGAAGGGATACGGCCCGAAGAGCGAATCAGGAAGGACCATGTCGCTGCTGCGCGTATTGTACTGGCACACCAGGGTGCCGCCCTCCTCCACGTACCGCATCAGCACCGGATTCAGGTCCTTCATCTCCTTCACGGTGTTGTATGCCCTGATGCCCGTGACGATGGCGTCGTATTTCCGCAACTCATCCGCATCACTCGTACGGGGATCGATCATGTCGACCAGGAGCCCCATCTGCTCCAAGGCCTTGGGCACATCATCCCCGGCACCTTGCAGATACCCGATCCGTTGCGCATCCACTTTCAACGAAAGGGGGATCGCGCGGAAGAACGCGGGTGTGGAGTAGTGCTGGACCGGGATGTGGTCGTACGCGATGGTCCGTTGGGTGCGCTCGATCCGGCCTCCGCTCCAGAAGGCGGAAAGATCCACATCGGCCTTCTCCGTCCCGCTGGTCCTGTACACCGCCACCGATGCGCCGATACGCTCGTTCTTCTTGCCTTGTACCGGCTGTTGCATCGGTTCGACCTTCCAGCCGTCCGGGCGAGCGCACGTGATGTTCATGTGCAGGGAATCCGCATAAATGTCCACGCCTATTGGTACAGTGGTCGAATCCGACGGCATGAGCACGATCGTCCGCCCGGCATGGATCGAGGCGGGTGGCACCACCGCGCAGGCCCGGGTTTGCTCGCCCTGCACCCGGTCCACCCAGCGATGCTGCACGGGGACCTGTACCGGGACCACCGGCCCATCGCCGAATCGGACATTGCATGCGAAGGTCAGCTGCCCGGGCATATCAGGCAGTCCGATCAGGCCCGGATCGGCGATGGTGTACATGGTGTTATGCGGCAGCTTCAACCAGAATGGGCTGTCCGGTTCTTTCGGGGCTGTTGCCGTGATCTGCTGGCTGAACGTGTGGTTGACCAGCAAGGCTCGTTCAGCGCCATCGGGCAGGATCAGGATCGGACCTGTTCCGGACCGGTTGGTCGCGGCCAGTTCGAACGTGTACGACGATCCTGTGATCACGTTCTCTTCATCGCACAGCGCCTCGATCATCAGCCCGTGGCAGGCGAACAGCAGGTCCTCCACCGATCGCTGCTTCACTGGAAGCCAGTTCTGCGGGTCCCCTTTCTTGTCCATGGCCGCCAGGGCACGGTGGAGGTCGGAGAGGAGTGGAGCGCTCTGGTCGGGGCGGGTCGGCAGGTAGTTGCTGACCAAGGAATCGACCAGGAGTTGCACGCCTCCCGATGAGCCCACCTTGCCCCACGTCATGTCGATCCCCTGGAAAATATCCCCGTTCGTTGGTTTATCCCCCTTGATCAACTTCAGATATTCCAGCATCTCGCCCCGTGTTTCCGCCGCGCCGAACCCCTGGCTCTTGTGCATGCTCCGGCTCCGTCCCGCTATCTCGGTATAGCTCGCCCCGAGCAGGGGATCGTATCCGCCCACGTCCACCGTGTACCAATCCGGATCGGTCCTGGCGATCACCGCGAGATCCTTCTTCCACCATGTGCTTCCGTTGAAGAAGAGCCGACGCGGCTTCCACACCTGCAGTCCTTGCGTCAGTTGTTCGGGGAAGGCCGTGGGATCGCCCGCCCGATCGAAGGCCTCTTCGGCGAGTATCGCGCTGGCTTCATGATGGCCGTGGCCCGCCGACCGGTCGGGGGCGAAGCGGGTGATGATGATGTCGGGCTTGAACATGCGGATCACGCGCACCACATCGCTCAGCACGTCCTCCTTGCCCCACTTCCCGAAACTCTCGGCCGCACTCTTGCTGTAGCCGAAGTCCACCGCGCGGGTGAAGAATTGTTCACCACCATCGATGCGCCGCGCTGCCAGCAATTCCTGCGTGCGGATGATGCCCAGCGCGTCCCCGAGTTCCGGGCCGATCAGGTTCTGCCCGCCATCGCCACGCGTGAGGCTCAAGTTGCCGGTCCGCATCTTCTTGCCGTTCGCCAACCACGTGATCAGCCGGGTGTTCTCGTCGTCGGGATGCGCTACGATGTACAGCACGCTGCCCAATACGTTCAGCTTCTGCATGCGGTGCAGGATCGCTGAGGCATCGGGTTGTGCTGGGGGGTGCTGGGCGGACAGCCGGGACAAGCACCAGGATGCGTGGAATGCGAGGA
>JAFDZE010000136.1 GCA_018267155.1 Bacteroidota bacterium | reverse complement strand
CCGGCTGGAAGCCGGGGGCACGGGCATGTGCAACACCGGCTGGAAGCCGGTGACACGGATATATGCAACACCGGCTGGAAGCCGGTGACACGGATATGTGCAACACCGGCTGGAAGCCGGTGACACGGGCATGTGAAATACCGGCTGGAAGCCGGTGGCACGGGATCGTCAACGTTGGATCAGCGCCACAGCGTGCGCGCACACGCCTTCCTCCCGCCCAACATAGCCCATGCCCTCGTTGGTGGTGGCCTTGATGGAAACGGCTGCCTCTTCCACACCCAGGATGCGCGCGATCGTGGTCCGCATGGCCGGCAGGTGCGGCTTGATCTTCGGGCGTTCCAACAGCAGGGTGCTGTCCACGTTGCCGATGGACCAGCCCTGCTCCTTCAGCGATCCGACCACGCGGCGAAGCAGGTCTTTGCTGTCGGCGTCCTTCCAACGTTGATCGGTATCGGGGAAATGATGGCCGATGTCGCCCAGGCCAGCCGCACCCAACAACGCGTCGCAGATGGCGTGCAGCAGCACGTCGGCATCGCTGTGGCCGAGCCCGCCTTTCACATGATCGATGCGCACACCACCCAGCCACAGCGCACGGCCCTCCACCAGGCGGTGGATATCGGTGCCGGTGCCCACCCGTACGGTCATTCCACGTCGGTATCCTTCTTCTTCGGCTTGCCGTCGAAGTTGAAGCCCAGCGTGAACCGCAGGGTGTTGGCCAGCGGGCTGCGCTGCGTGTTGGCGATCAGGTAGCTGAAGTCGAGCGAGAAAATGCTGTAGCGCACGCCCAGGCCCATGGTGATGTACTGACGGTTGCCCTTGGTGCGGTGCTCGTAAAAATACCCGGCACGGAACGCGAACTGGCGGGCGTACCAGTATTCGAATCCACCACCCAGGTTGATCTCGCGCAGTTCCTCGCGCAGCTTGCTGCCCTTGAGCACCTGATGGTCCGTGGTCAGGTCGCCGGGCGCATCGCTGAACGAGCCGATGATGCCCGCGGCCACCCCGCGCGTGGGGTCCTTGCCGCTGAGGATCGTATCGCCCGTGGAGTTGTAGATCGGCGGCGTGGGTACCAGCAGCTTGTTCACGTCCACGTTGAAGGACAAGCGGTTGAACTTGTCGAAGTCCATCGTGAGGCAGGGACCCAGCCGGAGGTTGATGGGGATGTAGTCCCGGCGCGCGGCATCGCTGTAGCTCATTTTGGCGCCCACGTTGGAGATGTTCACCCCGAAAGCGAAGATCCCATCAATGTCGCCGAGCTCCAATTGCGGCTTCTGGTAAAGGAAGGAGACGTCCGCGGCCACGCTCTGGCCAGCCTTCGTGTTGGCACCGCTCACGTTGAGGCCCCCGGTGAGGTTGCTGTTGATGTACCGGAGCGCGATGCCCCCGGAGAACACATCGCTGAATTGCTGGGCGAAGGCGACGTCCACCGCGAATTCAGCCGGTTTGAAGTCGCGGATCACCTGCCCGTTCACATCGGTGAAGGTGATGCTGCCCAGGTTGAAGTAGCGCAGTGATCCTCCAATGGCCGATCGCTTGTTCTTCAGTTTGGTATAGGCGGCCACGTACGCCAGGCTCATATCGGGAACCAGGTTGCGCAACCAGGGCGACATGGACAGTTTGATCTCGCTCTTGTTCTCCGCGAAGGCCAGTTTGCTGGGGTTCCAGTGGATGGCGTTGGCATCGGCCGGCAGGGCGACCCCCGCATCGCCCATGCCGCCCGAACGCGAGTCGGGGCCGATCATCAGGAAGGGTACCGCCGTGGTGATGGTGTTGAGCCGCTGCCCGCACTCCTGACCATAGATCTGACTCAGACACGTGGTACTCACGCCTTGTGCGCTGAGGTGGGTGGCGTAGCAAAGGAGGCCCGCTGCGGCCGCGTACCGGAAGACGATCATGTGTTGGTGGACGGGGGGCGTTCTGGAAAAAAGACGAACCTGTGCCCGAGGCTTCGGTTCGGAAGGCGGCGAATATACGCGGCTCCCCCCCGGTTTATTGTGTGGGCGCCAGCCGGGTTCTCACCTCAGGATCACCAGCTTGTCCACATGATCGGCCGTCTCGCCGCCCAAGGTCGCCACGCTGAGCCGGTAGACGTAAACCCCACGGGCCAGTTTGTCCCCGGCATCGTCCAGCCCGTCCCAAGCCATGGGTTCCGAGCGGTAGCCATCGCATTGGAGCTGGCGGTTCAGGGTTTTCACCAATCGCCCGCTCACGGTGAACACCTGCACCTGCACGTCCATGGTATTGCACGGGCGGTTGTGCTCAAAGAAGAACTGTGTACTGGTCGTGAAGGGGTTCGGGTAGTTGAGCACATGCTCCAGCGCCATTTCGGCACTGGGGGCCACCACGAAATCGAGGGTCTTCCGGCTGCTGTTGTTGAACACATCCCAAGCCTTCAGATCCAGGGTGTGGGATCCTTCGGCGAGGTTGCTGAGCCGGTAGCGCACAGTGCCGCTCTTGTAGGTGTCCTTGTCCGCCTCGTACACGTCGTTGAGCACGATGGCGTTCTCCGTGCTCTGGTCGATCGTGGCGGTCAGATCGTGGCCGATGCTGCTGCCCAGGGTGTTGATGCCGTTGTCGTCGTGCAACCGAGCCAGGAGCAAGGGCTTCTCGTCGGTGATGCCGCCGGGAACGAAGGTCTCGTCATTCATGTACAACTCGATCACCGGCCCGTTGGCGTCGGCCGTGGCGTTGGGGTCCGAGGCGCCCACCAGTGGTGAGTTGTCGTACCCGCAGGCATTGTCCGACAAGCTCTCGGCATAGATGCTGATCCGGCCCGGCCCGACCGCATAGTTGATATCCTGCGGTACCACGAAGGTGGTGGTGAACTGCCCGTTGGTCACGGTGGCACGGCCGCGGTAGATGATGTTCTTGCGGAGGGTGTAGTTGTACGGCCCGGCGCAGTGATCATTGTCCAAGGTGCTCAACGCCGTCACCTTGTCGAAAACCGTGGGCAGTACGGTGCCATTGAAATCCGTGAGCACCTGCCCGGAGGTGTCCGTCACTTCCCCGGTGATGCGCACGGTGGCCCGGGCCATCAGGGTATCCAGGGGGTTGCCCAAGGTGTCGGTGATGGCGGTGATCCGGGCGCTCTGGCGGGTCATGGCCAGGCGGATCGACGGGTCGCCGAGCAGGGCGAAATTGCGGTAGTTGCCCTCTCCGGCCACGTCCACCTTCGTCCGGCGGTAGATGTCGCCCAGCCGCATGGCGTGCCCCTGTTCATCCTGGCGCTGGAACACGTGCGTATAGAAGTCCATGGCGAGATTCTGGTTGGCGCCGCTGTACGCGATCCGCGTAGTGGTCATCAGGGCGATACCACCCCCATGGGGATTGAGCATCACGTACTCGCCGGCCGATGTTCGCGCCGGATCGTCCCAGCGGGTGAATTCGCACGTGGCGGTAACGAACAAGGGCAACCGCTCGAAGTTGGTCCATCCCAGGATCGTCTCCACGTCCAGCAGGCGTTCGTGCGCCCATCCCACCTCGCCACCGTGGCCCACGTAATTCACCACCAGCGCGCCCTTCTGCACGCGTGACCGCAGCACCTCCTGTGCTTCGGGATACCGCTGCCCTCCGGGCGTGCTCACCTGCATGTACGCGTCAAGGTATATTTTATTGACGTTGAGGCAGGGCCGGAGGGACTCCACCAGGTTCGCCAGCAGGTTGCTGTTGTTCATGTGGATGTGGTTGTCGCATCCGTCCCCGGTCTGGTCATCGCTCACGAACACGGTCCAGTTCCGCCAGTCCGCCGCTCCCCCATCGGACCCGTTCGCGCACGAGTTGCCCTGCACCGAGTTGAGCATCAGCCGGTCGTAGTTCAGGATCTTGTCCACCACCTCGCGCGCCTGCGAAAGGCTGCTGATCGGCAGGCGGCCCACGCCCACATCCACGATGTCCCCGTTGGCTTCGCCCTCATTGTCGTCCAGCAGGCAGAAATAATCGTCGGTGGTGAAGCAAGAGGAAGGGACCCACGAGTCGTACGATTGATAGGACGGGATCCAGTTCTGGTTGCTGCCGGCGATACTGATATTGTTGTACGACCCGTCGCCGAACAACAGGAGGTAGCGCGTCATCAGTTCCGGGTCCATGCCCGCGCGATCGTACAGCATCTTCATAAAGCGCTTGATCGCCGTAGCATCGCGCTGGCCGCTGCTGAACTCGTTGTAGATCTGCTGGGGCGTCACCAGCACCACCGACAGGCCCTCCTCGGTCCGACGATCGGCCAGCCGTTGCGCCTGGCCAAGGAACAGTTCGGGGGATACGATCACCATGTCGGCCTCGGCAACGGCGTGCAGGTCCTGGTTGGGGACGGGTCCCACCGCTACCGGTGTCAGAAAGCCGCTGTTCTTGAACGCGATGAACTCCCGCAACGTGTCGGTGGCCACGCGAAAGACCTTCTGCGCACCATTGTCCGTGTACGGAACACTGCTGGCCGACCACGGCACCGTGATGTCCCAGATGCGGGTCACGCTCGAGGCCTGGTCCACCGTGAATTCGCCCACATGGCCCGCACCCATGCTCACCGGATCGCGGAATCGCAACTGGTCACCGACCATGCGCAGGTCGCGTCGGCAGTTCAGCTCCAAAAAGTTCATCCAGCCGACCGAACTGATGTCGTCCGCCCCATCGAACGCGACGTTCACCTGCAGGTTGTTGGCCGCCGTGGTGCCACAGAAGGTCTTCACCGTCTGCCGGGCGTAGGGACCCGCATAATGACCTGTAATGTTACTGTCCTGGAAGGAGAAGGGCTGCCCGCTCACCGTCATGTTCCACGTGCTCAGGCCAGGTTGGATCGTCCGGCTCAGCACGTCGATCTTCACGCACCAGGGTTCGGTGCTGCGCAGGTTGGGCACACTGAAGTTGTAGTTGTACGTCGGGGTCAACGTGTTGTACGTATCGCCCACCCAGGTCCGGCCACTCTTCAGCAGGTTCACCAGATCGCGGTCGATCGTCTGCCGGTCAGCAAAGGTGGTCACTTGATCCGTGGCCGGCTCCGTGCTCAACACGGTGCTCATGATCCGTTCGGGGTCCTCGATGTCGAGCCCGATGAAGTAGCACGCGGAGTCCGTGTAGGTGTTCTTGGTATGCTCGAAGCGCGCATCCGTCGCGTTCCACACCCAGTCCTGGGCACCGGAGGCATAGAAAAGGATGTAGTCGTTCGGTCCGAAGACACCGTCCCCGCCATCCACCACTTCGATCGCATTGGCCAGCAGGTCATTGGCCGGGATGTGGCTGCCCTTGTAAGGAAGCAGGCCCGCGTGGTTGCCGTACACATTGATGCGGTCCGATGACAGGTCATCCATATTGATCCCCAGGTCCCGCAGGAAGGTCCAGGAGAGTTTGTACACCCCGTCGTCGTACACCGAAAAGCGGTACCAGGATCCGCTGGCGAGCTTGGAATGATCGGCATAACTGCCACTGCGCAACTGCCCCAGGTGGTCGCCCGCGCGACGCTCCTCCACCAGGTCCAATTGGTGATCGGCCAGCCGTTCCATAGCCCCGGTGATCGGGTTGCGTCGGTAGGGGTAAATACGCACCAAGGCCACCGGGCGCTTGCGTTCCACCGCCATGGTAACGGCCACTTCGGGCTCCTGGCCGGGCTGGCCCAGGCCGGGCAACAGGGCGATCTCCTCGGCGGAGAGCGGCACGTAGCGCGTTCCGGACAGATGCGCCGTGGCTCCCGTGGCTCCCGGTCCCAGGCGCCGCACTTCCTGGATGTACGGCAGGCCCTCCCGTTCCCCGTCCCGCATCAATGCGTTCATCCAGTCGGTAGGACCGACTTTCTCCTTTCCGTCGGTCGGCAGGGCCTCCTTGGCCGGGGCAGCAACCACCTGCCGAGCGGGTTCCTGCTCGGGCCGGGACCTCGCTTGCCGGTCCTTCGGCGCGGCCACCTGCCCTTGGGCTCCAAGGGAAAGGGCAAAAAGAACGAACAGGCTGGTCAGGGATCGGTGGCGCATGCCGGGGGCCGGGTTGCTGTGCATGGAAGTGGACGAAACTATGAACAGGGTGGGCGAACCCGTTACGAACGTGTTCCTGCGCATTGGAAACCTGCGTGCGGCGTGCCCGGATGGCCCTTCACGGGGAGGAAAGCAACGGGCAGGCGTGAAGAACACTTTCAACAGGTTTTCAACAGTGTATCGCCGGAACCACTACATTCGGCCCTCGTGTTTCGGAACACACGACCAACGTCCGCGGCTTCCCCTTATTGCGGGGGGCGTGGCACGAACCCTGACCGGGGACGGTCCGTATACTTGGCGCTTGTACCGGGTGATGAAACGGAAGAGAGCATGATGAGAAGGACCATGGGGCGCGCCGCCCTTTGGCTGGCATTGTTGGTGGCCGCACCGCTCTCCGCGTGGGGGCAGGATCCGCAGTTCACCCAGTTCTACGCCAATCCGCTGTACCTGAACCCCGCCTTCGCGGGCACGGCGCGCTGCCCGCGCGTGGTGCTGAATTACCGCAACCAGTGGCCCGCGCTTTCGGGCACCTTCGTCACCACCAGCGCCAGCTACGATCAGGACGTGCGCGGCATCCTGGGCGGCTTGGGCCTGCTGGTCACCAACGATCAGGCCGGCAAGGGCACGCTCACCACCACGACCATCAGCGGCATCTATTCGTACACGCAAGCCGTCAGCCGCAAATTCTCCATCAAAGCCGGCTTCCAGGCCACCTATTTCCAGAAATCGCTGGATTGGAACAAGCTCACCTTCGGCGACATGATCGATCCGAACCGCGGCTTCATCTACCAGACGAACGATGTTCCGCGCGGCGGCAAGGTGGGCAACGCCGACTTCTCGGCGGGGATCCTGGGGTACTCCGATATTTTCTTCGTGGGCTTCGCCGCGCACCACCTCACACAGCCGAACGAATCGCTCATCGTGGGCACCAGCAAAATGCCCATGAAACTCACCGCCCATGCGGGTGCCGCCATCCCCCTCGGCCAGCGTGGCAAATACGGTGCGGCCAAAACCAAGATCGCGCCCAATGTGCTGTACATGCAGCAGGCGGCCTTCCGCCAGTTGAACCTGGGCCTCTACGTGGATCACGGCCCAATCATCGCCGGGGTGTGGTACCGCTCCAAGGACGCCTTCATCGCCCTGATCGGCTTCCATACCGATCGCCTGAAATTCGGTTACAGCTACGACGTTACGACCAGCAAGCTCACCACGGCCACGGCCGGATCGCACGAAGTGAGCCTCACGCTCCAATTCAACTGCAAGAAAAAACGCCGCCGGGTACGCACTGTGCCCTGCCCCACGTTCTAACCAAGCTTCCTTGGTTCCCCGCCGGGCGGTGGAACCCCAACCTCAAGGCCATGAACAAACACCTGAATATCGGGCTCCTCATCGCCGGCGCGGCGCTGCTGAGCGGTTGCCAGTTCGAAAAGAGCGGCGCCACCGGGTGGAACTACAACGACTCCAAGAACGGCGGCTTCGAAAAAGCCCCCTTCGTGGAACAGGAGAACGGCCCCGGACTCATCCTAGTGGAGGGAGGCCAGTTCACCATGGGCCGTGTTACGGACGACCTTACGCACGATTGGGACAACATCCCGCGTACCGTGACCGTGTCCTCGTTCTACATGGATGAGGTGGAGGTGACCAATTTCTACTGGCTCGAATACCTCTACTGGCTGGACCGCGTGTACGGCGCCGATTTCCCCGAGGTGTACAAGAAGGCCCTGCCCGACACGCTCGTTTGGCGCAGCAAACTCGCCTTCACCGAGCCCTATACCGAATACTACCTGCGGCACCCGGCCTACCGCGACTATCCCGTGGTGGGCGTCAACTGGCTCCAGGCCAACGACTACTGCGCCTGGCGTACCGACCGCGTGAACGAGGTGATCCTGATCCGCGAGGGGCTTTTTGAGCATTATCCCAACCAGATCAACGAGGATCATTTCACCACCGACAGCTACCTGGCCGGCCAGTACGAGAGCGGCAAGAAGGTGGATGGCGTGCAGGATTTCAACCCGAACAAGGACACGCGCAACATCAAGATGGAGGACGGCGTGCTCCTTCCCCGCTACCGCCTGCCCACCGAGGCCGAGTGGGAATACGCGTCGTACGGACTCGTGGGCAACACGGTGGACGAGCGCATCGTGGAGCGCCGCATTTACCCCTGGAACGGACACTGGGTGCGTTATGACAGCCGCAAGAAGGGCGGTGCCTTTTACGGCGACTTCCGCGGCAACTTCATGCGCGGCCGCGGCGATTACATGGGCGTGGCCGGCAGTCTGAACGACAACGCCGATGTCACCGCGCCGGTGTTCAGCTACTGGCCCAACGACTATGGCCTCTACAACATGGCCGGCAACGTGAGCGAGTGGGTGATGGACGTGTACCGCCCCCTCACCGGTGAGGACGAGAACGACTTCCGCCCCTTCCGCGGCAACGTGTTCAAGACCAAGGTGCTCAACAGCGATGGCGGCATCAAGGACAAGTACGACAAGGTGATCTACGATATCGATGGTATCAAATACTGGCTCGAGGAGTTCCAGAAGCGCATGGAGGGCAAGTTCACGGACGAAGAGGGCAAACTGGTGGAGGACCTGATGACCAAGATCAACCAGGCCCAGGAGTTCGCCTCCACCCGCAAGCCCGATCCCGCCCAGCAGAACGTGCAGGACATGGTGGACATGATCAAGGGCCAGGACCTGGAGATCTGCCCCAAACTGCTCTCAGGCATCAGCGACTACCAGAGCGACCAACCGGGGGAGGTGCAGATGCGCAAAGTGACCGTGGAAGAGAACATCGACCGCCGCAACTACCAGGAAAGCGACAACATCGACTTCAAGGACGGCGACCTGGAAAGCAGCGTGTACTACCTGCAAGGGGACGAACCGGAGAACGGCGGGATGTACGCCAACTCCGGCGAAGTGGCGTTCCAGGACTACCTCACCCTGATCAGCGATCACGCCCGCGTGTACAAAGGTGCCAGCTGGGCCGACCGCATTTACTGGGCCAACCCCGGCACCCGCCGCTATCTCGACGAGCGCCAGAGCACGGCCACCATCGGCTTCCGCTGCGCCATGGTGCGCGTGGGCAGCCCCGTGGGCCTGGGCGATGACAAGCGCCGCAGCAAGCTGAAGAAGTAACGCGGGATCGTTCAACCTTCCCCACCGGACGATCCCCCGCCAGTGCGGGGGATCGTTCATTTGTGCCATGACCGACATCACCCGCCTGCACACCGCATACCTGGAATGCAGCGGTGCCAATTATGATACCCGCGCACTGGGAGCCGGTGAGATGTTCTTCGCCCTCAAGGACAAGCGCGATGGCAATGCCTTCGCCGCCGACGCGCTCGCCAAGGGTGCCCGTTACGCCGTGGTGGACGACCCGGCCGTGGTGCGCGACGAGAGGTACCTCCTGGTGCCCGATGTGCTGCAGGCGTTGCAGGACCTGGGGCGTCACCACCGCCGCACGTTCGACATCCCCGTGATCGGTATCACCGGCACCAACGGCAAAACCACCACCAAAGAACTGGTCCATGCCGTGCTTGCCGCCGACCGCCCCACCCTGGCCACCGAAGGCAACCTCAACAACCACATCGGCGTGCCGCTCACCCTGCTGAAATTGAAGGCCGAGCACCGCATCGCCGTCATCGAGATGGGCGCCAGCAAGCGCGGAGATATCGCCGAACTGTGCGCCATCGCCGAGCCCACCCATGGCTTGATCACCAACATCGGAAAAGCCCACCTCGAGGGCTTCGTTAGCGTGGAAGGCGTGATCGCCACCAAGACCGAGCTGTACGAATGGCTGCGTGCACACCGCGGCACCGGCTTCGTCAACGGCGATGATCCGTTGCTGATGGCCAAGAGCGAAGGACTGGCCCGCATCACGTACGGCAACGCGGAAGGCCTGAACGTTCGCGGGAACGCCGTAGCCAGCGCAGAACCCTGCATGGAACTGGTTTTTGATGACAACCAACGCGAACACGGGCACTACCACATCGCCACGCAGCTCATCGGCAACTACAACGCGCCCAACGCACTCGCCGCCGTATGCATCGGCCACCACTTCGGCGTGCCCGGCGAGACGATCGCAGGCGCCATCACCGACTACCAGCCCGCCAACAGCCGCAGCCAATTCAAGGACACCGGCCGCAACCAGCTGATCCTGGACGCCTACAACGCCAACCCCACCAGCATGCGGGCCGCTTTGGAAAATTTCGCCGCGATGCACAGTAACAGGAAGAAACTGGCCATCCTGGGCGACATGCTGGAGCTGGGTGCGGTGAGCCAGGCGGAGCACAAGGGCATCATCGCCCTCACGCAACAACTCGGACTGGAAGCCGTGTTCGTGGGCAGCGAGTTCATGCGGGCCGCCAGCGGCAGTGACGTGCCGTGTCATGCCAGCGTCGCTGATGCATTGAAGGCCCTGCAAGCCGCACCGCCCACGGGCTGCCTGATCCTGGTGAAAGGCTCCAGGGGTGTGAAGCTGGAGAAGGTGCTGGTGGTGTTGTGAGCAGTAGCCGCCGCTTCTACCAGCAGCGGATCCCCAAAGAAGAACCCGCGGCTTTCGACCTGTACGCTCCCTATCTTCAGCGCACCATGTCCGGCGAAAACACCGTCCATCGGAAAACCGTGCATCTGGAAGCCTTGGACCACAAGGGCCAGCGCCGCATCGCCCTGCGCTTCCCGTATGATGCGTGGCTGATCACCATCGCCAAGCAGCTCGGCGCGCAGTGGAGCAAAAGCCATAAGTGCTGGCATGTGGAGAACGGCAGCCCCAGCATGAAGGCCATCTTCGCCGCATACAAGGGGCTCGCCTGGGTGAACGCTGAGGCACTTTTCAAAAAAGAAGGAAACGCCCAACAACCCGTCCCGGCAACCAGCATACAGCCCAAGCAACCTTCACGGCCAGTTGAAACCCCGATGGGCCCGGCACAGGCTGAAGCGCTGCAGCGCATGCGCCAGAAACTGGAGATCGCCCGCTACAGCCCGCGCACCATCGAAGCGTACCTCAATGCCACCAAGCACTTCTTCCTTCACTTCCCCGGCAAGCACCCTGGCGACATCCGCACGGAGGACATCGAAGCCTACCAGCACCACATGGCCACGGAGCGCAAGGTGAGCAACAGCCACCTGAACCAAGTAGTGAACGCCGTGCGCTACTACTACATGAACGTGGTGGGGGATGCCCAACGGGTAACCTTCATTGAGCGGCCGCGGCAGGAAAAGAAACTGCCCTTGGTGCTCAGCGAAACCGAGGTGGCTGCCCTCCTGCGCTCGGTGGACAATTTGAAGCACCGCTGCATCCTGATGTTGATCTACTCCGCCGGTTTGAGGCTCAGCGAGCTCGTGGGCTTGGATCTGACAGACCTGGTAACCGACCGGCACCAACTGCTGGTCCGGGGAGGCAAAGGCAACAAGGACCGCATCACCTTGCTAAGCCCTAAAGCCCTGGAAACCGTACAGACCTATATCACGGCATACAAACCGGTGCGCCACCTCTTTGAAGGCCCGAACGGAGCAGCCTACTCCCCACGCAGCGTACAGGCCATCTTCCATCGAGCCAAGGAAAGGGCCGGTATTGCGAAACCAGCCACCGTGCATACCTTACGCCACAGCTTTGCCACGCATCTCCTCGAGAAGGGTACGGATCTTCGCTACATCCAAACCCTGTTGGGGCACAGTTCCAGCAAAACCACCGAGATCTACACTCACGTCAGCACCAAAGCTCTTGGCAAGATCCGCAGCCCATTGGATGACTTGGACCTGTAATAGCGCATTGCGCCTTTTGCACCCGTGGGGGATATGTTGTCGCAATCAGTAGCCTATCCAAGTCCGGAAATTGTCGCAATGCGGTAACAAGTAGTTGTACGCAACCTTATAATAAAC
>JAFDZE010000135.1 GCA_018267155.1 Bacteroidota bacterium | reverse complement strand
GCCAGCGCTACGAAGTTGGCCACCGTCATGGGCACTTTCTGGTACTCGAGCTTCACTTTGATGACGCCCTTGGTGGTGTTGATGATCGCGAAGAGGCCTTCGCCGTTGTCGGTGGCTTGCACGGGTTTCTGGGGTTCGGTGGGTTGTTCGGTGATGGTAACCGGCTTGGGGGCCGAGGCCGTGGGCTCGTTGCCGGTGCCCGGTGCGGCGCCACAGGCGAGCATGGTGCCCGCAAGCGTTACGGAGTACAGGGTGCGTTGCAGCATTTCTGGGGTTGTTGGTCGTTGTTGGTTGTTCGGGTGGAACAGGGCGCGAATGTATCCGCTGGGCCCCTGTATCATTTTTCCAAGGCTTCTTCGAGCGCGTCGAGTTTGTCCACGTTGTAGGTGCCGTGCTCGGTGTGTTTTCGTGCCCCATCGGGGCCGAGCACGAAGAAATAGGGCTCGTCCAGGTTCTTCATTCCGAGCGCATCGAGCAACGCGGTATTGTCGTCCTTCACGAACACCACGCGCTGGGCGATGTCGGGGTCAGCCTCAGCTTTCAACCGCTCCATCATGGGCCCGTACGCCACCTTGTTCATACCGGTGAACACCGGAACGAGCCAGAGGTCGCAGTCCACATCGCTCACCATGAGGCCGCTCTTGAGCACCAAGCGGTTGTACACGGGTTCCAGCCAGGCCTCCAGCATGGGCTCGGCCTTCTGGCTGGCGGCCACGGCAATGATGCAGTGCTTGCCCGCCGAGACTTGCGGCAAGGTGATGGTACGCCCATCAACCGTTTCACCCGTGATGTTGATGGTCTGCGCGCAGCAAGGATCGGCTGCGGCCAGGGTGAACAGGGCGGCGATGGGGATCAGGCGCATGGGCGTGATGGAACGGATGGGCGCCTCTGCCAAGTATGATGCCACGTTCGGAACCACCCGGATCGAGTTCAAGGTTGTTGGCTCCCGAGCACGTTCCGGTTCTTGCCCACGTACTGTTGGAAGTAGTTGGTGATCCACGCGATGTCCTTGTCCTTGTCGGCGGTACACCACCACGGTTCGCTGAAGGTGACCTCCTTGCGACCGTAGTCGAAAGAAGTGAGGATCAAGGGCACGTTGGCACCGCGCGCGATGTGCCAGAATCCGCTCTTGAGCGAGCGCACTTGCTTGCGCGTGCCCTCGGGCGCGATGCCGATGCTGAAGTGCGGTATGGTCTTGAAGTAGCCCACCACCTGTTCGGTGATGTTCGCCGCCTTGCCCCGATCCACCGGATAGCCGCCCAAGGCGCGGAAGAGCCAGCCGTACGGCCAACGGAACAATTCCTTCTTCCCAAGGTATTTCGTGTTCTTGAGTCGACCGATGCTGCGGGCGCACACACCCAACAGGAAGTCCCAGTTGCTGGTGTGTGGGGCCACCAGGTAGATGCACTGGCCCATGGGCTGCGGGCGATGGTCGACAACCTTCCAGCCCCAGATGCGGAAGGTGAGTTGGGCCAATGGACGGAACATTCCCGGCTTCAGGTTCGCGATGCGAGGGCGACAAACGTAGGTCGGAGCGGCTGATGGTGCTCCTTGGGCCGTTTCCCGGTCGCTTAGGGTCCCGGGGCTCCCTATGGATCGCAGGCCGTATCCTTGTCCATCATACACCAACCGCACGTTTGACGCCTCCCTCCTCCTCTCGAACGACCACCCGCTCCATGGCCGTGCTCACGTCCCTGTTCTTCATGTGGGGCTTCATGACGGTGATGAACGACGTGCTGGTGCCGCACTTGAAGCGGGTGTTCGCCCTGGACTATTCGGTGGGCCTGCTGGTACAGTCATTCTTCTTCGGCGCCTACTTCACCGGTTCGGTGCTGTACTACTGGATGTCGCGCCGTCAGGGCGACCCCATCCAGCGCATCGGCTACAAGCGCGGCTTGATCGCGGGCCTGGTGCTGAGCGCGGTGGGCAGCCTCCTCTTCGTGCCCGCTACCTTCCTGGAGGTGTACGGCTTCTACCTCTTCGCGATCTTCGTGCTAGGGCTCGGTTTCACGTTGTTGCAGATCGCGGCCAATCCTTTCGTCGCCATCATCGGCCCGCCGGAAGGAGCCAGTAGCCGATTGAACCTCGCGCAGGCCTTCAACTCGCTGGGAACCACCCTGGCCCCGTTGATCGGTGGTGCGCTCATCTTCGAATTGCTGGAAGGCGACGATGCGCTGCGCTATCCATACCTTGTTTTCGGTCTGATGCTGATCCTACAGGCCGTGTGGGTGCATTTCACCGCGCTGCCCGAGCCGGCCCACCGCGGAACGGACGCGCGCAGCAACGCCTGGCGGCACCCGCATCTGCGCTGGGGCATGCTGGCCATCTTCTGTTACGTAGGGGCCGAAGTGGCGATCGGCTCGCTCATCATCAACTACCTGGGGCTGGCCGATGTGCTGGGCCTGACCGAGAGCGGGGCGAAACACTACCTGAGCCTGTACTGGGGCGGCGCCATGACAGGCCGTTTCCTGGGCGCCTTCGCCCTGGCGAGCAACCGCGGCCCACAATGGCGCATGGTCTCCATGGCCCTGATCGCGATCGCCATGTGCGTGCTCCTGTTCGCCCTGAACGCGTCGGCCCGGTTCAACTTCGCGCATTTCTGGCCGATGGCCGTGCTGATCGGGGCGAACATGGCGGCCTTCATGATCGCGGGGCGCGATCCGTCGCGCGTGCTGGGGCTTTTCGCCCTGGTGGCCGCAGGCCTGCTGGCGATCACCATCGGTTCCCACGGCGCTTGGGCCCTGTGGTCGGTGATCGCCATCGGCCTGTTCAACTCCATCATGTGGAGCAACATCTTCACCTTGGCCATCGACGGGCTGGGCGATGACACCTCGCAGGGCTCCAGCCTGCTGGTGATGATGATCGCGGGGGGTGCCCTCATCCCACTGTTGCAGGGCGGCATCATCGATGTGATGGGACGTGCGGACCGGTTGGCGCTCGGCTTCCACTGGAGCTTCGCGCTCCCGTTGCTGTGCTACCTGTACCTGGCCTGGTACGGCTTCAAGGGATCCCGGCACGCACGCGCATGATCCTGGGCATCGATATCGGCGGCACCACCAGCAAACTCGGTCTGGTGCGCGATGGCCAGGTGATCGCCCGAGCCCGCATAGGCACCACGGGCCATGCCGATGACCACGCCTTCGCGGACGCGCTGGCGCATGAGGCGCGCCAACTGGCCGGTGCGCACGGGACCCGGATCAGCGCCATCGGTATCGGCGCACCGAATGCCAACCAGCTTACGGGGATCATTGAAATGGCGCCCAACCTGCCCTGGAAGCACGATGTGCCCCTGGCGCGCATGATGGCCGACCGACTGGGAGCACCTGCCGTGCTGGGCAACGATGCCAATGCCGCTGCCCTGGGTGAATGGCGCTACGGCGCGGGACAGGGCATCAACGATCTCCTGGTGGTGACCTTGGGCACCGGTGTGGGCAGCGGCTTCATCGTGAACGGGCAACTGGTGCTGGGCAGCGCGGGCAATGCGGGTGAACTGGGGCACACCATCCTGATCCCGGAAGGCAGGGATTGTACCTGCGGGCGGCAGGGCTGCCTGGAGGCCTACGTGAGCATCCGCGGCATGATCGCCACCTACCAGGAATGCGGGGGGGCGCCGGGCGCCATGGACGTGAAGACCATCGCCGATCGTGGCCACCAGGGCGAACAGGCCGCGATCGACTGTTTCCGCCTCACCACCGACCGGCTGGCCATCGGCCTCGTGAATGCCGTGTGTGCCACCGGTCCCAAGCGCATCGTTCTCTTCGGCGGGATCGCACGCAACGGCGATCTGCTCATGGCGCCGCTGCGCGATCGCTTCCACGCCATGCTGCTGAACATCTACAAGGGGCGTGTGGATCTTTCGGTGAGCGCCCTGCCCGATGATGACGCGGCGCTCCTCGGGGCCGCGGCGTTGGGCACCCTGGAGTGAGACATCGCATTCTTGAGATCACGAATTGGTGTAGGGAGTGTCGGGGTATGGATCAGGACGCTTCAGCCCACGGGCTCACTTGGGTGAAGGGGATAGGCGGGCTGAGGAGCGGGGATGTACCCCTCCACTCGATCCGTGTTTCCAGCTACTGACGTATGTATGGCCATACATACGTTCTGTGGCTTTCCACACGATAACGGCGCCCTCCGCTTCCTCCATGCCCCCCCGCGAATCGCCAACTGCGGCCACACCCCGATGTATGTATGGCCATACATACGTTCTATGGCTTTCCACACGATAACGGTGC
>JAFDZE010000134.1 GCA_018267155.1 Bacteroidota bacterium | reverse complement strand
GGGTTCGAATCCCTCCGGCTCCACCTTCGCCTCGCCTACGCGACGAGCACCGCACCAGCGGTGCTCGTCGCGTAGGCGGGCTTCGCCTCTTTTTCCAAAGCCTTTGCACGCTTCGGCTCGGCTACGGCGGACGCGCTTGATGCGTTTTCGGGCACATGTGAATACGATTCAGGGTCAATTTCCAGGATCGTTCCGAAGTCAGGCACGGATGTTGCCATCAAGCCTACTTTCGCCACGAAACCCCAACAACCAACACATGATCCGCACACTTGCGCTCGGCGCGCTCTTCGCCGTAACGACATCGGCCTCCGCTCAGATGGGTTACTCCGGGGCTGCCATGCGAACCATTCTGAAAAAGGGTGATTTTTCCGCCCTGCAGGACCAGACCTCCGTGCTGCTCGTTTACGATTACTCGGACATGACCGTCGGCAAGTTCACCGAGGAGAACTACGTGAACAAGAAGCGCGACGAATACAACAAGAAGGAGAGCGGCCGGGGCGATACCTGGGCCGGGAAATGGGTGGGAGCCCGCACCGAACTCTACGAACCCAAGTTCGAGGAACTGCTCAATGACCGCCTGGCATCCGGCAAGTCGGCACTGAAGGCGGGCAAGGACAAGACCGACGCGAAATACGTGATCAAGGTGCATACCACCGAGACCGAACCCGGCTACAACGTGGGTGTTTCACGCGTACCGGGCTATATCACCGCGGTGATGACCCTGTACGAGGCCAGCGCCCCGGACAATGTGCTCGGCGAAGTGGAGATCGAGCGTGCGCCCGCGCAAGGGGCCATGGGCTTCGATTTCGACGCTGGTGGGCGGATCGCTGAAGGCTATGCCAAAATGGGCAAGGAATTCGGTACCTGGCTCACGAAAAAGGACTGGGGCCGCAAGCACAAGTAGGCTCAGAACGGGATCTTCTCAGGACGCCCCGGCCGCCATGGATGCCGGGGCGTTCTCCTTTTGTGGGGTGCCCGTTCCGATCAACGTCGGCGCAGCATCCGCATCAACGGCCACGACACGAGCAGCCCGGCCAGCCCGGCCGCCGTTGCCAGCACCAACGCGCCGATGGCGTATTGCACCACGTTCGCGTGGATGCTCGCCAACGTGAGCTCGTTGAAACTGGTCGGCAGGTACGCATCCTCCGCGGTGAAAAGGGCCCCGGTGAGGTAGCTCGCGTACAGGATCACCGGGATCATGGGCGGAATGCTGATATGTGCCGCCGCCACGAACAGCACGCGGTTGAGCCGGAACAAATAGGCCAGCGGGATGCCCACCAGCAACTGGAAGCCCCAGATGGGCACGATGCCCATGAACAGGCCGAAGCCGATCGACAGGGCCTTGCGCAAGGAACTCTCGTCCGGTCGAACGGCCTCGGCGCGCAATCCGGCCCGCCAGCCGCCCTCAAAAAATACCTTCTTCGGCCAGTACCACAGCAGGGCCTGGATCACCAGCCAGGTGTTCAGCAGGCTGATCCGCGTGAAATCCAGGAAGGGTTTGAAGTGCGACACGCGCTCCGGGTAGTCGTACCGCACTGTCACCGGCACACTGTGGAACCGTGTACCCCGCCAAGCCAGTTTCACGATACTCTCCACCTCGAAGCCGAAACGGTCGCTGGTGGTCCGGAACGAGCGGACGGCCTTCAGGGGCCAGCCCCGGTAGCCCGTCTGCGTGTCCGGCAGGGTGATCCCCGTTTCCACCTTGAACCAGAAATTGCTGAAACGGTTGCCGAAGGAACTCCTTCCCGGTACCTCCAACTTGTCCATGTCGCGAGCGCCCATGATCATGGCGTCGGGGTCATCCTGTATGGCACGTGCCAAGGCAGGCAGGTCGGCCGGGTCGTGCTGGCCATCGCTGTCGATGGTGATCGCGTTGCGGAAACCGAGCTTCAAGGCCGCGTCGAATCCCCTGCGCAAGGCATTGCCCTTGCCGCGGTTCACCGGCACCCGCAACACATGGATGTTTTTCACCTTGCCCAGGATCCGTGACGTGTCGTCCGTGGAACCATCGTCCACCACGATCACGCACGGGGCGGCGGTGCCTTCGGATCGGAGCACGTGCTCCACCCGTTCGAGCACATCCTCCAGTGTGCGCGCGTTGTTGAACGTGGGCACCACCACGCAAATGCCCGCGAACAGGTCCGCGTTACCGCTCATCACGGATCACCGATGCCGTGAGCTTCATCACCGTGGTCTCCCCGGCCGTCGCCCGTACCTCGACACCAGTATCGTTGTCCCCGGGTCGCAATTCTGCGGTGAAGGTCAGCTCCGGCGTCAGGTGCGGATCCACGGGACTGAGGAATTTGATGGCGCGTGCGGTCACGATGCGCATCGGGGTCCCGGTCATTCCACTGATGATCAGGGTGGCGATGTGCGCCATCACCACGCCCGGCAACACGGGCCGATCGGGAAAGTGCCCGCTGAAGAGCCGGTGACCGGCATCGATCCGCACGCGTACCGTTGCGTTGTTCGTGCCCACGGTCGGTGGGTCAAGCAGCGTGAAAAGCGTTTGAAGTCCGTTCATCAGGGCAGTTGGAACGTGTTCGCCGGCAGTGGCGCCCCGGCCCGCGCACCGGTGAAGCGTGTGACCGTGTTATCCCCATTGGCCTGTTCCATGCGCAGCTCGCGCAGCAACAGGTCCTTCGTGTCGAAGAGCAGATGGATCCCTTTCATGCGCTTCGCTACGCGCGCATCGGTAGGTTCCAGATCCACCAGCAAACCGGCCGTGGTCCGGAAATACGCGGCGCGCATGCCCTTCCCGTTCATCAGTCGCCCGCTCACGATGCCATCGATCATTTCGGTGATCGCACCGTACACTTCACGATCGCGCATGTCCGCAGGGCGCTCTTTCCCGCCTTCCATGATCCGTACATCCTTCCGGTCGGCCACGGCCACCATGGGTGCGGGAGCGTCCACCTGCCAGCGCATGCGGGCCGGTCGTTGGAAGCTGAACCGACCCGTGGAACTCAGCGGAGCCTGCAACGCCTTCAGGTGTTTCTCCTGCGTGAAGTCGGCCTGTAACGTGGTGATCGTCCGGCCTTGCGCGAACAGGGCCTGCACAAGCGGATCGGTCTCGTCTATGGGCTTCTTGTCGTTCTGAGCGCATACGGGCGTGACCACGCTGAGGATCAACAGTGTGGCCAGCGTAACGAAGGTGCGTCCCTTGGCCTTGGCGGCTTTGATGATGGCCCGTGTGTGCTCCACCGCCGTTGGCATGGTGTCGTGCATCACCACGATGGTGCACCGGTCAAGCTTGGCGAGTGTGCGTTGGATCAAGGCGGGAACGTTCCGTGAGGCGGTGTCAAAGGTGCGAAGATCCCACGCTACCGGGCGCACGCCCGCCTTGGCCATGGCCCTGGCCGTGTTCGGACTGGTGACACCGAAGGGCGGACGGAAAAGGTCGGTGCGCACACCCGTGGCCCGATCAATGGCCATGGCGCAATCCCTGATCTCAGTGGCGGCCCGTTCCTCGTTCATGAAGCCCCAATCCAAGCGATGGTGCATGGTGTGCATGCCGATCGCGTGCCCTTCTTGCATGATGCGTGCCGCGATCGCCGGTTCGCGCTCCACGGCGGCACCGATGCAGAAGAAGGTGGCACGTACGCCCTCCTCGCGGAGCAGGTCCAGCAATCGGGGCGTGTACTCGGGGTGCGGGCCGTCGTCGTACGTGAGGGCCAGGGTTCCGGCCGCACCCTTGTTGTGGTGCACGATGTAGAAACCCATGCCGGGTACGAAACTGCCCATGGTCAACAACGCCAGGTGGGCAAGGGCGGCAAGGATCAAGGGCCACGCGCCCCACCAGTTGAGGAGCAGGCCCGTGACCGCCACCGCATAGGCGATGGCGAAGAGCGGCCACGTGCGGCGGTGGGTCAGCATGGGGCTACGAGGATGCCCCCCTGTTGGTCCGTACCGCGATCGGCCAGCAACACACGGCCGTTTATCGCGCCTTCCTGCATGCGCCCCAGCACCCACGCCAGCACCCGCGCGGTACGCGTGCCCATGGGGCCGTCCATCGGGGCTTCGTCAAGGTCCAGTGTACGGGGAGCGCCACCACCTCCCGGCAGGTCGTTCACCACGATGGTGTGATCAATACTTCCGGGTATCGATCCACAGAGGTCGGTCCACCATGCCGCGCCCGCCTTCGCTTCACCGAGCAGGATCCGTTCTATCCGGGCGATCCCGTTCTCCCCGGTCGCCCTCAGTACGAAGGCCTCGGCATCCTCCCCGGGGATGGCCTCGCTCCCGAGTTGTCCCGCGATCCAGGACAGCAGTGGCGTATGCTCGTCGGCGGCGAAAGCCAGCACGGCATCGCCGGGATGTTCCCGCAGGTGCAGACGGGCGTGGATCACGGCGGCATGCAAGCCGAACAACTCCTGCGAGAAGGTGAGATTCGGCCCCTGTGCCTTCAACAGCAAGGCCAGCTGCCCGGCCATGGTGTTGTGGGTGGAGCGCATGAAGGGCAGGGGCGAGAGCAGCGATCCCTGCTGGGCCCCCATCTCCGCCAGGAAGCGTTCGGTGTCCTCCAGGCAGCCCAGTGTCGTAGCGGAAAAAATACCATCCACCCGGGTGATGCCCGCCTTGGACATGGCGCCGTACGCGGCCGCGCATGCCGCACGTTGGATGCGTGCCATGCGCCGGTCGGCCCCTGCGGGCATGTTGAAGGTGATCGCACCATCCGTGATCCCGCTCCGTGAGGTGGCCCTGACGATCATGGCCGAGGGGAGGTGAGGTACAACGCCGTGTCGTTGCCGCCGAACCCGAAGGAACTGGACAGCACATTGCGCACCGGCCGTCGCAAGGTGGTGGTGACCGGCCCGGAGCGGTGTCCTGCCATCGGCACGATCGGGTTGGGCGATGCCGGAATGATACCCTCCCGCATGCAGATGATCGCGATCACCGCCTCCAACGCCCCGGCGGCGCCCAGGGTATGACCGGTGGATCCTTTGGTACTGGTGAAGGGCGGCATCACCGGGAAGAGCCGCTCCATGGCCGCCAGCTCGGTCCCATCGTTGTTGTCCGTGCCGGTACCGTGCGCGTTGATGTGGTCCACATCGTTCGCCGTGGCACCCGCCATTCGCAGCGCGCCCGCCATGGCCCGGTACGGTCCCGCGCCATCGGGCGAAGTGGCCGTCTGGTGGTGCGCGTCGTTGCTGTTGCACCATCCGGCCAGCAACGCCAGCGGTGTTCTGCCCGCCCGTGCCGCATCATCCTCGCGTTCAAGGATCAAATAGGCCGCGCCCTCGCCCAGGTTCATGCCCGCACGGTCGCCGCTGAAGGGGCGCACCGGAGCCGTGTCCATGGCACCCAAGGCACGGAAACCTTCCACCGTGAACCGGCACAACGCATCGGCACCGCCGGCCAGCACACGATCGGACTCACCGGCCAGCAGCAGCTCCGCGCCCATGGCCAGTGCGTTGGCCGATGAGGAACAGGCCGTGCTGATGGTGGTGCGCAGGGCCCGGCTGCCCAGCATGCGCGCCACGTGCGTGGTGTGGCTGCCCACCGGGTGTTCATGCACGTCCTGGAGGTCCGAGGCTTCCCCGGCCGCCCACGCGGCGTACCGCGTTTCACTCAGGTCCATGCCGCCCACCGTACTGGCACTGATCACCGCCGTGTCCTGAAGCCCGGTGAACCCGGCCACGGCTTCTTTCGCCGCAAGCAGGGCCAGCAACGCCGTTCGCGAACGCGGAAGGGTTTGAACTATACCTTCAAGAAGGGATCCAAGCGCGGTGTTGTCGGCATCCACACGCCCGAAGACCTGCGGGCCGTACGGCAGGGCCGGGTTGGTCGAGGGATGCAGGCCCCGGTGCCCGGCGCGGAGTCCGGCGCTGATCGCTTCGATGCCCGTGCCCAACGCGCACACGGCACCCATGCCGGTGATCGCGATGCGCGGCGGATTCACTTGCTGGCGTTGGCCGTGATGAAGTCGGCCATGGTGGTCACGTTGCTGAACACCTGGCGACCTTGCTGCGGGTCGCTGATGCGTACCCCGTATTTGCGGTCGAGCAGTACGATGAGTTCGAGCACATCGATCGAATCGAGCCCGAGTCCTTCGCCGAACAGCGGCATGTCGTCGGTGATGTCCTCCGGCTTGGTGCCCTGGAGGTTGAGGTGCTGGATGATCTCCTTCTTCAGTTCCTGGCGCAGTTCGTTCATTTCCCGGGTTCGCTTAGCGGTGCAAGGCGTTCAATTCGTCGGTGTTCCATGGCCTGCCGCCGCTGCCCACGAGCAGGAAGGTGGCCGAAACTTCGTCAGCGAAGATATCGGCCCTGCCGCAGACCACGCGCCGCATGCCATCAACGCCGAGCATCCAACGGCACAGGTCGCGCATGCGGTCGAGGTCGGGGTTGGCGCTCTGGAGGCACATTCCGGGGCCGAACAGCTTGTGGCGGATGGTCATTTCACCCAAGGCGATGTTCGGCAAGGTGTACACGAACGTCCCGGGACTCACCTGTCCTTGCTGCAACCCTTGATGGTGGCGCATGTCGCTGTCCAGGGAACCTTTGCCGCCGGTGAGCAGAATGCCCGTTCGTTCATGCAGGTCGTCGTCGTCGGGCAGCCCGTTCAACAGGGCACCGGCGCACAGCAGCACCAGGCGCGAAAGGCGATCGGTGCGGTGGAAGCGGTCGTAAACCGATCCCGAGGTGGCCCATGCCGTTGCCAGATCAGCGTCCACATCCCCCGTACCCGGGGTGCACGCTGTTCCTTCCACCTCGAAGCGGCCGTTGCGATAACGTGCGGTGCGCAGGATGCTCAGTTCTTCCATGCGCGGATGATGAGGGCGGCGTTGCAGCCACCGAAGCCGGAGGATGTTTTCAGCAGGATGTTCCCGCCGACGGGCGTGTCGCGGTCCAGCACGTTCGCCCGCAAGGTCGGATCCACCACCGTGTGCCCCTCGTTGCGCAGGGCCAGCCCTTGTTCCAGTGCGTGGGTGGCGAGCACCGTCTCCAGCACGCCCGCCGCACCCAACGTATGGCCGAACCAGCCCTTGTACCCGCTCATCGGTACCTGCCCGAGTCCACACCGGTCGAAGGCGATGGCCTCCATCGCGTCGTTGTACGGTGTGCCCGTGGCGTGCGCGTTGATCACGCTGATGTCCCCAGCGGTCGTTCCGCTGGTACGCATGGCCTGTTGCACGGCGCGCAGCAGCCCCTCGGCGGTGCGCGATGGACCGGAAATGTGATTGGCATCATGCGCACTACCGCTGCCCAGCAGTGAGCCCAGTGGTGCATCAAACAGATCCTGGTCATTCGTGAGCACCACGGTGGCGCAAGCCTCGCCCAGGCTGGTGCCGTCGCGCGAGGCATCAAATGGCCTGCACGGTCCCGCACTCAGCGCATGGAGCGATCGGAAGCCTTCCAGCACGAAGCGTGCAAGAATGTCGATGCCGATGACCACCACATGATCGGCGCGACCCGAACGGACAAGTTGACCGCCGAGGGCGATGGCCGTTGTGCCCGATGCGCAGGCGTTCGAGACCACCCAGGGTTCGTCAGCCGTGTTCCAGCGTTTTTTCACGTGGGCGGCCAGCATGGGCAATACCGCTCCTTCGGGGTGGCCCCGGTCCAAGGCGCCGATGTCGCCTTTCGTGCTTGCCAGGATCCACTGCGTGCGCTGCGGGTCCGGGGTTCGCATCAGCCGGGCCATACTCGCATTCAGGCATCGATCCATGATGCGGTACAAACGATCCTGATCCTCGGGTTCATCCGGTATGCGGCCCACATGGGACAGGGTCCCGTTCGGATCCTCCTCACGCGTGATGGCCGTGCCTCCCGTTCGCATCCGGGTGAATGATGCGGCCACTCCCTCACCCAGGGCGGAAAGGCAGTGTGCGGCGCCGAGCTGGATGTTCATGACCACCGTCTCAGATACCGTTCGCCGCTTTCCAGTTTCGGTAGAATTCCGGCAGGTCCAGCACCAGCTTGCGGTCCAGGTCCAGGAACACCTGCACCGTGCTGCCCGTGGCCACCACATGGCCTCCGGCCTTCTGGCGCATCTCGTAGTGCAGGATCACCTTGGCGGCGGGAGAGGGCTCCATCCAGGTGCGCACCGTAACGCTGTCGCCGTACGCGAGCGGGGCCTTGTGCTCGATCACAGAACGTACGATCGGCGTGAAATATCCCATGGTGTGGATCCTCATCGCATCGAGCCCATGCATCCGTCCGAACGCCTCGCGCCCCGCTTCCATGAACCGGAAGTAATTGCCATGCCACACGATGCCCATCGGGTCCAGGTCGCCGAAGGTGATGGCGCATTCCGTCATCGCGTCCATCATGCCAGTGGAGGAGTATCCATGATGAAGACCTTCAGTTCCAATGTACACACCGGTCGCCCGTCGCAGGTGGACACGGCCTCCAGGATCCGCGCGTTCATCACTTCGTGTTTCACTTCCACGGTGGTCTCGAGCGTTTCACCCGTCCGTACGCGGCCCGTGATGGACAGCCTGGCAATGGCCCCGATGAAGCCCAGCGGTGGTGCGGCTCCGGCCTGCGCGGCCTGGTGGCCCATGCCCAGTGCGGCGGTCTGCGCGGCGTTCTCCATCACGCCGGCGTCCAGCAACGCGCCGTCCGACACCAGCAGGTGATCAGCAGGTACTGTGAAAGCCGAGCGGAACAGGGTGGGGCTGGC
Source organism: Bacteroidota bacterium (assembly GCA_018267155.1). Lineage (GTDB taxonomy): Bacteria > Bacteroidota > Bacteroidia > Flavobacteriales_F > PHOS-HE28 > PHOS-HE28. The sequence continues at coordinate 21,774 of JAFDZE010000134.1, read as the reverse complement.
ACTGAGCAAGGTATCCACCAGTACGAACGGGGGTTTCTGTGGGATCAGGGCGATGGTGGCCTCTCCACGGGCCAACGGTTCGGACATGGCCCCAAAAGTATCCGGTCTCCGGCTTGGCTGCCGTGCGCTGGTCATTGTGGCGCACCAAGCGCAGGTGTACGTGCCGTTCGCTGCTCATCCATGCCGTTGCTCGTTCAGGCCGAACGGCTGTCGGGTGGATCGGATAGGTTGGTCAGCGCTGAACATCAAACCTGCACCCGACATGGTCCGCTCGTTCATCACCCTCTCTGCGGCAGTCGCCTTTACCACAGGGCCCGTAATGGCACAGTCCTCGGCCGAACTCGCCATCAACGATGTGCGTGCCCGGTTCTGGTCGCATGGCCTGATCGGCGCGGATCCGAACTCGGCCGAACCGATGTTCCGTGTACCCCAGAACGGCAATGCCCATGCACTCCATACCGCTGGCTTGTGGATGGGCGGGCTGTCGCCGGACAACCAATTGAAGTTGGCCGCCATGATGTATGAAGGCGCGGGTTCATCCGATCACTACCCGGGTCCTTTGACCGTGGGTGGCGACGCAACCACCACCTCGGGCATGATGGCCGTGTACGATCATGTCTGGTCCGTGACACGGGCGGAGATCGATCTGCACCTCGCCTACTTCAATTGCCTCAACGATCCCAACTGTGATCTCAATGCTGAATTCCCGGATGGCTATACCATTCCACCGAGCATCCTGGATTGGCCCGCCATCAATACGGCAGTTGGTTACGATCATTTTCAGGCTCCCTTCATCGACTTCAATTCCAATTTCGACCAATATGAGCCTCAGGCGGGCGATGCCCCCTGCATCCTTGGCGATCAGGCTTTGTACTTCGTGTTCAACGATAAAGGAGGAGCGCATCTCCTCAGTGGTGCCCAGCCGATCGGCATCGAGGTGCAGGCCATGGCTTTCGCTTTCACGGGAGATGATCCTGCCTTGGAACAGACGGTCTTCGTCCATTACCACATCATAAACCGCGGCACGCAAACGCTTACGAACACCTACCTCGGTCTGTTCAATGACTTCGACCTGGGTTGCGGCGATGATGACCTGGTGGGCTCCGATCCCGCCCGCAATTTGGTCTATGTGATCAATGGCGACGACGATGACGGCGACTGCTCAGGCGTGATCGGGTACGGCACTCAACCCCCCGCCTTCGGTATGGTCGTCCTGAAGGGCCCTTACCTTGATCCCAATGCCGTGGATGACCCGGTGGTGTCCACGCTTCCGGCATGGAACGGTGGTGGATTCGACGATCAAACGATCGACAATGAACGGTTCGGTATCACAAGCTCCATGCACATCTACCGCGATGGCGACCAGTGCTGCACAGCGCCTACCTCAGGTTCGAGCAACCAGTTCTACAACTACCTTAGGGGGATCTGGAAGGATGGCGTGCCGTTCTCGTACGGTGGAACCGGTCATAGCACGGACCCTGATGCCGTGGATTGTGCGTTCAGCTTTCCGGGGAACAGCGACCCCCTGGGCGTTGGAACGGCGGGTGTGCCCCAGCCCGCCTGGTCGGACACGCCATCGTCCTTGATGGACCGCAGGATGCTCACCAGTTCCGGGCCCTTCACCTTGGTGCCGGGCATGCACCAGGACCTGGTCGTGGCCTACGTGTTCGCGCGCGCTTCCTCGGGCGGCGCACTTGCCAGCTTGGACGCCTTGCGTACACGCGTGGACTCGGTGACCACCTTCGCACACACCCTGCCGTTGTTCGACATCCCTCAGGATCAGTTCCAAGGCGGTTGCGACCTCGGGCTGCCCGATGCGGTGGTCCATGTGAATGATCCCGAAATCTTTGAACCATTCCCTGTTCCGGCATCGAACGAGGTGACCCTGATGGCCCCGAACTCAGTGAGCACGGGCACCATCCGTTTGCTGGATGCGACCGGCCGCGTGGTGGTCAGTCAACAACTGGTGCCCGGGCGGAACGCGATCGATATTGCAGGGCTCGCGAACGGTGTGTACATCTGCGATGTGCTCGCTGGCCGCGAGCATTTCACTACGCGCTTGGTGAAACAGTGATCCCTGCCGTGCCGGGAGCGGACCGGATCATGCGCCGCTCCATGTGTTCAATAGGGCAGGAGGGCAGCCCTCGCTCGTGCGCCTGCTCTTTGGATCAGCCAGGTCCTTCCATTGATCGGGGCGAACGGTCATCGCGCATCCGCCCCTATGTCCGCCCCTGCTGCCAGAAGTCATAATAGTTGAACCACTGCAGCGGGTGTTCTTTCACGGCGCGCTCCAGTTCGGACACGTAACGGTTGAAGATGACGTCGGCACCGGAACCCGCGGGGATCCGTTCGGTACAGGTGAAGGTGTAGGTCATGGGCCCGGTGCCCACAACGAAGGCGATGCACACGGGCACGCGTTGTGCAGCGGCCAGTGCGAACGGCCCCGCCGGGAAGACGGCCTCCTCACCAAGGAACAGGGCTTTGCGGGTGCGCGCACCGGGCATGTTGCGGTCGCCGTGCATGCACAACACCTGACCTTCGCGGAGCGCATCGGAAATGCGGAAGAGGTGCTCGATCCCATTGCCCAGGGCGATGGTGCCGAAGCGTGCCGAAGACGTGGAGCCTTCGATGGCCTCGCGGATGTGGCTGTCCTCGCCATCCTGCAACACCACACTGATCTTTCCGGGCGAGTCGTGCAGCATGTGGCTCGCCAGCTCCCAGTTTCCCAGGTGGGCACTGATCAGTACACCACCCTGTCCGGCCTCCAGCATGGCGACCAGGTGCTGGCGACCCGTCTTCGCCCAGGTGTACCGATCTTCCAACCCCGCCCGCAAAGCCACCTTGTCGATGATGGTGCGGCCGAACGCACGGTACGACCCGGCCAGCGATAATCCCTTGATACGGGGGTCAGTTGCCCGCAGCCGCCGGAAGTAGCCGCGCAGGGCCCGGTTGCTCGTGCGGCCGGTGAGCACGTACCAGGGCACCACGAGGTACAGCATGCCATGCGCAGCACGCACGCCGAGGGTGCGCATGACCAGGATGAAGATGCGGTATCCGAGCGGAGTGCCCTTGCTCTGGCCTGTCCACGAAGCGGCCATCGGGGGTGGTGTTGCGGGCCGTGTACGCTGACAGGCCTCAGACCTGTGCGGTCGTCTTCGCCTCGATGTGATCGTAGAAATCCTTGAAGGTCACCAGCTTCATGAAGTCCTCGGCGTTCACCTTGAAGCCGAAGTTCTCCTCGATCACCACAACGAGGTCCACATAGTCCAAGCTGTCCAAGGCCAGCGTCTCCTTCAACGGTGCATCGGGTTTGATCGTGGCGGGATCCACCTCGAACTCCTCGCTGAGGAACTTGATGGTGCGGGCCTCGATCTCTTGACGGGTAGAATTGCTCATGCGGTCTGACTGTCCTGGAAACGTTGAATGATCAGTGTGGAGTTCGTTCCGCCGAAGCCGAACGAGTTGGAGAGGAAGGTGTCAATGGTCTCGTTCCGTGTTTCACGGACCAGGTTCAATTTGGCGCTGTCCTCGTCCGGCGCCTGCAAATTAAGGTTCGGTGCCAGAAATCCGTCAAGGAGCATCAGCATGGAGTACACCACTTCGCTGGCGCCGGCCATCCAGCACTCGTGGCCGGTCATGCTTTTGGTGGAACTGACCCATGGCCTGCGTTGCCCGAACACGGCATGCAAAGCCTGTGCCTCGATGCGGTCGCCAACCGGGGTGCTGGTGGCGTGGGCGTTGATGTAGTCCACCTTTTCAGCGGGGATGCCCGCCATTCCCAGGGCCATGTGCAGGGCCCGCACCTGGCCGTCGAGGTCGGGGTCGGAGATGTGGGCCCCGTTGGAGGAGAAGCCGTACCCGGTGATCTCGGCCAGGATGGTGGCCCCGCGCGCCCGGGCGCTCTCGAGGCTCTCGATCACCAGCGCTGCCGCACCACCGCTGGGCACCAGCCCATCGCGATCCTTGTCGAAGGGGCGCGAAGCCCCGGTGGGGTCGCCCTCGCGAACGCTGAACGCGCCAATGCCGTCGAAACTGCCGAAGGCGAAGGGGTTCACCTCCTGCGCCCCGCCGCACAGGACCATCTTCTGCAAGCCCTGCTTGATGAGCAGGTAGCCGATGCCGATGGCGTGCGAACCGCTGGCACAGGCGCCGCTGAGGGTGAAGTTCACGCCTTTCAGTTTGAACACGGTGCTCAGGTTCATGGTCACCGTGCAGTTCATCCCCTGGAAGATGGCGCCGGAGCCCAGCAGGGTGGTGTCCTTCTTGGCACGGATGGTGTCCACCGATTCGGTCACGGCCAGCGCGGAGCTGTCGTTGCCGAAGATGATGCCCACTTCGTTCCGTTCGCACCATGCGGTATCAATACCGGCCTGCTTCATGGCCTGCTCGGTCGCCTCGAACGCGTAGAACACCTGCTGCGCCATGCCGATGCGCTGGCGCCGGTTCAATCGATCCTTCACATCTGGTACCCATACCCGGCCCGTCAGCCCGCTGCGGAAGCCCATGTCCTTGCGCTCCTGGTCGAGGACGATGCCGGAACGGCCATTCCGCAGGGCATCGGATACCTCGGCCAGGTCGCGGCCCAGGCAACTCCAGATGCCCATGCCGGTGATCACCACCCGTTGCCCGTTCATGCGTGCAGTCCTCCGTTCACGTGGATGGTCTCGCCGGTGATGTACGCGGCGGCGGGTGAGACCAGGAAGGAGACCACGCCGGCCACTTCCTCGGGCGTGCCGAAGCGGCCCATGGGCACCAGCGCTTTCAGCTGGTCCACCGGCAGGTCCTTGGTCATATCGCTCGTGATGAAGCCGGGTGCAACGGCGTTCACCGTGATCCCGCGCTTGGCCACTTCCTGCGCCAGCGACCGCGTGGCACCAATGATGCCGGACTTGGCCGCGGAGTAGTTCGTTTGGCCGGCCACACCCTTGGCACCGCTGAGCGAGACCAGGTTGATGATGCGGCCTCCGCGCTGGCGGACGAGCCCCTGCAACACGGCCGTGGTCACGTTGAAGAAGCCGTTGAGGTGGATGTCGATCACCGTATGCCAGTCCTCGGGCTTCATGAAGACCATGAGGTTGTCGCGCGTGACGCCGGCGTTGTTCACCAGCACCTCGATACGGCCACCGGGATTCGCCGCACGCCAGCCGTCGATCCCGGCCGTCACGGCCTGCGCATCACGCACATCGAACGGTGCCAGGTACGTGCGCACGCCGAGCGCGGCCAGTTCATCGGCGGTACTGCGCGCCGCATCGGCATTGCTCGCGTAGTTCACGATGATGTGCAGCTGGTGCGCTCGCGCAAGCTCCAGTGCGATGGCGCGGCCGATGCCACGCGAAGCCCCGGTGATCAGGGCCCATTTCTCCATGTTCACTTCCGCCATGACGCATCGGGACTGAAGAGTTCGTTCTCCACGGCGGCGATGCTCACCGTGGGCACGCTGGTGGAATCGATCACCGGGCACACTGAACGGACGCGGTCATACAGGCGGCCGCCCGTTGCCGAAAGCGCGTTGCGGCAGTCGGCGAGGTCCACGGCCTGTGCAAGGGCGATGGCGTGGATGGACATCACCTTGGCGGTGTTGGCCAGCACGCGGTCGGTGGCTGATGCGGCGTTGGTCCCCATGCTCACCACGTCCTGATTGTCGTGGTTGTTGGGGATGCTGTGGATGTACAGCGAGGTGGCCAACGCCTGGTTCTCGGCCGTGGTACTGGTAGCGGTGAACTGCATACCCTGCATCCCGAGGGTGAGCCCCGGGGTCTCCACGTTCAGAAAGGGCGGGAAACGCTGGTTCAACCGGTCGTTCAGCAGGAAGTTCAGCTGCCGCTCCATCAGCATGGAGAGCTTCACGATGGCCAGGCGCAGCTTGTCCATTTCCAAGGATACCTGATCGCCATGGAAGTTGCCGCCGTGGAATACGCCCTCGTCCGGTACGGTGAACGGATTGTCATCCACGGAATGCAGTTCGCGGAGCAGTACGGTCTCGGCTTGTTGTACCGTTTCGAGGATCGGTCCGAGCACTTGCGGCACACAACGGATGCTGTAGTGCTCCTGCACCAGGTCGTTGAAGGTGCCGTTGGAACTGTGCTCCGCCGCGCGGTACAAATGCTCGGCACGATCGCGCATGCGGCTCGACCCGTCCAAAGCCTGACGGATGCGGCGGGCCACTTCGCGCTGCCCGGGATGCAGTTTGGCCTCGTTCAGCGGGGCGCTCAGGTGGTCGTTCCAGGTGTCCAACGCTTCCATCAGCAAGGCGCACATGCCAATGGCGTGCTCCACCAGGCTCTTGGCCCGGTACACGTTCAGCAGGCCCAGGCCGGTCATGCAAGCCGTGCCGTTCAGGATCGCCAGGCCATCACGCAGGTCGAGCCGCACGGGCTTCACGCCGCATTGTTGCAGGATGTCCTTCATCCGTCGGCGTTCACCGCGGTACGTTCCTTCGCCCTCACCGATGAGTCCCAGGCCCAGATGCGCCTGCTGCACCAGGTCGCCGCTGGCGCCCACACCACCCTTCTCCGGCACGATGGGACAGATCCCTTTTTCAAGGTATGTTCCCAGTTGCCCGATCACCGGCAGGCTCACGCCCGACCCCCCTTTCAGGAAGGTCACCATGCGCACCAGCATCATGGCCCGCACCACGTCGTCGGCAAAGGCGTTGCCCGCCCCGGCCGCGTGGCTGCGCACCAGGTTGTACTGCAGGGCCTCCTGGTCGGCCGTGGCCACTACACGCTGGGCCATGGGACCGAAGCCGGTGTTGATGCCGTAGATGACCTTGCCCGCCGCGAAGTCCTTCAGGTACCCGTACGTACGCCTGGCCCGTTCCAACTCGGCCGGGGCCGGTACGAACGGGGCTCCGGCCAGCACGTGCGCGATGAATCCGTTGAGGTCCATATCGGTGGCAATGGCGGACGTGGAGATGGGGGCACCCATGAAAAGGGCCGCGAAAATAAAAGGAAGTTGCGGCGAGCCGCTATGTTTACCCGCGCTGCCTTGTGGCGGTTCTGATGGGCCATCTGATCGCGTGGTTGTACCTACGGACCCGGCGTGTGCGCTGGGTCTGGCCATTCTTGCTGGCCCTGCCGTTGGGTCTGGCCCTGTGGTCCATCTCCGGCGCCCGATACAGCCAGGACCTTTTTGATGCGCTTCCCCACGAGCCGGAATTGGAGCGCTACGGGGCGCTGCTGCGCAGTACCGGGCAGGGGCGCGTGATCGCCGGTTTCAGCGGGGAGCCGGGCGTTCCCCTGGACAGCCTCTCGATCAGTGCCGATCGGTTCACCGAGCGGTTGCTGCACGCACATCCGGACCTGATCGCCAGCGCTTTTACCCGCCCCGATCCCGATGTGTTCGAAGACGCGGTCGCTTCGATCCATGCGCAACTGCCCGTGTACGCCGATGCGCAGGTGTTGGCCCGCGTGGCCCGGATGGACAGCCTGGCCGTGGACAGCGCGATCGGTGCGGTGCGGAACCGCCTGGCCTCCTTCAGCGGCGAGCTGGAACTGAACAACGTCCTGGCCGACCCCTTTGGCCTGTCCACTCCGCTGATCGGTCGGTTGATGGCCTCAGGGCGCATGGCCGGGATCACCCTGCTGAACGGGCAGCTCTTCACACCGGACAGCACAGTGGCCATCGTGGTGATCACCCTGCGGATGGAGGATCAGCGCGTGCTCGATACGTTGAACACCGCGATCGCGCAGGCTTGTGCGCCCGGGGTCGCGGGCGCTGTGTTCGGTTCAGTGCCCATGGCAGCGGTGAACGCGCGACGCATCACCACCGACGCCACCAACACGAGCCTCCTCGCACTTGTGCTCATCGTGGCTATACTTATCTGGTGGTATCGCAGCTGGCGCATACCGATCCTCTTCACCATTCCACCGGCCATCGGTTTCGTTCTGGGCTGGGGCGCCCTGGCATGGTCCCGCCCCGGTATCTCCTCGCTTTCACTGGGTGCGGGTGCCGCCTTGCTCGGCATCGCGTTCGACTACTGCTTCCACTTCTTCACGCACCTGCGCCATCGGCGGGATATCGCGGCCACCCTGCGCGAGATCTCGGCACCCATGCTCCTGGGCTGCACCACCACCGTGCTCGCTTTCGCGGCGTTGTCCTTCACCGGGAGCCGGATCCTGGCCGATCTCGGCATCGTGGCCGTGTGCATGCTCATCGGCGCCGCACTTACCGTATTGCTGGTATTGCCGCATTTTGTCGCCGTGCCGTTGCCCGTGGAAGCGGAACACGCGCCGCCCAGGGCCCCCGGCAAACACAGCCTGTGGGGCCTTGCCTTCGTGGTCGTGGCCACCTGCGCACTCGTTCCGTTCGCGTCGCACGTGGAATTCGATGGTGATCCCGAACGCATCAGCTGGATCCCCGACGACATGCGGGCGCTGCGCGATCGGCTCGAAGGGGAGAAGGACCGCCTGGTGCCCGTGCTCGTGGAAGGCCATGCGTCATCCGCTGATGAGGCTCGCGTGCTGTTGGAGCGGGCCACCGCCCATGTGCGGCATGCCGGACACGACAGCCTGGTACCGCTGATGCCTACCGACCTGCATCCTTCGGGATCCGGCGTGACCGAACGTATGGCCCGCTGGGATGCCGTGTTCGGAGGGACGAATGGCGCTCGTTTCCAGCACTGGGTCCAGCAGGCCGCCGCGCATCATGGTTTCGTCCCGGACGCCTTCGCATCCTTCACCCGTCAATTGGGCGATGCGCAAGCGTGGGAACCGGACAGCGCTGTCCTGAACCTGAGTGGCGAAGTGGTCGCGCACACCGGCAACGAGGTGGTGCTGGCGGCCAGGTTGATGTTGCCACCGGACCGGATCGCGGGACTGGAGGCGGCCTTCGCCCAGGAACCCGGCACCGGCGTGCTGCACCGCCACAAGCTCGGCAAGCGCATGCAACAACTGGTGAACGATGATCTCGCCGGGATCCTCTGGCGCACCTCGCTCATTGTTTTCCTGGCCCTGCTGATCACCTACGGCCGCATCGAGCTGGCGCTCATCACCTTCCTGCCCATGGCCCTGGGCTGGGTGTGGATACTTGGTATCTGTGGTCTTTTCGGTATCCACTTCAATGCCGTGAACATCCTGGTCTGCACCTTCGTGTTCGGCTTGGGCGATGATTACTGCATCTTCACCAGCGAGGGTCTCCTCGCCCGTTTCCGCACTGGCGAGGACCACACGCGTTCATTCCGTGGGGCGGTGATCCTGTCGGCCGTCACGACGATCATCGGTACCGGCGTGCTGGTGTTCGCGGAGCACCCGGCCCTGCGTTCCATCGCCTTCCTCTCCGTGGCGGGCATGGCCGCCCTGCTCGTCATCTCGCTCACGGTGCAACCCGCCCTGTTCCACCTGCTCATCGCCGGGCGCGCGGCCAATGGCAAGCAACCCTTCACCCTGCTCTCGCTGACCATCTCCCTTTTTGCTTTTTTATACTTTTTGGCAGGTTGTCTTCTGCTCTCGGCCCTGTGGTTGCTATTCCTGGTGCTGCCTGCCCCAGGGCGCATGAAACAGCATTGGACACGGCGCGTCATCAGTCTGTTCACCGGCTCGCTCGTGTACGTCATGGTGAACGTGCGCAAGGATATCCGGGGCTTCCGCGCGGCGGTGAAGGACCGCCCCGCCATCCTGGTGGCGAATCACAACTCCTTCATCGACATCCTCGCCATGCTCATGATCACCCCGGAAGCGGTGATGATGACCAACCGTTGGGTGTGGAACAGCCCCTTCTTCGGCCGCGTGGTGCGCTACGCCGGGTACCTCTGCACAGACGATGGGCAGGAGGCCAATGTGGAAAAGGCCCGTGGGTTGATGGCACAGGGACTCTCGATCATCATTTTTCCGGAAGGCACCCGATCGAAGGACGGGACCATCGGCCGGTTCCACAAGGGGGCCTTCCAGATGGCCGAAGCGCTCAATGTTCCCATCATCCCGGTGGTGCTGCACGGTTTCGGCGAGGCTATGGGCAGGAGCGATGCCCTGTTGAAGAATACGACCATCTCCATGCGGACACTTCCGGCGATCATGCCTGATGAACCGCGCTTCGGGCAGGGGTATCGGGCCCGGACGAAGGCCATCAGCCATTGGTTCAAGGAGGAGTATGAAAAAATACGTGCGGCACGGGAGACGCCATCCTGGTTCCATGAGCGGCTCATCCGCAACTTCACGTACAAGGGCCCGGTGATCGAATGGTACACGCGTGTGAAGGCCCGCATGGACCGGGACCTGCATGAATTGCTGCATGCCCGCATCGCCCGGGACGCCACGGTGGTCGATCTGGGTGCGGGGCACGGCATGGTGAGCCGCCTGCTGTACTGGAGTGCGCCCGCCCGGCGGATCATGGCTTTTGAGCGTGATGAGGAGAAGGTGCTGATGGCCCGGCACTGTTACAGCAAGGATGAGGGCATCACGTTCAACCAGGCGGACCTTCGGGACCTCGTGCCCCCGCCCGCGGATGCGTATGTGATCAAGGACGTGCTGCACTATATGGACCCGACCGCGCAGCGCGCCTTGCTGCTGGCCTGTGCGCGCAACCTGCGTCCCGGTGGCTCCATCCTGCTGCGCGATGGCTTCTCGGCGCCCGGGGCCCGGCACGTGCGCACGCGTTGGACGGAGCGGCTCTCCACAGGCATCGGATTCAACAAGACCTCGGGCGAATTGCACTTCATGGCGAAGGACACCTTGCTGGCCATTGCCGCCGAAGCGGGTCTCGCCGTCGAATGGGCTCTGGCCGAGGCCCGTACATCCAACGAACTGGCCATACTTTCCGCAACCGATGCACGACCGTGAGTTCGATGTGGTGATCGTGGGCGCAGGCCTCGGAGGTCTGCAGTGCGCCGTTACCCTGGCCCGCGAGGGCATGAGCGTTTGCGTGCTGGAGATGAATCAGCAGCTCGGGGGAAGCCTGCAGGTCTTCAGCCGGAACAAGACCGTTTTTGACACCGGTGTGCACTACATCGGTGGACTGGAGCCAGGACAGAACCTGCACCGCTACTTCAGTTATTACGGCATCATGGACAAGCTGAAGCTGCGGCGCATGGACATGGATGCCTTCGATGTGGTGGAACTCCAGGGTGACCCGGAACAGTATCCGCATGCGCAGGGCTGGGACAACTTCGTTGACCGGCTTGCTGCATTATTCCCGGGTGAACGCGGTGCATTGGAGCGGTATGCCCGGCTGGTGCGGGACACCTGTGACCGGTTCCCGCTCTACCGCCTGCGCGATGCCGATGAGCACGAGTGGATGGACGATCGCCTCACCCTGAACGCTGAACAGGTCATCGCATCGCTCACGCCCAACACCACGCTGCGCGCGGTGCTCGCGGGCAGCAATGCGTTGTACGCGGGCGACCACGGTTCGCCCTTCTACATGCACGCCCTAGTGGTGAACACCTTCGTGGAGAGTGCCTGGCGTTGTGTTGACGGAGGCTCCCAGATCGCCAAGCACCTGGCCAGCAATGCCCGGAGCGCCGGTGCCGTGATCCACGCGCGCAAGCGCGTCACCGGTCTGGACATGGATGGCAACGGCGTGCGCGCGGTACGCACGGCCGATGGGGATGTCTTCTCCTGCCGCTGGTGCATCGCCAACATCCACCCGGCCATGTTGCTGGAAATGATCCCTCCGGGCCACATCCGTCCCGCTTACCGCACCCGTATCCGCTCGCTGGACAACACCGTGTCCACCTTCATCCTTCACCTGGCCATGAAGCCGGGCTCCTTTCCCTACCTCAATCGCAACATCTACAAATTCCTGGTGCCCGATGTGTGGGGAGCCGTGGATGCCGCCGATGCCGCGCCCTCGGCCTACATGTTCTCCACCCCGGCCACGTCGCGCGGTGGCGAACATGCCGATGCCATCACCATGATGACGTACATGCGCTATTCCGCATGCGCCCCGTGGGCCGGCACGCATCGGACCGTTGCCGAGCCCGGTGAGCGCGGGCCGGCGTACGAGGACTTCAAACACGCGCACCAGGAGCGGTTGCTCGACGTACTGGAGGAGCGTTTCCCCGGCCTGCGGCGCGGTGTGACCGGTGTTCACAGCACCACACCGCTCACCTTCCGCGATTTCATCGGTACGCCCGACGGCAATATGTACGGCATCCGCAAGGACAGTTCATCGCCCCTGCGCACCTTCCTCTCACCGCGCACCAAAGTGCCGAATCTGCTTCTCACAGGGCAGAACCTCAACCTGCACGGCCTGCTGGGTGTTACCGTTGGTTCGGTATCAACCTGCGCCGAACTCGTGGGAAAGAGCCATTTGTTGGGGCGCATCCACGCCGCGAACTGATCACGGCCGGACGCAGCGCAGCAGGCTGTGCCCCAGCCCCAGGTCGTCGATGCGCTCGGTGATGCGCAGCCCGGCCTGTTCCACCAACGGCTCGAAATGCTCGGCCCTGTACATCCGGCTGTTGCCGTTGGCCATGGCCGTGAAATAGAGCGAGGTGGCCGCAAGGGAGAACGCTCCCGCCTCGAAGCGTTGCCGATCGATGAAGGTTTCCATGATGTAGAGCGCACTGTGCGGTGCCATGGCCGTATGCGCTTTCCGCAGGATGCTCACCACTTCGTCCTCCCCGAAACAATCCAGGAACTGGCTCATCCAGATCACGTCGGCACCGGAAGGCAGCGTGCTCGTTGGATCGAGCATGTCCGTGGGGCGCAGGTCCACGCGATGGGACATGCCCGCCGCGGTGAGGTTGCGTTCCAGGTCGCGGAGTTGCCCTGGCAGGTCCACGGCGATCATCCGTACCTGCGGATCGTGTTGAAGGCAGGCCAGGCTCCACTTCCCGTTGTTGGCGCCCACGTCCATGATGGTGCCGGGCCGCTCGCGGAACACGATGGGCAATGCCGCCGGATAGGAGCGGTCCGAGTAGTGGTTGTCGAACTCGAACCAGCTCTTGCGCACCGCTGCGGGAAGGTGGGCCAGCCCTTCATATACCGTTTTCCAGGGACCCAGTTCGCGCAGACCGGCCGGCTTCCCTTCGCGGATGGACTCCTCCAGGTGCTGGAGCCCAGCATAGCACACGTCATCCACGAAATCCAGGTTCACCCGGGTCATCTCGTCCGAGGCCAGCATGTGACCGGTCTTGGTGAGCCCGTAGCGATCATCCTGTTGCCATACCACATCCGAGGTAAGGGTGATGTCCAGCAGCACGCGCAGGCCGTACGGCGACAAGGCGGTGGCGGCCAGGAGTTCCACTTCGGTGCTTCCTGCCTGACGCCCACGTCGCAGCGCATCGAAGAGCCCATTCCTGCGCATGGTCTGGCAGGCCTGGAACAGTACGGGCCCGAAGGCGATGCGTTGTGCGGCCGCACGCGCTTCCGAGGCGGTGATGTCCGTGTCCGTCTTCTGCTCTGTGATCGTCATTTCAGGTCGTTCGCTGGAGGTTTTTCCGGCGCTCCGCATCGCGCAGGCGCAGGGACTCGGCCAGAGCGGGGATCGCCCGCTCGTGCTTGCTGACGTACGGGTTGGTCCGGTCCCAGACATAGCCGGCCAGCACCGAGATGATCCTCTCCTTGTGCGACTGTTCCACGTCGTCCGCGAAGAAGACATCCTGCAGGTCGCCGTTGTACCAGGTTTCGATGTACGAGCGGAACACGTCGGCACCCTGCCGGATATATGCCTCGTATTCATTCGGCCAGTCCACCTGTTCGCCTTTCAACTGCCGGTCCAGCAGCTTCGCGGCCAGCAGTCCGCTCTCCGTGGCAAAGGCGACGCCGCTGCTGAACACCGGGTCCAGGAAGCCGGCGCAATTGCCCGTGAGCACGTATCGGGGCCCCGTGAGCGTCTGATTGTAGTGCGTGTATTCGCGTATGACCTGCGGTCCATGCACGAACTCGACACCCTGGTACCGGTCGCTGAAGGCCTTGGGCAGTTCGAGCATCCGATGCATGGCGGTCGGTCCGGAGCCCGTGCCCATAGGCCCGTCGAAGTGGCTGTGGTGACCAACGAAACCGAGCGAGGTGCGCCCATCGCTGAACGGGATGCTCCAGAACCAGAGGTCCTGCGCCAGCACCTCGAAGCTGATACGCATCGGGTCAGCGTATTTGCCGCGGTGCTCCTCGCTCTCGCGCACATGTGCGAAAAGCGCCATGCGGCCGTTGCCAGCAGGAACATCGTGCAGATCCAGCAGTTTCGCCAGTGTGCCGCCGTAGCCGCTGCTGTCGATGAGGAACCGGGCCGTGAAATGATGCTCCTTGCCGTTGTGCCGTGTCACCAGTTCCACGCCTTCGCCATGTTCCAGATCGACCCGCAACGCTTCGTGGCCGAAATGGATCCTCGCGCCGAGGCGCTGGGCCTCCATCGCCAGGACGTTGTCGAAGTGGTCCCGAGGCACCTGCCAGGTCCATGTCCAACCCTGGGTATAATTTTCTCCGAAGGCCAGGTCGAACATCTTGCCGTTCCGGTAGAAGTTGGCCCCGGCCTTGATCGCGTAATTCTGGGCTTTCAGCGCGGCCAGCTGGCCGGTCTCCTCCCAATGCCCCATGCTCACCGGCAGCAGGCTTTCGCCGATCACGAAGCGCGGAAATACAGCGCGGTCCACCACGGTGACCGAATGGCCGCGCTGGGCCAGCCAGGATGCGGCAGCGGTTCCGGACGGCCCGGCACCGATCACGAGCACGTCCGAATGGTGCATCCTATTGGGCGTAGCGCACGCGCCATGCCGGGGCATAGGTCGTCTGGATCTGTTTGAGCACGTTGACGAGCGCACCGGCCCAGAAGTTCTGCAAGCCGAACCCTCCCGGCTTGCCTTGCAGCCGCTCGGTGTGCAGGACCTTGTGCGTGGCCATGTCGAAGAACACCATGGTGAATTGCGCCTGCTCGGCCGTCTTGTTGAAGCTGTTCACCAGGAACACCACGCCGGCGCCAGCTACTCCTTTCGTGGGGTATTTGCCCACCATGCTGGCGATCTGCTGGTCGGTGAGCGGGCCGGTGGCCGCCTGGAAGGCCTTGCCGGGTTGGAAGTTCCCGTTCGCGCTCAGGACGTATGAGGTCACATTGCCCACATAATCCAGGCCCATGGGGATCCCTAGATCGTATTTGGCCGGCTCGGCCTCGATCAGGTTGTTCCATTCATTGAGGAACACCGAGCCGCGTTGCTCGAGTTTCTGGAATTCGAAACGGGGGGTGAAGTGCGCTTCAGAGAAATCCAGGCCCACACAGGTCAGTGGTGCTTTTTTCTGAAGAATGTCCGCCATGGTCACTTGGGCGGTACAGGGTGCGGTGCAGACCAGCGCGATCGACAGCGTAAGGGCGGACATACGCCCGGTAACAGGATCCATCATCGGTGTTCGTGGTGTTCGTTCGTTGCGAAAGTGGCGCTTTTCGTCCGCGCCGCCAAGGACCGCTCAAATATCTCGCCGATCGATGAAGAAGTGCGGTTTGCGCGCCCCGGGAGGCCATTTCATCGTGGCGATCGCCTGGCGGGGCAATGTGGTGAGCCGAGGAGACACGCGCAAAGCTGCCCGAAGATGCTCTCGCAACCGCCCCAAAGCGGCGCCTTCCGCGTCCACCAGGATCTCCAATTCATCACCGCCGTACTCGTCCTTCACGCACACCATGACGAATTCCGGCGGCTCCGGCAAGGCATTCATCGCGTCGGTCACCTGCGCGGGAAAAAGGGTGGTGCCCTTCAACTTCAAGCGCTGCTCCTTGCGGCCCAGCACGGGCCCGAGCAACATGGCTGGCGTACCTGCCTCGTTGGTGCCCATGCGCCAGGCACAGATGTCGCCGGTCCTGAAGCGCAGCAGGGGCATGGCCTCCACTCCGAACGGCGTGGCCACCACTTCCCCGATCCCGCCCTCCGGCACTGGAGCGCCTTGCTCGTCGACGACTTCGACATGCAGCAGCTCGGTCGGGACCACGTGCCCCTCGAACGGTTCGCGCTCGGTGCATGCGGTGGCCATCTCGGTGCCCGCATACGTGCCGTGAAGGGAGAACCCGCACTGGTCCGCGATGCGCTGGGCCAGAAGATTCGGTTTCCCGAACGTGCTGGCGATCGGTTCGCCGATGCACACCACACGCTGGATGGCCGTGCGATCGGCCCGCAATCCGTGCTTCTCCCACTCACGCAGCATGGCCAGCAGGAACGAGGGCACGGCGATCAGGGTGGATACCCCGCACTCTACAACCGTTTCCCACTTGCCCCGCGCGTCGCCGGGTCCGCTGCGCACCACCCCCGCGCCAATGGCCCGCAGACCCAGCCAGTACGCCAGACCGGCCATGAACCGCTTGTCCAGGGTGGTGGTGATCATGACCGTGTCCGATGCCGTGATGCCCGCCAGACCCAGCGCGTAGCGCTCGTTGCGGGCCAGCCGGTCCACGTCGGCGCCGCTCAGCACAAAAGATACTGCTCGTCCTGTAGTTCCACTGGTGGAGACGTGCTCGGCGATGGCGTTGTGCGGCATGCAGCGGAACCGGTCGTGGTGTTCGCTCAACTCGCGCTTCGTGGTGAAGGGCAGGTTCCGGAAGTCATCCCAGGAGGTGATCGGGCCGACCTTCGCCAGCCGTTCACGGTACCATGGGGAACGCGAGCGCAGGTCGTCCACGTGCGCGAGCGATCGTTCCAGTGCCTCTGCGGCGTTCGGGGTGCGGATGGAGGTCATGGTGCGGTGGTGGTCTGGTCGCATTCGCGCAGGCGCTCCTCCAACCGTGTACGCTCTTGCAGGGAGGGCAGTGGCAATGCCAATGCGGCCCGGTAGTGATCGGCGGCTTCCGCCATCCCACCCCGCAGCCGGTGCAGATCGCCCAACGCAATCCGCGTGATGTAGCTGTCCGGAGCGGCGGCCAGGAAGCGCGCCTCTTCGGCCGGGGTGAACGCGATGGTCTTACCGGTCATGCCGGCCAGTGCGATGCGTGTGCGCTGCTCCTGCCACCACTGCTGCTCCGCGAACGCAGGCGTGGACAGGTACGGGTCCGCAGCTATCGTTCGTGAAGGATCATTGATTGGACCGCTGATACTGTCCATGGCGCACCGGGCGAAGACATCGCGGAGGTCGTAACACACGAAGGCGCCCATCTGGTACGGCCAGGCGCTCACCCAGATGCGCCGGTCGGCGGGGCGCATGATCACGCCGTGGTGCGCGATCATCTGGTTGATGGCCATCGGGTTGCCCAGGCCGATGGGCGCACCGTTCATGCCGTACCGGTCGCGCAGTATGGCGGCGGCTTTTACCGGGTCGATCGTGCCGGCGGAATCGACGAGCTGGTCCATCCGGCGGAAGCGCGCCATGCTGTCGCTCTCGCGGATGTTGGCCTGGTTGGCCGCGCTGTTGGCGAAGCGCTCGCTCTGGTAATGATTGGCGCAGGTCACCAGGTCACCACCGGGGTCGAACACGCCCATGCCGTCCGGTGCCTTCTCGATGATGACAGCCCGCCCATCACGCGCACTGGCCACCAGGATGCTCTCACTCACGAAGACCTCGTGTTTTTTGGCGATGGCCACGGCCTCATCGATGGTGGCCGCGTGCTGCAGGATGTCGCGAGTGACGATCGAGATCGGTGCACGTGCCCCGAACGGAAGCGCGCTGCGCGCGGCGTTGATGGTGACGGTGAGCCCCTCGAGGTTCATGCCGCTCACCGCGCCCATGAAACCGCCCCAGCCCACCAGGACGTGCGGGATGCCCTCCGTGGGCCGGATGAAGGTGACCAGCTTTTCCCGGGAGAAATCATCGCCCATCCAGAAATCGAAATTGCGCCCCACGAGCAAGTGCCCGTCATCGGTACGCCCACCCTTGGCCGCGAACGAGGTGCAGCCCACCACCGCCAGGTCCTGCAGGGCGTGACCGATGTCATGCGCCGCGTGGTAGTTCAGCGATCGCATGTACTTGGGGCCGATGCCGTCGTACGCATCGCTCATTGAGCGGCTCACACCATAGATCTCGCGGAGGTATTCCCGTGGCACGTGCTCGTCCAGGTCGCGGTCGTACCAGGCCGTGAAGTACTTGAGCATGCCCAACCGGACATTGGGGATCATTTGGCGCAAGCGGTCGGTGAAGATGCGCTCCTGTTCGGCGATCAGCTCCCTGGCCAGCGCCCCGTAGGCCAGCCCGCGCTCCAGGTCGCCGCCCTCGATGTACGCTTCGTACAGTCCCGCACTGTCGCGGCCGAGCCAATTGCGCCCCACATGCCAG
The DNA here is from genome assembly GCA_018267155.1 of Bacteroidota bacterium. Taxonomy (GTDB): domain Bacteria; phylum Bacteroidota; class Bacteroidia; order Flavobacteriales_F; family PHOS-HE28; genus PHOS-HE28. The sequence continues at coordinate 3,655 of JAFDZE010000134.1, read as the reverse complement.
CGGCCATCGGCGCCGTGCGTGCGGACAGGCACCGTCGCGGTCTCGCCCTTGTCCAGCGGATCCTCCAATCGGACCGCCCAAGCGAACCAGGCCGTGGCCAGCCCCAGCACCACCACGATACCGATCAAGCTGTTGCGGATGCGTCGCAGCGTGCGCCCCTTCGCCATGGTTCAGAAACCGAGGCCCACGCCCCCGCTGATGATGGGACCCTGGCCGTAATACACGCTGTTGGGATCCTGCAACAATTCCCACAGCACCTGCAGGTAGATCGCGCTGCGCCCGCCGAGCGATTGCGCGAAGCCCGCACCCGCCAGCAGATGAGGTACCCAGATGCGCCGCACCCCCTCGTTGCCGAAGTAGCGCTGCGCGTTCATGTGGAGGAACTCCGTATGCAGGTACGCTTGGGGGATCGCGCGGTAGCGTGCGAAAAGCCGGTAGCCATACGCGTTGAATTCATACCGCGGCCGGTACCGGCCATCGTTCAGGTACCACCACGTGATCCCTGGGCCAACGGAGAATTTTCCCTTGCGGTCCACCTTGTAGCCCACCATGGGCTCCAATTGGATCGAGGTGACCGTACCGAAGTTCAGACCGATGCCGCCGCCGTACCAGATGCGATCCTTGAAGGGGCGTTTCGCCGTGTTCTCTTTCGGCGTTGGAGGGGGTGCGTAGTCCGTGGTGTCCTGCGCATGCAGAACGGGTGCCGCCATCAGGAGGACCAGGAGCAGGGGCCAGCAACGCATGATCGTGCCGGGCGAAGGTACGGGCCTCCCGGCGCGGCACCGGCGCTACGGAGTTCCGATCCGCGAGCTTCGGACGTACAGCAGGTACGGCGGTGGCCGGTCGGGGTTGTACAGCCAGAACAGAGGTTCAACCCACGACGGCCCGGTTGAGGCGATCCGCTTGTATCCCGCAGGCGCGGTCGCTGCCGGGTTCGACATGCGTGGATCCGGTAAGGGAGCGATCAGGAAGGTGGGCGCGGTATTGTCCGATCCGGATCGCCATGATCCGATGTCCGTCATGTTGGTGGGCAAGTAGAAGGACGGGATGCGGATCTTCCAGATCCCGACCTCATCCAAGGCATAACCGATGGTTGTTGGACCTGGAACATGTTCGTGCCGGAGTGCTCCGGCCAGGCGGGTGCGACCTGTGCCCGCTGCGGTGATGCCCGCCACGAGCAGCGCGCACAGGTTGATGACCACCAACGGAACAAGCACGGCATGGCTTGCCAGGGTCCGCTTCGCACGGCCTTCGGGAAGGGCCTGCCAGGCCAGTACGAGTACCACGGGGACCAGGTCCACCAGCGGGAAGAGGAAGCGCACCTCCTTGTGCGGGACCAGGCTCAACACCAGGAGGTAGGGCCAGACCGTCCACACCGGCCAGGACCGTGGCGAGCGCCAAGTGAGCAGCAGCAGTGCGACCAGGATCAACGCACCGATGGGCCAGATGGCATATTTGATGATCCATGGAACGTAGTAGAACCACGGGTATGTTCCCAGCGGCAAAGGACCACTGCCGGTGATCGCCATGTGCAGGTAGTTCAGGAGAACAGGAGAGGGGCGGCCATAGAACCACGCATCCAGGAGGCCACCTCCGATCAAGGCCGCCAGCAACCCAAGGACCAGCTGTGCCGCGCGTGCTGCGCGACGATCCCCGTTCGCGAGCCACCAGAGGACCATGCCCACACAGGCGACGCCCACCGCCGGCTTCACCTGGACTGCCAGGCCGAACAGAATGCCCGCGAACAGCCCTGCGCGCTTGTTCCTGCCGTCGTTCAACAGCGCGGTGATGCCCGCGAGCAATAGGAGCCCACCCCAGCTGTCGGCCGCGAAGCGCACGTGCTGGTACGGCAGGAACCACAGGAAATACGCGAGCAGCACGTAAGGCCGTTGGAGCGGCCCGCTCACCTGCGGCAGCACGGAGCGCACGAAAAAATGCACCACCAGGAGGGCACACAGGGCGGTGATCAGCCGCAGGCCGAAGGTGATGACGAACGGGTCGGTGATGGCGATCGTGCGGCACAGGTGGACCATGCCATACGTAATGCTGGGTAGGAAAGCTGAACGGATCCGAGCGTCGAACTCCCAGGCCAGCTCATGCGCGGGCAGTTCGCCCATGCGCTGCTGTGCGAAGGCGATCACCTGGTAGTGCTCGTCGTCGCCGTACCACCCGGTGCTGAACCAGGCCGTTGCGGCATGCACAACGATGGACGCCAGCACGACACGCTGATGGAACGCACGGAGCGGGAGGCCCATGCGGTCAAAGATGGTTGTTCGGCACCCGGCGCGTGGAATGGCCCGTCATGCCGCTTGTCGTACCGCTCCGTACCGCTGCTCGAAGATCACGGTGAGCCATACGCCCCGGGCGATCATCCATAGCGCGAAGGCGATCCAGATGCCATGCAGCTGCAGGCCATAGTGATCGGCGATCATGATGGCCGGGACGAACACGCCGAACGTGCCGAAGAGCAGGGCGTTGCGCAGTTCGGGACTATGGCCGATGCCCTTGAAGATGCCGTCCCAGGCGAAGGCGATGGCGTTGACCGGCTGGGTGACGGCCACCAGCCAGAACACCGCATGGAAGGCCGCGAGCACCGTGACATCCGTTGTGAAAAGGCCTCCGAGCACGTCGTAGAACAGCACGTACAACAAGCCCAGACCGGCACCGATGATCACGGTGATCCGTACCACCTGCCAGCTCACCCGGTGCATCTCCTTGCTGTCGCCCGCGCCGTTGAGCCGCCCGGCGATCACGCTGCCCGCTGCGGCGTACCCATCGATGAAGAAGGCGCTGAACAGCCAGAGTTGCATGGCGATGGTGTGCGCACCGATGGCCGCCAGTCCGTAATGCGAGGCATAGCGGTTGCCCAGGAAGTAACAGGAGTTGAGCGTGATGGTGCGAGCGATGAGGTTGCCGCTGTTGAACAGCAATGGCACGAATTCCGGATGATGCCATCGACGGGGGAACAGGTCGAAGGGTGTGCGTGTCCGGGTGATGAAGAGCGCGATGCACAACATGCAGGCCTGTGCGATCACGCTTGCCAAGGCGCTGCCGTTGATGCCCAGCCCTCCCCAAGTCCCCAGTCCGAAGATGAGCAGCGGGTTCAGCGCCACGTTGATGAGCGCCCCGATGATGCTGACCCACATGCCCCAGCGCATGTTCTGGATGCCCCGGAAGGCCCCCGTGAGCGCGAACACGGCCAGCGCGAGCGGATGGCCGAGGGCACGGACCGTGTAGTAGCCCATGGCCTTGTCCTGTACCGCCACATCGGGCGTGTACAGGCTGAAGATGGCATGCGCCGCAGGTACCGTGATCGCGTAGAAGACCACGCCCAAGCCGATGTTCAGCCAGAGGGCGATGGGTATCAGGTCGCGTACCTCGTCCAGCCGTTCAGCACCGTAGTAGCGCGCCACCACGGCCAGCACGGCACTTCGCGTTTGGGCCAGCACCCACAGTACAAGCAGGAAAAAACTGCTGCCGATGCCCACCGCGGCCAGGTCGTGCGGTCCGATGCGACCGGCGAAGTGCGTATCCGTAAGTGCGATGATCGGTTCGGCGATGCCGCCGATGATCGCGGGCACCGCCAGCCGATCCAGATCCCTGCGGGTGACCGATGCTGCGATGGTCCTGGATGTTTGTTACGTGGTATGAGGTA
>JAFDZE010000133.1:3621-10441 GCA_018267155.1 Bacteroidota bacterium | reverse complement strand
GTCGCCGCTGGGCGCTGTGAAGTCCCCGGCCACCAGGCTGAAGGCCTGTACCAAAAAGTCCGTAGTGCCCATGGTCGGGATGAAGCTGCCCGAGGGCTTGTCCACTTCGACCCGGCACGTGCGCGGGGATCCGGCCGCCACGCTGTACGTCTGCGCGCCGATGCCGTCCACCGTGATCAGACCCGTACCGCCATCCGCGTTCGCGCTGACCTCCAAGTCGTTCCCCACTGCGAATTGTCCGGTGAGGTATCCATCGATATGCCGGAGATCATGCGAAGCGTTGACCACATCACCCGGCGCCGTGGCCACTTGAGGTCTTGTCCAGCCATGGCTTGCCTTGATCACCACATCGTAGAATACCGTGGTGGGCAGCACATCCAGCGTCCAAGTGAGCATCGGGCCCACATTGCAATACGGGGTCACCACCAGAGAGCCGTTGTTGTGGTTGAAAGTGCCGCCGAACTGTGCGAACAGGGTTTGACTGATGGTGCGCGTACCTCCGATGGTCAACGCGCCCGATGTTGTGGTGAAGCTTCCTCCGGTCAAGGTGAAATTGCCGGCATTCAATGTGATATCGGCATTTCCCCCTTGGAAGGTGGCCCCGTGCTGGATGTAGCCCGAGGTGCCCACGGTCACCGAGATGCCTGCTTGTTGCGTAAGGATGCCCGTGTACATGGCGTTCACGAGGATCCCCTGCACGTTCACCGCCACGTTCATCGCACAGTCGGCTCCGGAACTGCCGTCGAAGAGCGCCACATCGTTCACTCCGGGGATCGTGCCACTGCTCCAGTTCGCCGCATTGTTCCACACACCGGTCCCGGCGCCGTTGGTCCAAGTGATGGTCGCTGGAAATGCGGTGGCCACGAGGAAGGCGCAAGTGGCCGTTAAGGCGGATCGGATGATGTGCATGGTCGGATGAGCGGCCGTTCTACGCACGAGGACCCGGAACGGTTCGACGGAAGCCCGAAAATCACGGACGAACAATACCCTGCTCCGAGTCGGACCATCGTATTTTAGGGCATGCGTTGCTTACTACTCGTTACCGTTCTGCTGAATACCGCCCTGGCCCATGCCACCACGTGGACCGTTGGACCGGACCAGTCCTGGACACTGCCCAGCCAAGTCTCCACGCTCGTAGGGGACGGCGATACCGTGAACATTTTAGCGGGTGTGTACCCGAGCGATGTGGCGCGCTGGCAGGCCGATGATCTGGTGCTGCGCGGTGTGGGCGGCTTCGCACACCTGGAGAGCAACGGCCTGAGTTGGGGCGACAAAGCCATCTGGGTGATCCAGGGGAACAACTGCACCGTGGAATGGATCGAGTTCAGCGAGTGCCAGGTGCCGGACCACAACGGCGCGGGTATCCGGCTGGAAGGGTTGAACCTCACCGTGCGGCACTGCTGGTTCCACCACAACGAGAACGGGATCCTGTGCGGTGAGTATCATCCGAGCACCGTTCGCATCGAACACAGCGAATTCGGCCATCATGGCTTCGGCGATGGCTATTCGCACAACCTGTACATCGGCAACATCGACTCGCTCATCTTCCGGTACAATTACAGCCACCACGCCGATGTGGGCCATGAACTGAAGAGCCGCGCTTGGGTGAACGTGATCGAGTACAACCGCTTCAGTAATGAGGATGACGGTACTGCGAGCCGCGAGATCGACCTGCCCAACGGCGGACAGGCCTATCTGATCGGAAACGTGATCCAACAAGGCTTGCAAAGCCAGAACAGCAACCTGGTCGGCTTCGGCATGGAGGGCCTGATCAATCCAGGACCGCAGGAACTGTACGCGGTGAACAATACGCTGGTGAACGAGAAGGTGAATGGCAGTTTCTTCCAATCCCCACCCGAGGTGTACATCAAAGCATACAACAATGTGCTGGCCGGTGGTGGTGAATTCATGTCCGCGTGGCCTGACGACATGGACACGCTCGCCAACCTGCGCATCACCGACATCATCGCAGCGGACTTCGCCGATCCGGACGACTATGACTACCACATCACCGGGAGTTCTCCCGCATTCGGCATCGGACAGCCGGCAGGCCTTGGCAGCAGCGGCTATCCCCTGGTCGCCCTGTACGAGTACGTCCATCCTGCGAATTCGGTATTGAGGTGCCAGCACGCGTTGCTTGATGCGGGGGCCTTCGAGGCATGCCCGACCGGCATGTACGCGATGGATGGACCGGATGTGGAGCTATTCCCGAACCCGGCCACGGAGCAACTGACCATTCGTGCGGCTTCCAACGCGAACATCACCGGGATCGAACTGACCGATACGCGTGGCCGCATGGTGGCCCGTGCCACCGGGCCGGCCCGGCAACGTTGGGATCTGGACCTGCACGGCATCGTTCCCGGGCACTTCACCGCACGGATCACGACTTCCACCGGATCACGGCTCATGCCCTTCGTGAAGCTGCCCTGACCACGCATGGACGAGAGATCGGTGCCGGTCTCCTCCGATATTCGACCCCGGCGGATCCGCTTCGGGAACCGGCCCTATCGTTCGTCCTCCAGACCCTGTTCATCATTCCATACGCTCACCATGGGATCCAACCGCATAGAAGCCTTCAGCGACGGTATGATGGCCATCTTCATCACCATCATGGTGCTGGAGTTCAAGGTACCCGAGGGCACATCGGCGCGGGACCTGCTGCCCCTGCTGCCCAACGTGCTCAGTTACGTGCTCAGCTTCATCTACGTGGGCATCTACTGGAACAACCACCACCACCTGTTCCACACGGTGACGCATGTGAGCGGGGCCATGCTCTTGGCCAACCTGCACCTGCTCTTCTGGCTCTCGTTGATCCCTTTCACCACGGCGTGGGTGGGCGAGAATCATTTGGCTCCCGTGCCCACCGCACTGTACGGGTCCGTGCTGTTGATGGCGGCATCGGCCTGGGGCATCCTGCAGCGCATGATCATCCGGAAACAAGGCCCCGGCTCCATCCTCAAGAAAGCTCTGGGTAATGATCTCAAGGGCAATCTTTCCGGTGTGGCATACCTGATGGCCATCATCGCAGCCTTCTGGGTGCCTGTGGTCTCCGTCGTGATCTACGCGCTGGTGGCCTTGGTCTGGATCATTCCCGATCGCCGATTTGAACGGGTGCTGGCAGAAGCGGAGGGCGGGGAGTGAGCGGCCTACCGGATCCGCATCAGGTGTACGGTACACGGCAACCCGAACACGTTCATCCCGTCTTCCACCCATGAAGAAACTGCTTGCGCCGACCTTGCTCATCGGCCTCTTCCCGGTCGGTGCTTGCGCGCAGTTCACCGATCCCGGTTTTGAGCAAGGCGGCAACGGATGGGTGATGCACTGCCCCGAATGGGCCTGGCCCACCTCTTCCTCGGCACCGTACGGCGGGAACTTTGCCATGGCCATACAAGCCACTTCCCCCGACTTCGCGTCCTGCCCGTCGGGTGACCCCGGGACCGGCTTATGGCCTCCACCTCCCCGCTTTTACCAGCTCCTGCCACAGGTCACCACTGCCGATGTGGTGCGGGTGAAATTCCTGGTCCGCCTGGAGGAGGGCATCCCCGTCCCGATCGGCTCATCAGTGGAAGTGACCGCTATCACCGTGGACGGCAATGGTGTGTTACAAACGATCCCGGATCCCGGTTTTCAAGTAGGTGAACCGCTCGCGAACTGGCAGGAGATGTACTACCAGACCACAGTTCCGGTACTGGCACCCGGCCAGGTGTTCGGCATCGGATTCGCGGCGCACACGTTCGGTGGCGGCAATGGCGTGGTCCACTTCGACAACATGGCCCTGGTGGTGGAAGGCAGCGGTGCCCTGTTGAACGCGAAGGCCTGGCTCGACGGTGCTTACGTGCCCGGAGCGAACCTGATGCGCGACGACCTGCGCACAGCGGGCCTGATACCGGCCTCCCAACCCATGAGCCCGCCCGGTGCGGCCACAACGCCCGTGGGCGGCGAGACCATCGGAACAGGTGTGCTGGGCATCAGCGGCAACAACGCCATCGTGGACTGGGCATGGATCGACCTGCGCTTCGGCCAGCCCGTGTACCCCTACGAGACTTATGCGAAGCGCAACGTGCTCATCCAGCGCGATGGTGACATCGTGGACATGGACGGCACATCACCCGTGCTGCTACCGCTGAAGGCTGGCAATTGCCGGGTGGTGGTACGGCACCGTAACCACTTGGGGGTGATGAGCGCGGAGCCGCTGAACCTGAACTCCACGCCGGTCCTGTTCGACGCCAGCGCGACCAACTCCCCGCTTTTCTCCCTGCCCACTCCAAATACCGATGCGGCGCGGAAGGTCGTGGGCACCACGCGCACCCTTTGGCCCGGCGACGCGTGGAGCTTGGGGGCCCCTTACGGGGTGAAATACACCGGATCGGGCAACGATCGCGATCCAGTGCTCTATGCCCTGGGTGGAAACATACCCAACAGTGTGGTGACGAGCTATCATCGGTCCGATATCAACCTGGACGGCAAGGTGAAATACACGGGCGTGAACAACGACCGCGACATCATCCTGCAGACCATCGGGGGCAGCACGCCCAATGCTGTGCGCTACGAGCAGGTGCCTTAGCGCACCTGATGCGTCAGCCACGGTCGTCCGTCCGGAACAACGGAGGGTGATCGGACGGAAGCCCGACCGTGGCCACCGGGATGCACCATGTCATCGATCCGGCCTATCCTTGCGGGATCAACACACCGCACCCGCTCATGACCCGTATCCGTACCCTGGCACTGATCGCAATGGCATGCCCCGTGTTCGCGTTGCATGCCCAGAACAGCTTCGAAATAAAGATCACCGTTCCCGACCTCACCAATGTGGCCGGCGGCCATGAGCTTCCCGACGGGAGCTTCGTATTCGGGGCTGAACTGGGTGACGGCGTGATCGTATTGCGTACCGATACCTCCGGAGAGGTGCTCTGGACGCGCGCCCTCGCCGACGCCGCCAACGACGAAGGACTGTACGATCACAGCATCGCCGTGATGAATGACCGGATCCTGATGGGCGGGTATGCCATGGGACCGAACACCAGTTCGCGCGATGGCATCCTGCATGTACTGAACATGAACGGCGATGTCCTGTATCAGCGCATCATTGATGTGGGCTTCAACTCCAACGCGGTGCATACCCTCACCGGGATCGGGGATGGCGCGCTGATCGCCGGGCGCGCAAGCGGTGCGGGCTCGTACGACATGCTCCTTGAGCGCGTTGACTCGAACGGTACCGTTCTCGACTCCTGGAGCTACGGCAGTGCGGGATGGGACTGGGCGTACGAAGCCATCCGCTGCTTTGATGGAGGCATGGCACTGGTGGGATACGGCGACAGCCTGGGCGGGCCCGCACCGAACGCGTACCTGGTGCGCACCGGCGCACAAGGGGAGGAACTCTGGGCCCGCGGTGTGGATGGCGCCAGTGCCGATGAGGGTTACACCGTGACGGAGGATCCCGTTACCGGTGATCTTTACATCGGTGGGCGCACCCTCGGCATGGGAGGGCCCGGACTGCGCGGGTTCATCACCAAGTTCACCTCCGATGGCACCCACGTCTGGACGCGCGTGATCAACAACGCGTTCGACCCCATTGGCATCACTCCCTTGTCCAACGGGCGTTTCGCCGCCCTGTTGCGCGCGCAGAACATCCCCGGTGGCCACGGCGACTACGATGCGTTGATCGTGATCTTCGACGGGATGGGCACACTGCTGGGCAACCACCTTTTCGGTACCGCCGCCAGCGAGTACCCGGTATCCCTTTCGCGCACCTCCGGTGGTGATCTGCTCATCACCTGCTTGCGCAGCAACCCCGGCGGCATCTATGCCGTGCTGGTGAATTCCAATGGGATCGGCGGCTGCACCGGCACATCCGTGGATCTCAGCTGGGTCGAGTACTCACCGACCATCATCGATCACATATCGGACCTGAACAACGGGTACAGCGCGGGTGACTGGTCCACCGGTGTCACCACACCAGCCCTCACGCGGGAATTCGTGTGTTGCGCATACCCGGTGAACGCTTCCTTCACCATGCAACCGACCGGTGATCCGCTCACTTGGGACTTCACCAGCACGGCCACCGGCGCCGGGACACTCACCTGGACCATTGACGGCAACAGCTATTCCGGACCCTCCGCACAACACACCTTCGCCCAGCCCGGGACCTACACGGCCTGCCTGGGGATAGAAGGGCTCTGCGCCACTGACGATACATGCCAAACCGTAAGTACCAATGGAGATGCCGTTGATGAACGCCCGGAGAACACCGGGCTCCGCCTGTGGCCCCAACCCGCATCGGACTACCTGCAACTTTCGAGCAATTCCCCGATGCGCGCCATTGAACTGTTCGACGCGGCGGGACGTATCGTTCGGCATTCCGCAGTGAATGGACAACGCTTCATCCAACTGGATGTACAAGGGTCCGCGCCCGGAGCCTACCTCCTCCGCGCATGGACCGATGCGGGGCCTGTACACCGGAGGTGGATCAAGCGGTAAAAGGGTCCATCCTCCCCTACTTGCACTCTCCCTGCCGGACAACACGCACTCCCGCCCTCCAGGCCGCGCATTTGTTCGGGTAGGTTTTCCCGTCGCACCCGCACCAGGGATCGTATTCCCGGGTACAGGGACCATCGCCCACGGTGGTGGGCATCGGGCAGGGACCATCTTTAAGCACCCTCAACAGGATCGCTTCGAACTCACGTGGCCGTTCGATGTTGCCCGCGTGCCCGCACTTCGGCATCATGATCAAATGGTCGGCCGGAAGTTCATTGATGCGCATGATGCCGTGCGCCACCACGGGCGGGATCAACCGGTCGCCCTCTCCCCAGACCACGTAGGC
>JAFDZE010000133.1:1009-3587 GCA_018267155.1 Bacteroidota bacterium | reverse complement strand
GCAAGGTAGCCAGGGCGACGGTCCTTGCCTGCTTCCAGCAGTTGGCGCATGGCCCAGAGCGGAAGCTTGCGTGGCTGGTACAGAATGCCGTTGATGTTCCGCGCGAAGGCCTCCGGTGTGGTGGGCATGAAAAAATCACGCACTCCACCGGGCGCACCGAGTGCGATGGTGGCACTATCAGCCAATGCCTTGGTGTAGGTATTGGCCGGTCCATCGCCGATCACCACGGCGCGCGTGCGGTCCGGTCGCTGCTCCGCGAAGTTGGCCGCCATGGCACCGCCGTAGGAATTGCCCACCACGTACACGGCTTCCTGCACTTTCAAGCTATCGAGGATGGCTCCGAGGTGCGCCACCTGCGCATCCACGCTGTTGCCGCTCCAAGTATTGGTACTGCCGCCGTGGCCGATGAGGTCCGGGATGATGAGGTCGTAGGTGGCGCTGAGCGGCACCGCGTTGCCCGCCCACATGGCCGCGCTGGAGGTGACCCCGTGTACCAACATCAGCTTCGGCTTGCCGGTGAACGATGTGCTCCACACGTGCATGGGGCCGTTGGGTCCGGCGAACGTGTGCTCGGCAAGCCCGGCCTTCTTGAATTCCTTCTTCGTGTGGCGCGCTTGCATCCTCACCACGTTGCATGAGGTAAGGAAGAACGTAGCGATGGAGAGGAGTGCGATGCGCTGGGTAGTTGTTGCCATGACGAGTGATCCATCCGTTTCTCGACCTACTCAACGCCTTTCAACAACGCGAGCAGTTCTTTGGTGGTGAGGCTATCCTGATCGGTCTTGTCGTAGATGGTCAACAGGTACACCTTGCCTTGGAGAAGGCGCACGTAAGTGACCACGCGTCCTCCACCGGACTTGCCGCCCTTGGACGAAATGGCCAGCCGGATCTTGTAGCAGTCCTTGCCGATGGGTGTGGCTTGCACCGGACAGGCTCCAAGGAGCCTACCAATTCAAGCACATCAGCATCCAGCGAGCGATGCCGCTTCTTCAACTCCTTGAACCGCCTCTTGAAGAAGGCCGTGAGGATGACCTCAGCCATGCTTCAGGAAATCGCGGGCGCGCGTGAGCTTCTTCTCGCCACGGGCATCGGCCTTGGCCTCCATCAACGCATCGAGCAGATCGTTGGCGAAGGCCACTTTGCGGCCGTCACGGATCACGCTGGTGACCTTCACGAAATCCAACTCGCCCAGCAGTTCCAGCAGCAGGCGGCGCTTGCGCGTATTCTTGAGTTGAAGGACGATCTGTTCCATCGGTTGCTGAATACGGAGCGAAGTTAGTGCGCCCCAACTTCCGATCCACGCAACTGAAGAACCATCGCCGGTCAGTGGGTGGTTGGTTCCGGGAAATAATACGTGCGCTCGGCCAGCCCCGCCTTCTTGAATTCCTCCTTCGCGTGGCGTGCCTTATTCGGCGATGCGGCTCGATGCGATCCACCGCTCCTCGTTCACCCGGAAAGTCGCTGGGGCCGTGCGTCCACGGCCCCAGCGCGTTCGCACTTGAACGATCAGTCCTCCAGCACGCCGAACTTGCCAGCCTGTACATCCAGCATGGCCTGCCGGATCTCCTCAACGGTGTTCATCACGAAGGGTCCATAGGCCACGATGGGTTCGTTCAGCGGCTCGCCGCTCAGCACCAGCAGCATGGCGCCGTTCGCACTGGTCGCTTCCACACCGGTGCCGTCATTGGCCAGGATCACCAGGTTGTCCACCGGGGCGGCCGCACCATTGATCACGGCGTCGCCTTTCACCACCAGGATGGTACTGTTGAACCCGGCGGGCAGTTCGAAGTCGGCTTTGCCACCAGCACCCAACTTGATCACCGCCGCAATGATCGGCGACCAGGTTTTCGCGGGACCTTTGGCACCGAAGGTCTCACCGGCCAGGATGTGGGCAGTGCTCCTGCCATCAGGCAGCTGCACCTCGGGCATGTCGCCGGCCTTGATGGCCTGGTAACGCGGTGCCTCCATCTTGTGCTTCGCAGGCAGGTTCACCCACAACTGCGCCATGTGGAAGGTTCCACCGGTGCGTGAGAATTCCTTTTCGTGGTACTCCTTGTGCAGCACACCGCTCGCGGCGGTCATCCACTGCACATCGCCCTCGCCGATGATGCCGCTGTTGCCGGCGCTATCATGGTGCGCCACCTTGCCCTTGAAGGCGAAGGTGACCGTTTCGAAACCCCGGTGCGGGTGTACGCCCACACCGCGCGGTTCCTCGCGCGGGCTGAACTCCACCGGCGCATTGTAGTCCAACAGGAAGAACGGACTGAGCCGGTCCTGCGGGATGTTGTAGCCGCTCGGGAAGAAGTTGCTCACCTTGAATCCATCGCCCACCATGTGGGTACGCGGCGGGGCCAGTACCGCCTCAACACTACGCTTGGTCATCACGTCCCATCGTATCCTTATGGAGCTGGATGGGTGCCCCTGCTATGCGATGAACGTGCCAGAGGATGGAACAAGACAATTCGGCCGGACATGCTGCTGCGACCTGAGGGCCGATCGTGGGTGGACATGCACGAGGTCCGCGTGAGCGATAGGAGCAAGTAGCCCGGACCGCGAGGCCCTGCGAACGGGAGGACTA
>JAFDZE010000133.1:0-915 GCA_018267155.1 Bacteroidota bacterium | reverse complement strand
TACATCGCCGGCCAATGGGTGGCTGAAACGCGGGTGAATGGGAGTTGGCGAATAGCGAATGGCCGAGCCCTCCCCATTCACCAACTCCCATTCGCCATTCACCAAGCACGCTCCGTCCATGCCTGAACAACTCAAGAACTACATCGCCGGCCAATGGGTGGCCGGTTCAGGAAAACAGGCGGAACTCGTTGACGCCAGTACCGGTGAACTCGTCGCCACGACAAGCAGCGGCGGCCTCGACTTCGGCGCCATGCTCACTTACGCCCGCGAGGTCGGCGGCCCGCCCCTGCGCAAAATGACCTTCCCCGAGCGCGGCCGCATGCTGAAGGCCCTGGCCATGCACCTGATGGAGCGCAAGGACAAATACTACCAGATCAGCTACAAGACCGGCGCCACCAAGCCCGACAGCTGGGTGGACATCGAGGGCGGTATCGGCAACCTCTTCGCCAACGCCAGCTTGCGCCGCACGCTGGGCAACATGCCCTTCTATGTGGACGGCGAGGCCATCAAGACCAGCAAGAACGGCACCTTCATCGGCCACCACATCATGGTGCCCAAGGAGGGCGTGGCCGTACACATCAACGCCTTCAACTTCCCCATCTGGGGCATGCTGGAGAAGGTGGCCGTGAACTGGATGGCCGGCGTGCCCGCCGTGGTGAAGCCCGCCACCGTCACCAGCTACCTCACCGCTGCCATGGTGGAGGACATCGTCGCCAGCGGCATCGTGCCCGAAGGTGCGTTGCAATTGATCGTGGGCAGCGCGGGCGATCTGCTGGACCACGTCATCAGCCAGGACGTCGTGACCTTCACCGGCAGCGCCAGCACGGGCCGCATGCTGAAGGCGCACCCGCGCATCATCGAAGAGAGCGTGCCCTTCAACATGGAGGCCGACAGCCTCAACGCCATCGTGCTCGG
>JAFDZE010000132.1:3178-9275 GCA_018267155.1 Bacteroidota bacterium | reverse complement strand
ACGGCCGCTCCACACTCGTGAGCACGATATCGCCGTTCGCATCCGGGAAGCCCGTCACCAGGCATTCGCTCATCACCTTGCCCACTTGCTTGGGCGGGAAGTTGATCACGGCCACCACCTGTCGGCCGATCAACTCCTCTTTCGTGTAGTGGGCGGTGATCTGTGCACTGCTACGTTTGACCCCGTGCGGGCCGAAGTCGATGGTGAGCACGTAAGCCGGTTTGCGTGCATTGGGCAGATCGATCGCTTCCAGAACGGTGCCCACACAGAGGTGTACCTTCTCGAAGTCGCTCCAGGAGATGACGTCCATGCCCCAAAGGAAGGCAACTTCGCCATGTGCCACGGCCGTTCCCGATCCACACCGGCCCGGCCAGCGAGCACCTATGCGCGGCCAGTTATCCGCTCGATGGACCGCGTATGATGTTGGGCGTGCAGCACCGTGAACATCACCATTTCCCGAGCTGTGAGCGGGCCCATGGCCGGGTGCGGACACATGTACAGATCCAGCTCCGACTCGGTCCAGGCCAGGAGCGCTTCGCACATGGCAGCGAGCGCACCGCGCCCTTCACCGAACAGATCCATCAGGGCTTCCGCCTTCACTGCAGGTGGTACGAAGCGGTCCGGCGGCACCACACCCTGCGCCAACCGCGTGTAGTACTTCTCTGTAAGGGCTTCCATGCTCATGCTCGGGCGGTCCAGGCGGCCGAATTTCTCCTCGATGACCGGTTTTGGCATGGCCAGATAGCCTGCCATGGCCTTCACCCCTAAATGGATGTGTACCATGTGCTGCAGGGTGCTCCACTTGCCCGGTTCCGCGCGTTCCTGGTCGATCGGTCCCAAGGCACGCACCGTACTCCAGAGCAGCTCATGCGCTTCGATCAGCTCCTCCCGAAGAAGTGGTATCGTCTGTGCGTGGCCCAGCACCCCGTCGGTGAAATGGCCCCGATGCTTCGGCTTGTTGAACCGGTCCGCGTTGAATGTGGCCGACCCGCCACGCGGAATGGAAAGGCTTTGCCATGCTGCACCGCGCAAGGTCTTGCCGATGTGTACGATCTGACCCACGTGGTACGGGTAATGCGCAAGCTGCCGGTTGATGGCCTCCAGCACGGTGTGGCCTTCGTTGCGGATGTGGATGATGCGGCCCAGGTCATCGTCGGTGATGCCATCGAGCGCTGCGAACAAGCAGGCCCAGCCTTGTTCCCACTTGGCCAGCATCGCCTCGCGTGTGGGCACATCGTTGTCGAACTCGCCCTCGCGGTCCCGCCAGGTCTTCTCTCCATCGGAAGTCAGGAAGTCCGTCCACCGCGATCGCATGTTGCCCCAGAGGTGCTTCACGATGGTGGCCACGCTGTTGGTGTCGGCGTTGTGTTGCCACCGCAGCTCCTCGTCGCTGAGCTGGGCGAATGTGCGCTCTCCGAGCAGTTTGTAGTATGCGAACTGCTTGCGGGCGCTGCTGAGGTAGGCGGTATCCATGAGGTCCGATCTTCGTGATGCAAAGTTCCACTCGCCTGTTCCATGCGGCTTGCGCGAACAGGTCGAATGGTTGCGCGATCGGTCCAATGTTCAGGGCTGTGCGGAAGGCGCCACCCCGAAGTGCTTCTTGAATTCGGTGCTGAACGAAGCCAGACTACCGTACCCCAACTCGATGTAGATCTCGCTGGGCCGCAGCTTGCGCACGAGCATCGCCTTTGCCCGCTCCATGCGCCGCACGTGCAGGTATCGCCCTGGCGCAAGGCCATACGCCTCTTGGAAGCGCCGCTTGAAGGTGGACACGCTCATGTGGCAGAGGAAGGCCAGTTCCGGCACCGAGAGGTTGTTGTCCTGGTGCAAGGCCACCACCGATCGCAGCGGCAACTCATCGCGACCCTTCACAGCAGCGGCGATGAAGCGTGCGAAGTCCGCTGGATGCTTCGCATGCAGGTAGAGCAGCAACTCTTCGGCTTTCGTACGGCGCAGCGCCGGATCGCCGTTCAACGCGGTGGGCCCCAGGACCTCAACGGATCTTGCGAAGAGCCGCGTGAAGTCGTCCTGTGGCATGGGCAACAGTTCGGCTGCGGTGCCCTTGGGTTTCAACCCGTGCCGCGCGCAGAAGTCGAGCAGGAATTGCGGTGCGATGAAGATGAGCAGGCTGCGCATGGGGCGGCCGCGCAGGTCGTGCTCGCTCATGATGCTGCTGGTGGATGCGAGCAGCACCATCCGTGATGCATCCACCAGTTCGCGGTGGCCGGCCACGATCACCTCTTTCTCTCCTTCCTGTACGAGGCTCAGCAAGTGATGCGTGAGCATCACCTGCGTGCGGATGGGCCTGCCACCGTTCGTGTACGGATGGAAGAATACATCCGCCTTGGTGCTGGCGCCGAAATACGCGGGCAGCGGGACCGGTCTGGATCCGGTGCGTTCATTCGTCCCCATGCAACAAAGGTCGCGATGCGAAGGGCTGGACCGTCGCCTCCGAGGTCACGGCCCGCCTTGCACGCGGTCGATCCCGGCAACATCATACAGGACGGGATCGATCAGGATCGTCGTGCCGGTCGCTTTGTTCGTGATGCGTACGATGTCGTGATCCTTCCAGAACGGGTCATCGAACAAGGAATGCACGTTCCATGAGCCGATGTGGAGCTTACTGACGACCTGCTCTACAGCATACCGATCCGCCAGCTCGGCGCGAACCAGGTCTTCTTCAACAAGCGCGGCGAACAGTGCCGCATAGCCGATGCAATTCGCCGCACTTCCAGGGACGAGCTCCCGTGGATCGCTCGTCACTCGGCCCGTGCTGAAATGAAGGCGGTCCGCCGTGGTGTCCAGTGCCGCTTGGATGATGCCATCCACCTTCGCGGCCACCGATCCTGGTGCGCCGTACTCCTTGATGGCTGCTCGCTCACCAACCACGTGATAGCGAACGATACTTCGGAACAACGGTCCTCGGCACACCCATCCCCCGACCAGCAATGTGATCGTACCAAGCAGTAGCCACTTGAAGAACCGCATGGTCCGTCAGTACCCTCCACCCCCACCCTGCCCGCGTTCGATCGGGTGCCAGGTGGTCTTCACTTCCGGGGGCTGTTGGCGGTGGATCGAAGACATGGGTTCACTTCGTGTAGAGCAAAAGATCCAACTCCTCTTCGACCTTCTTGAAATCCTTGTCGGCGGTCATCAATCGAACGCCAAGGAAACGCGCACTGGCCGCAATGATGGCATCGGGCACTTCGAGTCCCGACTTGCGTCGCAAGTAGATCGCATCCGCGTTGATCACCGGACTGCTCTCGACCACTGGAACCTGTTGCAGGAAACGCTCGATAAGTTCGATACCGGCCGCATCGATCTTCGGGAAACTCAGCAACTCGATACGTGTTACGAAGGAGATGAAAAGTTCTTGTCCATCAATAAGATCGGTCAGCGCATTATCGCCTTTCAGCGCATAGAGAATGATGTTGGTATCGACCAACAGCCTACTTCCATCCATCACGCATTCGCTTCTGGATCTCCAGCGGGTCGCCCTCCAACTTGAGCTTGCCCGCAAAGCTTTTCACATCCACACCCTTCTTCCTGCGCCTTCGCTGCTTCCCTTTCAGAAGGGCGGTCAGCTCCTTTCGGGTAGTCGTTCGTTTGACGATCGTGGTCATGGCGTGTATCTCAAAGATAACGTTCAATACCCCCCGCCCCCACCCTGCCCGCGTTCGATCGGGTGCCAGGTGGTCTTCACCTCCTGGGTGTCCAGGATCAGGTACGGGCTTTGGCCCTCCGCCGTGGACCAGTCCTTCACCTTGGGCACCACCACGCGCTTCATGTTCGTGGCGGCCTCGGTGTCCAGCATCTGCCGCTCCTCCTTCGTGGGTTCGGCGCACACCACGGCATTGATGTCCATGTGCGACACAAGCGGCTTCAGTAGTTCGCTGCGGTAACCGGTGAGCAGGTTCACCACGCCGCCGGGCAGGTCGCTGGTGGCGAGCACCTCGGTGAAGGTCACTGCGGGTAACGGATGCTTCTCGCTGGCCACCACCACGCAGCTGTTGCCGCCCGCGATCACCGGGGCGATCAGGCTCACCAATTCCAGCAGGCCGTTGCTTCCGCCGCTCATGATGCCCACCACGCCGGTGGGTTCCAGCACGCTGAAGTTGAAGTGCGAGGTGTTCACCGGGTTCACGCTGCTGAAGAGCACCTGATACTTGTCGCACCAGCCGGCGTAGTGGATCCAGCGGTCGATCGCCAGGGCCACCTCGGCCTCGGCCTGCTTCGGCGTGGCACCGTGCAGCACCAGCTCATGCACGAACTGCGCGCTGCGGCCCTCCAGCATTTCGCCGATGCGGTAGAGGATCTGCCCCCGATTGAATGCACTGCGCGAAGCCCAGCCGCCCACGGCCCCACGCGCGGCCACCACGGCATCGCGTACGTCCTTGCGGCTGCCGCGGCAAACGTTGGCCAAAGGCTTGCCATCGGTACCCGTGGGCTGGTAGTACCTACCGCTCTCAGTACGCGGGAACTTGCCACCTATGAAGATCTTGTAGGTCTTCATCACGGGCAGGCGCGCGGCGTTCTTGGCAGCGCCATTGGTGCCGTGGCCGTTCAATTCAACCTTCACCTTCGGCTTGTTCAACGTCTTGCTCATGTTCATCTGATCGTTGCCCCCGAACAGCCCATGCTGCTGGGGTAGCCAAAGCTACTGATACGGTGAGAAAGAAGCGGTCGATCAAATCGTGAGTGAGGAGGTAAGGAAGTGAGGAAGTCGCGTCCCTCCTCACTTCCTCACTTCTTCACCACACCGTTGTCTACCGCAGCGACCGGATCTTCGTCACCGCCTCAGTAAAGCTGCGGCGTTGAAGGCCCCGCTATCAGCGCGCGATCATGAAACGCTTCACGGCCCGTTCCTCACCTCCTTCAACGATGAGCGTATAGAGGCCTTCCGGAAGACGGTCCATATCAATGCTGGTGCCGACCTGGCCCGCAGCCACTATTGCTCCACGAGGATCATGGATCACATACCGTGCCTTCTCCGGTGCCTTGATCCACAACCGGTCGTTCACCGGGTTGGGGAAGAGCAAGTGTGTATTGAAGCGGTGTTCGATCGATCCTGTTGTTATGTCCGGCAGAAAACGCCAGATCTCGTCCAACACGGGCAATTGTCCGTTACCGCCCACAATGAAGGCGGCATTGCCCGTGCTGAAGCTCGCTCCGTTCTTACAGGCGTTCAGCGGGAAGGCGCTCACGGGCAGCCAGCTATCAGCACCTACATCGTATCGGTGGAAGTCGTTCCAGTTCTGCGTGAAATCCTGGCCGCCGCCAGCATACGCGTGGCCATCCACCATGAAGGCGTAGCCATTGCGCCGGTTGGTACTGCCGAGGTCGGCGCGTTGTTGCCAGGTATCGGTCAAGGGATCATAGGCATGGAAGTCGCGGTATCGCACACCGCTGCTTTCGCCTGTGCCGATGTAGCCCCTGCCATCCACAGCAAAGCCCACGGCCCATCGCCGTGCATTGCCGGGAAAGTCGGCTTTCTGCATCCAAGTGTCCGTGACGGGATCGTAGGCGTGGAAGTCGTTGTAGTAGATGGCATTACCCGCACCTGTGCCGTAGTAACCGATGCCATCGATACTGAACGCCACGCCCGCATACCGCGGTGGTGCCGGCAGGGAGGCCTTTTGTTCCCAAGTGTCGGTAGCAGGGTCGTACGCCCACAGGTCGTTGTAGTCGATCTCGTTCACGTTATCCCAACCGCACAGTACATATCCGGTATCGCCGATAGTGAAGGCGCTGGCGTACTGGCGCGCACCACCGGGCAGCGG
Source organism: Bacteroidota bacterium (assembly GCA_018267155.1). Classification (GTDB taxonomy): domain Bacteria; phylum Bacteroidota; class Bacteroidia; order Flavobacteriales_F; family PHOS-HE28; genus PHOS-HE28. The sequence goes on along the minus strand of JAFDZE010000132.1, from coordinate 3,495 downwards.
AGTCTTCTGTGTCCAGGTGTCCGTGGTGGGTTCGTACGCCCACAGTTGGTCCGTGTTCTGGGATCCATTGAAGCCCGTACATACATAGCCTTTCGCACCTACGCTGAAGGCGGCCTGCGCGTACCGCGGTCCACCGGGGTGGTCGGCGAGTTGGGTCCATGTGCCTTGGGCCGATGCGGAGATGGTAGCAAGAAGAGTGAGGACGAGTGTGAATTGATGCATGTTGATCTTTTGATTCCCGGTACACCGAATTTCGTAGAAAGTTCGGCCGTGCGCGGGGCGTCCTTCACCCTTGTTTCATCCCCAACACATTCCCC
>JAFDZE010000132.1:0-3150 GCA_018267155.1 Bacteroidota bacterium | reverse complement strand
GATGGTGACATTGTGCTTCTTCAGGTGCGCGAAGAAGGCATCCACTTCTTCTACGGAGCGGAGGCATTGTGCCAAAGTGAAGCGCGATCCCTTCCCTTCTTCCTTCACCTGCGCATCCTCCAACAGTTCGTGCTGCGGAAAAAGCGAGAGGATCATGCCGTTGAGCTTGTACATGACGATGCCGCCGTTGTCCTGAAAGGATGTCCAGCCGAGCACCTCGTTGTAGAAGCGCTTGGACCGGTCGAGGTCCGTAACACCGAGCGTGATGAAGGAAAGACGGGGCTGCATGCACGCAAAGTACGCGCAAGCGATCGCTCAACGCCGCTCGCTGTCGAGGTGGGCCATCATCGGCGTGGGGTAGCGATCACCGGCCGCCGCCCCGGCGGGAACGGCTTGCTCGATCCGCTTCAAGTCATCCGCGTCGAACTCGATGGGGAGTGCGCCCAATGCTTCCTTCAGCCTGTCCCGCTTGCGCGCACCAACGAGCGGAACGATGTCCTGGCCGCGAGAAAGCACCCACGCGATGGCCACCTGCGCCACGGTGGCCTTCCGCTCCATGGCCACAGTACGCAGGGCGTCCACCAAGGCCAGGTTGTGCCGCAGGTTCTCCCCGTTGAAGCGCGGTGCGTACTTGCGGAAGTCGTTCGCAGGCAGATCCCGACCGGTGGTCCAATGGCCACTGATGAGCCCGCGCGAGAGCACACCGTATGCCGTGATCCCAATGCCGAGCTCGCGACAGGTGGGCAGGATGCGCTCTTCGATCCCGCGCGAGACCAGCGAATACTCGATCTGCAGATCGCTGATGGGATGCGTGGTCGCCGCGCGTCGGATGGTATCCTCTCCGGATTCCGAAAGTCCCACGTGGCGCACATAGCCCGCCTTGACCATCTCCGCGATGGCACCGACCGTCTCCTCGATCGGTACGTTGGGATCGGTGCGGCCCAGCCGATAGATGTCCACATGATCCGTTCCCAGCCGTCTCAACGTATAGGCCAGTGCGTTCTTCACCGCCGCCGGGCGCCCATCGAAGCCGAGCCAGTTGCCGCCGGGATCGCGCAGTGCGCCGAACTTCACGCTGATCAGGGCCTTCGACCGGTCACGGCCTTTCAGCGCTTCGCGGATAAGCAGTTCGTTGTGGCCCATGGCGTAGTAGTCGCCGGTATCGAGCAGGGTGATGCCCGCATCGAGCGCGGCGTGGATGGTGGCGATGCTCTCGGCATCATCGCCGGCGCCGTAGAGGTCGCTCATGCCCATGCATCCAAGGCCGATAGCGGAGCTGATGGGGCCGGTCCTGCCCAGTTGACGGGTCTTCATGGTCGTAGAGATGAGGGCACAAAGCTGAAGCGCACGCCGACGGCCGGCATGGTGAGAACTTCAGAATGTGTGCTCAGGCACTGTGGCGCATCGCCCGCAGTTCGCGGAACTGCTTCGGTGTGATCCCCTCGAACCGTTTGAAGAACTTGTTGAAGTTGCTCGGATCCATGGTGAGCTGGCGGGCCACTTCAGCAGCCGACCCCTTCGAGCCGATCAGCAGTTCGCGCGCCACGTCCATCAACCGTTCCTCGTAGATGTCGCATGGCGAACGTCCCGTGACCTCTTGCAGCGTGTTGCTCAAGTGCGTCGGGTGTACGAAGAGCCGTTCAGCGAAATCCCGGATGCCCCACGCTCGATCGGCCGTACCGGCGCGGAACTCCGCCATGTGCAGGTCCAGCGCTTTCATGTAGGCGGCGCTCAGCTCTTGTGGCCGGGACGGCCTGTGGATCTTGCGGACGGGCATTCGATGCAAAGGTGTGCTCAAACGCCGTTCACCGGTGCGCTCCTTCACGCCTGCTTTGGCACGACCACCACCTTGAAATTGAACATGGGGTTCTGCATGGCCCCGTACAGGCGCACCCAGATGGGCAACAGCTGCTCGGTGCCGCGTGCGTTGGTGATGTCGCCCAGGTCGATCATCTCCTCCCCGGCCCAGCCGAAGGACGAGAGCAGCGATCGCACTTCGCCCTTGGCACCGGCATCATTGCCGCATAGGAAGATGTGGTGCGTATCCGGCAGCATGCGCGGCGCCACCATCAGGAAGCTGGTGAGCGTGTTGAGGCCCTTCACCACCTTCAGTTGCGGAAAGGCGCGCTGGATCTGTTCCCCGAGCGAATCGGTGTTGCATACCGAAAGGCTGGGCGGCATGCCCTTTGAAAAGTCCAGCGGGTTGGAAATGTCGAGCATCACCTTGCCGTTGAGGTGGCCTTCGCCTGCGAGCTTCAACGCCTGCAGGGCGCCGGTTCCGCTGGTGGCGTTCACCAGCAAGCTGCCGTGGGCCGCAGCCTCCGCGAAGGTGCCCAGTTGCACTTTGGGATGCGCGGCCAGCCACTCCTTCAGGGCCGGGCGGCCGTAGCCGTCCTGGCCTTCCCGCCCGAGGCTCTGCTTCACGTCGCGCGTGCCGAGCACCACCGTATGGCCCAGGCTGTCGAGCTTATCGGCGAGGACCTGCCCCACCACACCCGTTCCGAATACACCGATCTTCATGGTCGTTCGTGTTGGTTTCTTTTTCTTTGTCGCTGCAAAGGTGTCCGGCCTCTATACTTTCCACAAGTACTACCCATCTTGACAGTATCGAACATGGATGCCGGGTTCAGCGGCATGGACGGGCGGGAACACCAGCACAAGTTTTCAACACCATGGTCATCGACGGCGACGAATACCGCATCCGCTTGAACGGCCACGTGTACCACTGCGCCCTGGACGTGACCATGGAGCTGGTGGGCGGCAAGTGGAAAACCATCGTGCTGTGGTACCTGCGCAAGGACAAGAAGCGCTTCAGCGAGCTGCGCAAGTTGATCCCCGGCATCACCGAGAAGATGCTTTCCCTGCAACTGCGGCAACTGGAGAAGGACGGCTTCGTGAGCCGCAAGGTCTACCCCGAAGTGCCGCCCCGTGTGGAGTATGCGCTCACCGCCCACGGCAGAACGCTCCTGCCCTTGCTGGAGGAGATCGCCGCGTGGGGCCGCATGATGGGCAAGAAATACGGCAGCGTGGAGAAGGTGGACCGGCCAGCGAAGAAGAAGGCGGCACGGAAGAAAGTAAGCACTTAGCCTACCGTCCGAACTACCTTGGCAGGACCGAACGAACACCCATGTCCCGACACGTCACCGGCAT
>JAFDZE010000131.1:11353-14390 GCA_018267155.1 Bacteroidota bacterium | reverse complement strand
CGTGATCGGCAGCCTGATCGCCCGCGGGATCAAGGATGGCAAGGTGCAACTGGACAAGATGTTCGGCTTCATCATCCTGATGCTCTTCAACGTGGTGTTCTGGGCCTGCTTCGAACAGGCGGGCAGCAGCCTCACCCTCTTCGCCGACCGCAACGTGGACCGCATGATCGGGGGCTGGACGATGGGTGCCGCCACCACCCAGTTCTTCAATCCGTTCTATATCCTGGTGTTCGGCTCCATCTTCAGCATCATGTGGATCAAGCTGAAGAAAAGCGGCAACGATCCGAGCATCCCCATGAAGTTCGGCCTGGGCATCCTGCAACTGGGCCTCGGCTACTTGGTGATCCTGCTCGCCGCTCCCTTGGCCGTGGAATATCAGGTACCCCTGTGGACCCTGGCCCTGCTGTACATGCTGCACACCACCGGCGAACTCTTCCTCTCGCCCATCGGCCTGAGCATGGTGACCAAGCTCGTCCCGAAGGACATGACCGCCACCGCCATGGGTGCCTGGTTCCTGAGCATCGCCGGGGCCAACTACGCGGCTGGCATGCTGGCCAAGTTGACGGGCGCCGAGCATGGGGCCGGTGAAGGCGACGTGGTGGACAAGGCCGCGAGCCTGGCCACCTACGTGGACGTGTACAGCAACATCGGTTATGTCACTGTGGGCATCGGACTCTTCCTGATGGTATTGAGCCCGCTGATCAACAAGCTGTTCCACGGGGTGCGTTGATGCACCAGGTGAGCCGCTACCGAATGACCATCACGTACCAAGCGGGACCGATCGACCGATGAGCACCAGCGCCAAGCACCCCAAGGGCCTGTACGTCCTTTTCTTCACCGAGATGTGGGAGCGCTTCGGCTACTACCTCATGCTCGGCATCTTCTCGCTGTACATGATCGACGGCTGGGAAAGCGGTGGCATGGGTTTCAGCGCGTTGAAGAAGAGCGATATCTACGGCACTTACCTGGGACTGGTCTACCTCACACCCTTCATCGGGGGCTTGCTGGCCGACCGGGTGCTGGGCTTCCGCAGGAGCATCCTCGGCGGTGGCCTGCTGATGGCTTCGGGCTACCTCACGCTGGCCATCCACAACGAAACGACCTTCTACGTGGGGCTGCTGCTCATCATCCTGGGCAATGGCATGTTCAAGCCCAACATCAGCACACTCGTGGGCAACCTGTACAACGACGACCGCTACCGCGCGAACAAGGATGCGGGCTACAACATCTTCTACATGGGCATCAACATCGGTGCCTTCGTCTGCAACTTCGTGGCAGCCTACATGCAGATCAAGTATGGCTGGGGCTACGCCTTCGCAGCGGCGGGCATCGGCATGCTCATCGGTGTGGCCATCTTCATCGGCGGCAACAAGCACATCAAGGAAGCCGATGTGATGAAGCCCATGCAACCGGGCGACATGGGTACGGGCCGCATCCTGCTGAGCACCATCGCCCCCATGTTCCTCTTCGGCGTACTGGGCTACCTCATTCCCGGTAACCTGCTGGGCACCGACACCAACGATGCCTTCATATTCGGCTGCATCCCGGTGATCGCCTTCTTCATCTACCTGTACGTGAAGGCCAACGAGGATGACAAGCGACCCATCGGCGCGCTGCTGGCGGTCTTCGGCTGCCTGGTGATCTTCTGGGCGGTGTTCCACCAGAACGGCGACGCCCTCACCGTGTTCGCCAAGGAACATACCGACCGGGAAATGTCCCCGGCCATCGCCGCCATCGCCGACCCGATCAACATGGCCGAAACGGTGACGAACCAGGGCGCGGACACCGATGCCCGGAGCGCGGGGTATTTCCACAGCCTCGCACCGGAGAAGGTACCGGCCGAGGGGGAGAGCATGAAGCTGTACTCCACCCAGTTGTACCAGAGCATCAATCCCGGCTGGGTGATCCTGCTCACCCCGCTACTGGTGGCCTTCTGGGCCTTCATGCGCAGCCGGGGCAAGGAGCCCACCACACCCACCAAGATCGCCATCGGCCTCACCATCACGGCACTTTCGGCCCTGGTGATGGTGGGCGCGGTAATGGCCACCAACAACCTGGAGAGCAAGGCGAGCAGCTTGTGGTTGATCGCCTCCTACGGTGTGGTCACCATCGGCGAGTTGTGCCTGAGCCCGATGGGCCTGTCGTTGGTGAGCAAGCTGAGCCCACCGCGGATCACCGCCCTGATGATGGGCGGCTTCTTCCTGAGCACCTCGGTGGGCAACAAGCTCAGCGGCATGCTCAGCGGCCTGTGGGAGGGCTTCGAGGACAAGACCCACTTCTTCTACATGAACTTCGGCTTGGCCATGGCCGCAGCGCTCATGCTCTTCTTCCTGCTGCGCTGGTTGAATGCCGTGATGCGCGAGAAGAACATCCACTGATCCGCGCTGTCAGCACCAGGATCACCACCACATCATCACGCACCCATGAGCGGCCTTCTCACCCTGCAACAGATCCGCGATTTCAAGGGCACTTACCCCAAGCAGCTCTTCTACCTCTTCGGCACGGAGATGTGGGAGCGCTTCTGCTTCTATGGCCTGCGGGGCATGCTGGTGGTGTTCATGGCTACCGAACTGGCGATGCCGGAGAAGCAGGCGAACCTGCAGTACGGGGCCATCCAGGCCTTCGTGTACGCCTTCACCTTTCTGGGCGGCGTATTCGCCGATAAGATCCTCGGATTCCAGAAGTCGCTGTTCTGGGGGGCCTTGCTGATGATCGTGGGTGGCTTCGTGATCGCTGCGGCGCCCAAGGAGCTGTTCTACATCGGCATCTGCTTCAACATCATCGGAACGGGTTTCTTCAAACCGAACATCAGCACCATGGTCGGCCAGTTGTACAACGACGGCGATCACCGGCGCGATGCGGGTTTCGGGCTCTTCTACATGGGTATCAACATCGGCGCCTTCCTGGGTGGCCTGCTGATGGTGTGGGTGGGCAAATCCTACTCCTGGCGTGCGGCCTTCGCCCTGGTGGGCGTGGTGATGATCATCAGCCTGATCAACTTCGCCTTCCGTCGGAAGACCTTCGGCCCCATCGGCCT
>JAFDZE010000131.1:0-11195 GCA_018267155.1 Bacteroidota bacterium | reverse complement strand
CTTCAGCAAGGCCGAGAACATGAAGCTCGCCGCCGCACTCATCTTTATCTTCTTCAGCATCTTTTTCTGGGCCTTCTTCGAGCAGAGCGGGGGCAGCCTGAGCCTCTTCGCCCTGAACAACCTGCACCCCTCGCTCCTCGGTATCACGGTGGACACCAACAGTGTGAACAACTCGGCCAACTCACTGTTCGTGATCGCCTTCAGCGCCCTGGCTGGCCTGTTCTGGTTGTGGCTCAGCAAGCGCAAGGCCGAGCCCAACAGCGTGGTGAAGTTCGGCTTCGGTTTCCTCTTCCTGGCCGCGGGCTTCTACATCTTCAAGAGCACCTTGGGCTTCGCCGATGCGAACGGCATCACCAGCACCGAGGTCTTCACCTTCGCCTGGTTCGTGATCACCTTCGGGGAACTCTGCCTCTCGCCCATCGGCCTCTCCCTGATGACCAAGCTCTCCCCCGTGCGCATCCAGGGCCTGATGATGGGGATGTGGTTCTTGGCCAGCGCATACGGCCAATACGCCGCCGGTCTCTTGGGCGCGGGCATGAGCGCCGAAAACCCCGACGCTACCAACTACGACAAGCTGGTGCTGTACACCGAAGGCTACGGGCACCTCGGCCTTTACGCGCTGATCGCGGGCGCTGCGCTCATCATTCTCTCGCCCTTGGTGCGCAAACTGATGCGCGAGGTCCACTGATGTACCTTGGCGGCATGATCGTTGCCCTTCGCAGGACCGATCCCTACAAGCCGATGCGCCACTTCCTGATCGCCGCCGTCCTCGCACCCTGCTTCGCCCTCGCGCAGCATCCGACTGGCTCACCAGCTACCCAAGCCCAAGGGCATGCCACGAGCAAGGTGAAATGGCTCTCCATCGAGGAGGCCCAGGCTGCCGCTAGGAAGGACGGCAAGCCCCTGCTGATCGACTTCCAGACCCCGTGGTGCGGCTGGTGCCGGAAGATGGAGAACGGCACCTTCAACGACGAGCGTACCGCCAACTACATCAACGCCAATTTCCACCCGGTCTCCTTCAACGCCGAAGGGCCCGATAGCGTCACCTTCAACGGCAAGGTCTTCCACAACCCGCAGTACAACCCCGCAGGGCCGCGGCACGGCACCCACCAGCTTGCCGCCTACCTGGCCGCCGTGGACGGACGCCTCGGCTACCCCACCATCGCCTACGTGGACAGCGAAGGGAATTTGATCCAACCGGTCCAGAATTATTTCACACCCGAACAGATCGAGCCCATCCTCGCCTTCTTCGGCACCGGCGCTTACAAAGGCCAGGACTGGCAGACCTTCCACGCCGCCTTCAAAAGCACCCGCCCGGCACCGACCGGCCAGTAAGTCCCGAACACGTACCGCCGCATCCGATGCGCCCGCTGCTCCTGCTTCTTGTTGCCACCATCGGCCTGCGCTTGTCCGCACAGGTGCAGAACTGGAACCCCGAGCCCTACCGCACCGACAGCGCCCTCATCTTCCGCGACGACCTGGATTACTACCTCAACAGCTACAGCGAAGCCGAGATCAAGGCCATGCGCAAGCAGGTGAACATCTGGCGCATGAATTTCGACAAGGTGATCCGCACCACCATCGATGACCTCCGGGCGTACAGCGAGGGCAACAACTTCATCCCGCGCCTGCACGACTTCACCCTGCCCACGGCCACCGACAGCTCTGTCACCTACCACCTCGCAGCCCGCAAGGGACGGATCAGGGCCTTCATGTTCGCCAGCATGACCAACCCGCCCGCACGGTTCCAATTGCCGCTGTGGGACCGGCTGCTGGAAAAATATACCGGCCAGGATGTGGACCTGTTCACCATCTACGGCAAGGAACTCCATCCCAAGGACCGGCCCAGCTTCAAGGCCTACCCCGCACCGAAAAGCGAGTACGAGAAACGGCGCTATGCACGTGACCTCGCGGCCATGACCAAGATCCCCGTGCTGGTGGACGGCCTGGATGATGCCGTGCTCAACGCCTACGGCCGCGTGCCCAACGGCGTGTACGTCTTCGACAAGGACAACAACCTGGTGTTCCGCGGTACCTGGGCCGACAGCCGGAAGATCGAACACATCCTGGGCACCTTGCTCCAGTGGTACGCGGACGGGAAGCCGAAGGTGGGGAAGGAATAGAGCAAGGTGGTTGGGCAGAGGCGGGCATAAAGCCTGACCGCTTGTGCAGCCGGAACCACCGGTTGTGCGGTCCCTAACTGAAATATCCCGCCAAATGCGAACTTTGGGACCATGCGCACCCTTGCCCCGCTCACGCTCATCGCTTCGATCCTGTTCGCTACGTGGAGCAGCAACACCAATGCCCAACAGCAATTCCTCCAGTACGACCGGTTGTTCGGCGGGCCGGACAAGGAGACCTGTGGCCAGATGATCCCGGGGGTCGATGGCGGATACCTGATCGTGGGAAGCACCGGGTCATACGGCACCGGCGCGTCGGACCAGAACCCCAACGGGTTTGTGGTGAAGGTGGATGCGAACGGCGAACCGGAATGGCGGATCGCACTGGGCACCTACGGGCACGACTTCTACTCAGGAGCCACGGTCACCGACGATGGCAACTACCTGATCATTGGTACACGCGTGTTCAGCGGGGTGCAGGATACCGACATGACCCTGACGAAAGTGTCGCCCGCCGGGGACGTTCTCAGCATCAAGGAGATCGGGACCACCGGCCGTTCTGAACAGGGCTACCGGATCCTGGCCGTTGGCAATGGAGAGTACGTGGTCATCGCATCCAGGTATTTGACGGGCGGCGGCGTGGACGGTAATTTCCTGGTGTTCCGGACCGACGATGCGGGCAATATCACCTGGACCGGGGAATACGGCTGTGGACAACAGATGGATCCGAAGGCCATCACCTTCGCCGCCGACAGCACCCTCCTCATCGCGGGAGCACGCTACGACTTGCCCGTATCGCACGCCGTGCTCATCAAGGTGGCCCTGGACGGGACCCTCGTGTGGGGCAGCACCGATCAACAAGTCGAGAACAGTACCAGCAACATCGCACTGGTCGCCACTGAGGAAGGTGGGTGCTATACCACCGGTGTCGGTGGCACCGACCAGCTTGCGCTCGCACGATACGATGCGAATGGTGAGGTCCTCTGGCGCCAGGGCTATACCACCGGATCCAGCAATTCCAACGGCAGGGATATGATACTGATGCCGGATGGTTCGCTCTGCATATCAGCGTACATTTTCTTCACGGACCATCCGGACCAAGGCGCTGCCTGCATCCTGCACACGGATACCATGGGGCAGGTACTGGACCAGGTGATGACCGGCCCCGATATCGGCTTCCTGAGCCCCCGATCGCTGGTGTTGGACGGTGCGGAAGGTCTTGTGTTCGCATCCAACATCTCCTCGGACGATGAACCAGGGGATGTCGAGGTGGTCCGTACACACCTGGGCAACAACGGCTGGGACGAACCCTGCCAACCGGTGCAGGTCGGTATGCAACCGATGGCGTTGCCGTCGCTGAGCCCAGGGCCCGCCATCACCGCGCTCCCGCCTCCCACCCTTACCGTGACCACCCGCGATTGGATACCCCTGGATGCGAATGGATCGCAAACGATCTGCACGATCACGGGCATGACCGAGAGTCTTGCACCAGCCTCCGCCCGCTGCTGGCCCAACCCCGCACACGATGTCCTCAACTACGAGTGGCCCGGTGCAATACGGATAAAGGATCTCAGCGTGTACGATGCCATGGGGCGAAGAACCTTGAATACACCACCTCTCGCAGGTTCGGCCATCCCGATCCCCGACCTCCTGCGCGGGATCCATACCCTGCTGATCATCCGCGAGAACGGGGAACGCGTTGTGCTTCCGTTCGTGGTGGAGTGATCCTCCAGCGCGGATCAAGCGATCACACCTTCACCAACTTCCACCTTCCCCGCTGGAAGATCACCGCACTGATCACCGCGAGGATGCTCTCGCTGATGGGCACCGCCGCGAACGCCCCCTGCGCACCCCAGCCCACCTGGCCGGATAGGTACCAGGCCAAGGGGATCTGCAGCAGCAGGAAGCAGAAGGCGTTCATCCACGTGGGCGTGAGCGTGTCACCCGCGCCGTTGAAGGCCTGCGCCAGCACCATGCCGTAGCCGTAGAAGAAATACCCGAGACAAAGGATCCGCAAGGCGGACACACCGTAGCCAGCGGGCACATCGCCCTCGCTGAAGAAGCCCACCAGTACCGGCGCGAACAGCCAATAGAACACCGCCACGCACACCAGGTACACCATGTTGAAGTGGCCGCAGAGCCAGGCCGATCGCTGCGCACGGTCCGGCTGTCCCGCCCCCAGGTTCTGCCCCACCAGCGTGCTGGCCGCGTTGGCCATGCCCCAAGAGGGCAGCAGGGAGAAGATCATGATGCGCACCGCCACGGTGTATCCGGCCGTGGCCGCACTGCCGAAGGTGGCCACGATGGAACCCAGGAACATCCAGCTGATCGAGGGCAGAATGAATTGCACCACGCCCCCGAGCGATACCCGCACGATGGTCCACATCACCGCAGGCCGCAACGCAAAGGGCACGCCCCGCAGGTTGATGCCGCTCCGCTTCCCGAACAGGCGCATCACCTGGTACACCACCCCGGTGCCGCGACCGATGGTGGTGGCAAGCGCCGCACCTGTTACGCCGAAGCCCTCCCAACCGCCGATACCGTGGATCATGATCGGGCAGAGGACGATGTTGATCCCGTTGGCCAGCATCAAAGTGCGCATGGCCATGGCCGCATCGCCCGCACCACGGAACACCGCATTGATGGAGAAGAGCAGCAAGATGATCAGGTTGCTCCCGAACATCAGCCGTACGTAACCGCTGCCCAACTCCTGAACCGCCTCTTCAGCGTTCATCAGACCCAGCAACTCCTGCGGAAAGAGCACACCGGGAATGGCCATGGCAACCCCAAGCACAATGGTGAGCAGCAGCCCCTGCATGGCCGCTTGTGCCGCTCCCCCGGGATCCTTCTCGCCCGTGCGCCGCGCCACCACGCTGGTGATGCCCATGCCCAACCCCCAGGCCACGGAATACACGAAGGTGAGCAACAATTCGGTGAGGCCCACCACCGCGATGGCCTCTTCCCCCAGGCGGCTGACGAAGAAGATGTCCACCAGTGCGAACACCGCCTCCATGCCCATCTCCAGGATCATGGGAATGCTCAGCAGCACGATGGCGCGGCGCACGTTCATAGCCGTCCAGTCGCGCTCCTCGCCCGCGAGCGACTCCTTCACTATGCGCCACCATCTGCTCATCCCGTCCTGTTCTGCAAGGAGGTTCATGACGTACCATCCGTCGCAAAAGTGGTCCGGCACGTCAATTGCCATGCACGCCGGACCTTGGTAAAGGTGGAGGTACCCAGGCTGTTAATCTTCGGTTAAAGCCGGGCCCTCCGCGAAACACCCCTCTACTTTTGGCCCGTTCAACCAACGAAACCAACTCAACGGATCTCATGAAAAAGCTCATCGCGACCCTCGGCCTCAGCGCCCTGGTACTCGGCGCCTTCGCTCAAGAGGGCAAAGTGGTCGGCGGCTCCGGCCCCATGATCAGCATGGACAAGGAGGTGCATGACTACGGCACCATCGACAAGGGTGCCAACGGCACCTGCGAGTTCAAGGTGACGAACACCGGCGACGCCCCCTTGATCATCAGCTCCTGCAAGGGCAGCTGCGGTTGCACCGTTCCGAAGTGCGACACCGCCCCCGTAGCGCCCGGCCAGAGCACCATCGTTACCGTGAAGTACGACAGCAACCGCGTAGGCCCCATCAACAAGAGCGTGACCATCAGCAGCAACGCCGCCAACGCCCCCGAGAAGATCGTGCGCATCAAAGGAGAAGTGAAGGACACCGGCACCACCGCCCCCACCAGCCCGGTGAAGGAGGTGAGCCCCATGGCCCCCACCAACCCCTGAGCGAACGCCATCAGGCAACGGAGCCCTCTGCCACGCGGCAGGGGGCTTCTTCTTTTCCACCACCTTCGCAGCGCCAATTCCCGTTCCCATGCCCTCCATCTCCCGCAAAGGCCAGTTGATGCCGGCCTCCCCCATCCGCAAGCTCGTGCCGTATGCCGAAGCCGCCAAGAAGCGTGGCACGCAAGTGCTCCACCTCAACATCGGCCAGCCCGACATCCACACACCGCAGGTGGCCCTGGACGCCATCAAGGCCTTCGCCCCCACCGTGGTGGAATACAGCCACAGCGCGGGTACGGAGAGCTACCGCCAGGGACTGGCCGCCTACTACCAGCAGCACGGGATCAAGGTGACCAGCGACCAGATCATCGTGACCACGGGCGGCTCCGAAGCGCTGCTCTTCGGCCTGATGGCCTGCCTGGACCCCGGTGACGAACTCATCATCCCCGAGCCGTTCTACGCCAACTACAACAGCTTCGCCATCGAGGCCGGCGCCAACGTGGTCCCGGTGCGCAGCTCCATCGATTCCGGTTTCGCACTGCCGTCCATCGACACGTTCCGCGCGGCCATCACGCCCCGCACCAAGGGCATCCTCTTGTGCAACCCCGGCAACCCCACCGGCTACCTGTACACCCGTGCCGAACTGGAGGGACTGAGCGCACTGGTGAAGGAGCACGGCCTCTACCTCTTCAGCGATGAGGTGTACCGCGAGTTCTGCTACGATGGGGCCCATCACGAGAGCGCCATGACCTTGCCCGGACTGGAGCAGCACGTGGTACTCATCGACAGCGTGAGCAAGCGCTACAGCATGTGCGGGGCACGTGTCGGCGCCTTCATCACGCGCAACGCCGAACTGCTGGCCACCGTGCTCAAGTTCGCGCAGGCACGCCTGAGTCCGCCCACCTTCGGACAGGTGGCCTCGGAAGCCGCCCTGCACACCGCAAAAAGCTACTTTGACGAGGTGGTCAAGGAGTACACCCTTCGGCGCGACATCCTGGTGGACGGTATCAATTCCATTCCCGGCGCGGTGTGTCCCCGGCCCAAGGGAGCGTTCTATTGCGTGGCCGAACTGCCCATCGACGACAGCGATACCTTCTGCCAGTGGTTGCTGGAATCGTTCGCGCACAAGGGAGCCACGGTGATGATGGCCCCGGCCACCGGCTTCTACAGCGAACCCGCCCCGGGACGGAAACAGGTCAGGCTGGCGTACGTATTGGAGGCGGATAAACTTCGACTGGCCGTGGAGTGTCTTGCCGTGGCGCTGGAACAATACCCCGGTCGCACCCGGGATGCGCACCCCGCCGGGAAGATGGTCCGGAACTGAGGATCGCTACCGGTTCGTCCGGATAAATTCCATACAGAGCGCCGCCGCGGCCGCCGCCACGTTGAGCGACTCCGCCGATCCGTAGCGTGGCACCGCGACGCTCCGGCCCGGCCCGTTCCGCACCGCATCACGCAGTCCGTGCGACTCGCTTCCCAGCACCAGAACAGCGGGCCGCCGGAGCTCCATGCCGAACACGTTCGCACCGGAAGCCTCGGCCTTGTACACGCTCACGTCCGCGCCCACGGCCTCCAGGATCGCCGCCGCCAGGTCGCCATAGCGCACGGGAACACGGAACACCGAGCCCATGCCGGCCTGTACGCACTTGGGGTTCCACACTTCGGTGCAATCGGTCGAGCACCAGACCTGTTCAACCCCGAACCAATCCGCTATGCGGACCAAGGTGCCCAGGTTGCCCGGATCGCTGATACCATCCAAGGCGATGGTGAGGCCCTTCGGCACGCGTGGGCGCTCGTTGGGCGGCGTTCGCACCACGGCTACCACTTCGTTCCCCGACTCGAGCGTCCCCATCCGCTCCAGGTCGTGCTCCGGCCAGATCAACGCCTGACGAAGCCCAAGCTCACGCGCCGCGCGTTCCGTGGCATGAATACTGTCGATGTTGAACGGTGAGGCCAGCAGTTCCGATACCGGCTTGCGGCCCTGGACCAGGAAAAGTCCTTGTTCCTCGCGGCCTTTCCGGCGATGCAAGGCCCGCAGCCGCTTCAGGTGCACGTTGGTGTTCATGGCTGCGGATATCTTCGGGCGCGTTCCTGCCAATGGATGGAAAGCCGCGAAAAATAGCCCCTCCCTTGCCCTGCGCGCGGAACGAACGCCTCCATATCCCGCTGCTCCTGGGCGTACTCATGCTCGCAGCGTGCAACACCACGCGTTGGGTCCCTCCCGGCGAACACCTGCTCACGCGCAACGTGATCACCATCTCGCCCAAGGGCACGTTGACGACGGAGGAACTGGAGCCCATCCTCAAGCAGAAGCCCAACAAACGTGTGCTCGGAAGGGCCATCTACCTGGACCTGTACAACCTGCGTGATCCCGCGAACGTGGCGCGCAAACGGCTCCTGAAGGACAGCTTGTGCGAAGCCGAGAACGCGGCCCGCCGCCTCATCGACAGCTCGAGAACGAAGGAGTGCAACGCATCGCAACGCGAACGGAACGGTGAGGCCCCGGTGCTTCTGGACCCCGTGCTGGTCGAACGCACGGTGGAGCAGTTGAGGAACTACGCGTTCAAGGAAGGGTACTTCGATGCGCAGGTGAACGACACCGTACGGCATGTCCGTCGCCGTTGGCCTTTCGGTGGTTGGGGGCGGCCGTACCACAAGCCCAAAGCGAGCGTTGAATTCAGGGTGGACGCCGGGCAGCCTTGGACCTTGTGTACCATCAACCTGCGCGTGGACGATCCCGTGATCGCCAGCCATCTGCGTTCCGACACCACCGGCTCACTGCTCCACCCGGGTGATCGGTTCGATGGCGATGTGCTCGAAGCGGAACGTGTCCGCATCACCAATGAACTGAAGAAGGAAGGCTACCTGTTCTTCAACAAGGACATGGTGATCTTCGATGCGGATACCTCGGCCGGCGACCACGAAGTGGACCTCCTGATCCGCCTGGAGCGCCCGCTGGCTTCCACCCAGCGCGGACTCAAGGGCACACCACCCGGCACGCGCTGGTACGTGAATGACGTGTACATCGACATCGCCCATCGCGTGAAAGAGCCCGAGCACGGGTACGACACCTTGCGCTACGACGGGTTCACGCTCCTGCACAAAGGCCGTCATCACGACTTCCGGCCCGGCCCCATCACCTCGGCCGTGCTCCTCAAACCCTTCAGCCGCTTCAATCAGGTGGATGCGGACCGCACCTTCCGACGGCTGGCCAACATGGGTGTTTTCGACCGGGTGGACATCTCATTCGACACCTTGGGCCTGGGCCCGAAGAACGTGGATGCCCGGATCACCCTGATCCCCAGCAGGCGTCAGGGATTCTCGGTCGAAGGTTTCCTCACCAACCGGGGCGGCTTCCTCGGCGCCTCGGGCAGCCTCAACTACCGCCATAAGAACCTCTTCCGCACCCTTACCTCGTTGCAAGCTTCGATCACCGTGGGCATGGAAGCGCAACAGAGCCTCACCCCGGACGATGACCAGACCGGGGACGCCAGTACCTCGCTGGCCCGGAACGCCCTTCTGAACACCCTGGAAATAGGTCCCGAACTCAAGGTATTCGTTCCCATCCGCGGTGGCTCGGCCATGGCCGGGGGAAGCCGCGGTGTGGTCAACGCGTTGTTCAACTACCAACGCAGACCCGACTATACCCGCACCCTGGCCAAAGGCGCCATCGGTTACGAATGGAACTTCTCCTTCATCTCGGCCTGCGGGGTCTATTTCCCCGAAGTGAACGTGGTGCGGATCCCCTTGCGATCGCACGCCTTTGAGCAGTTCCTGAACGACGCGACCGACCCGGTGCTCACCAACAGCTATACCGACCACATCATCGTCAACCTGCCGCGGGTCACCTGGACCTACAATACAGCGAATGCACCCGGCCCTGCCCGCCGGAACAACCAGTTCATCCGCTTGAACGCGGAGCTGGCCGGGACGATCCTCCGCCTGGTCCAGCAGGCTTCCGTACCGGCACAGGGCTGGGACACCATCACCTCGGCCGGTTACTACACCTTGGGAGATGCGCGCTACGCCGAGTATTTCAAGTTCGACGCGGACCTGCGGCACTACCACACCATACACGACCGGAGCAGCATCGTCTTCCGGTTCGCTCCCGGCTTCGCCAAGCCCTTCGGCAACCAGCACGTGATGCCTTTCGAAACGAGTTTTTACAGCGGTGGTGCCAACGGTATCCGTGCCTGGCGCGCACGATCGCTCGGCCCGGGCGGCTACTGGTCCGATGTGAACCGCTTTGACCGGATCGGCGAATTGAGGCTCGAGGGGAACGTGGAGTACCGCTTCAAACTCATCGGCTACTTCGAAGGCGCCCTGTTCGCCGACGCCGGCAACATCTGGTATCTGCAGGACAATCCCGCCAAACCCGGCAGCCAATTCAGATGGAACCAGCTCTACAAGCAGATCGCGCTGGGCACTGGCATGGGCTTGCGACTCAACTTGGAATTTCTTCTCCTTCGTCTGGACCTGTCCCTCCAAACCCACGATCCGGCCCTGCCCGATGGCCAACGCTGGATCTATCAGCGACGAAGCGCCCCCTATGATGCGCCTTTCAGCAGGCGCCTCAATTTCAACCTCGGCATCGGCTATCCGTTCTGAGAACCTGATCGCAATTGCCCCTTGACTTCAACGAGCAAATGCAATTGGTGACCAGGCGCGATGCAGGAACAGGAGCATAGCCGGAGCTACGTGCCCGCTTCCATTGCAAAGTATGGTCGTCAAAGACCAACGCACAGCCAAATGCGGTGATCGCGAACCGGTTCTGGGCCGGGGCGGGACTTTTCCACGAGGGCCACTTCACGTTTCGGTCGGACCTGTTTCCCGCCCGGACCGCCCTGGCGTAAGTTCGCCACCGCAACCGAACCAACGGATGGAAACATTGAAGACGGGGAAGATCCAGGACCTGCTGGGTGCCGACACGGACGCGCTCCTGGGCCATACGTGCAAGACGATCGATAAGCAAGCGCTCAACCTGCCGGGTCCCGACTTCGTGGACCGCTGCTTCGCCGCCAGCGACCGCAGCCCGCAGGTTTTGCGGAGCTTGCAGCAGTTGTACGGCAGCGGCCGTTTGGCCCACTCGGGATACATGAGCATCCTGCCCGTGGACCAGGGCATCGAGCACAGTGGTGGTGCCAGCTTCGCCCCCAATCCCATCTACTTCGACGGCGAGAACATCGTGAAACTGGCCATCGAGGGCGGATGCAATGCGGTGGCCAGCACCTACGGCGTGCTCGGCAGTGTGGCCCGGAAATACGCGCACCGCATCCCGTTCATCGTGAA
>JAFDZE010000130.1 GCA_018267155.1 Bacteroidota bacterium | reverse complement strand
GCTGTGCGCGTGCTGGCTGATCTGCCTCACCAGTGTTTTCCGGTAGGCATCGGGCATCCAATCCTTGGGCTCGATCTTCTGCTCGGCATCGATGGTGGCTTGGAATACGCCTTCCAGGTCCTTCACTTCGGTCATGGATCGTTCGCGTTGGAATGGCGCCAAGGTATGGTGGCCGCGCGTGCCCGCCCTGATCATGGTCAGCGACCTCGGGCTACTTTCGCCGCCCCATCCGACCTTGCGCTGAACGAAGGCGGCCCACAATGGACAAACCACTTGCCCGCATGGCCCGTTTCCACTCCCTCCAGGTAGCCGAAGTGAAACAAGAGACCGCGGATGCCATCGTGGTCAGCTTCCATATTCCGGCCTCCCTGCGCGCGGACTTCGATTTCGTGCATGGTCAGTACCTTACGCTCAAGCTTTCGGTGAATGGCGAAGAGTTGCGCCGGAGTTACAGCATCTGCAGCAGTCCTTTGGATCGGGACGTGATCCGCATCGCGGTGAAGAAGGTGCGCGATGGCCGGGCCTCCACCCAACTGGTGGACAAGCTGAAGCCGGGCATGTCCTTGGAGGTGATGACGCCCATGGGCAGCTTCACCTCTGCGCTGGACCCCGGCCATGCGAAGCACTACGTGGCTTTTGCCGCCGGCAGTGGCATCACGCCGATCCTCAGCATCCTGAAAACCGTGTTGCGCTCCGAACCGAAGAGCCGGTTCACCCTCTTCTACGGCAACACCGATGTGGACCGCATCATCTTCCGCGAACGGCTGGCCGAGTTGAAGGTCCACTGGTCCGGGCGTCTGGATGTGCATCATATCCTGACCAAGGGCGTTGATGAGGACAAGCTTTTCAACGGGCGCATCACCCGCGAAAAAGCCTCCGAGTTGCTTGCTCGCTTCGTGGATGACATCACCGGCGACAAGGAATTCTTCATATGCGGGCCCGAGCAGATGATGGTGAATGTGAGTGAGGCGCTTGAACGGATGCGTGTGGAGAAGAAGCGCATCCACATCGAACTCTTCACCACACCCGTGGCGGCAGAACCGAAGAAGGAAGCACCTTCGACAACTGCTGCAGTCCCCGGTGTCGCTCGGGTGAAAGTGATCCTCGATGGCCGTGAACACGAATTGGAGATCGGCCCCAAGGGCGATCCCATTCTGGATACCGCGATCAACGCGGGCCTGGATGTTCCTTACGCCTGCAAAGGAGCCGTCTGTTGCACATGCAAGGCCCGGGTGATCGAGGGGAAGGTGGAGATGGACATGAACTACGCCCTTACCGATGAGGAGGTGGCTGATGGCTATGTGCTTACCTGCCAGGCCCGCCCGCGCAGCGCACGCGTGGTGGTGGATTACGACCAGCACTGATCACGCCGACCGATCCCTGGGTCCGGAGATCGGCCCCGGTCAGAACCAGGTGATGAACTTCAGGTTGAAGCGGCGCGGGGTGAGGAACTCCGGGATGCCGTAGTAACGACCGCCCACGTCCTGGATCCAGCTGTAATCGATGGTGTTGTTCAAGTTGATCAGGTTGAAGACCTCCAACGAGACCCACGCATCATCAATGTGCCGCAGGAAGCCTTTCTTCTCCTGGCCTTTGGCACCCAGTAGTTGCTTGCTGAAGCCGATGTCCACCCGCCGGTACAGCGGGCCCCGCAAGACGTCCTCGTACCGCGAGTTGTTCGGAGGCCCGTAGGGGAGTCCCGTGCCGAAGTTCAGGCTCACATGCACCTTGAAGGTGGGCGCACCGGGCATCTCGTCCTGGAAGAAGAGCGCGAAACTCACCCGTTGATCCGCAGGACGCGGTATGTACCCGGGTTGTTTCAGTGCGCTGTCGACGGCCACATTATTGAGCGTGTAGCCCGGTATGATCACCTTCCCATCGCTGTTGTATCGCTCATAGTACTGGTCGTCCAGTATGTCCTCCTCCGTCTTCATCACCGAGAGGGCCATCCACGATTCGATGCCCGGGATGAACTCGCCGTTCAGCTTGGTATCGATCCCCATCGCATAGCCCTTGGCATCATTCTTCGCGTAGTAGCGGATGCGCACGTTGTCCAGTTCGTAGGGGATCAGGTCGTCCAGGATCTTGTAATACAGTTCGGTGCTCCATTTGAAGGGGCGGTCCCACATCTTGAATTGCCGGTCGCCGCCCAGAATGAAGTGGATGCTGCGCTGGGCGCGGAGTTCGGGGTTGAGCACGCCGTGCATGTCGCGCAACTCCCGGTAGAAGGGAGCTTGCTGGTACAGGCCTGTGGCGAACCAGAAGCTGAAATCCTTCTGCACGGTGTCCCCTTCAGCACTGATCTTTTTCCAACCGGGATGCCACGCCACACGCAATCGCGGACTCACGATGGTCTGGCCGTTGTACGTCCAGTTCTGCGCTCGCACGCCGGTCACGAGCGACCAGTCGCTGCCGTTGGTCCCCTTCCAGTCCCAGGCATGTTGCACGTACGCACTGGAGCGGATGCTCCGCAGGTCCACCCGGCTCTTTACGCTGCTGCGCAAGCGCAAATGCTCGGGATCGACGGAGTAGGGGATGGAGTAATCCGCGCTGTCCAGCAGGTACCATTCGTTCAGCCGGTCCTGGATCCGTTCGGCGCGGGCTTCCACGCCCCATTGCCATTCGTGGTGCCGTGTGGCGGTGCGCAAGCTGTGCCAGGTGCCCCGGTGTGTGGCGGTGAGCACGGTGGCCCGCAATTCGTTGCGCGCATGGTCCAGGTAGGTGCCCACACCCAGCACTTTGATCGGTTGCCCGAAATTGTCGCTGCCCAGATCGCGGTCCAGCTCGCTCAGGCGGTACTGCCCAAGGATGTCGAAACGCTCGGTCTCGTACGTGCGGAAAGCGCTGGTGGTGAATTTCAGGAACATGTCCTTGCGGGGCTTCACGTTCACGTTGAGCGCACCGAAGAAGGTCTCGTAGGACGTCCGCTCCTGACCTTCGAAGTACACGTTGAAGCGCAGCGCCTGGTTGAAGTTGCCCAGCTCGGTCTCCCGATCGCGTGGTATCACATCGTACTTGTTCCGGCTGTACACCCCCAGGAATCCCACCTCCACTTTCTCGCTCACGTCATAGGTCCAATAGCTCTGCAGGTCGGTGTACACCGGGGTGTAGTCCCCTTGGGTGTCCAGTCCTTTCAGCACGGCGCTCAGCGTTCGGTACCGGAAGCCGGTGACCTGGCGCAGGCGGCGCTTGGCCATGGGGTTCGCAATGCTGAGCGATCCGCCCATGAAACTGGCCGAAGCCGAGCCGGAGAATTCACGCGGCCGTTTGTAGGTGATGTCCAGCACACTGCTGAGCTTGTCGCCATAACGTGCCTCGAAGCCACCCGCGCTGAAGTGGATCTTCTCGATCATGTCCGGGTTCGGGAAGCTGAGCCCTTCTTGTTGGCCCGCGCGCACCAGGAACGGCCGGTACACCTCAATGTCGTTCACGTACACCAGGTTCTCGTCGAAGTTGCCGCCGCGCACGCTGTAGCCACTGCTCAGTTCATTCCGGGTGACCACACCAAGGCGCCCCTGCAGCAGGCTGTTCACATCGCCCAATGGGTTGGGCATGAAGCGGGTGACCCGCGCGTCCAGTTTGTCGATCGCACTGCGGTCGCGCAGGCCCTCCTTGGTCACTTCCACATCGGGCAAGGACTTGATGCTCATGGCGATGTCCAGATCCCGGTGCTCTCCCGGCAGGATGGCCACATCGCGTTGCACCAGCTCCCGGAGGAAGGCGAAGCGCACCGTTACGGTCTGGTCCTCCAGGTCCTCTGGTGGAATACGCAACTCGTACCGCCCCTTGTCGTCGGTAGTGGAGCCCACAGGCTTCGGACCGCGCACGCTCACGGATACGCCCGGCATCACGGCCCCGCTCTCATCGCGCACGGTGCCCGAGATCGTGGCGTCCTGAGCAGAGATCGAAAAACCGGTAAGCAGAAGGATCAGACCGAAGAGGGCGCGCATCAAGGATCAATTCGCCTGCAACTTCGGCGGGCGGCCAATATAACGGGCCGTTCCCGCTATTAGTGCCTTGTGTGCGGACCAGGCCCTATTCGACCACCACGCGCGCGCCCTGCACTTGCGCATCACGTGCGTGGAGCTGCCCGATGGGCCCGGCTTCGATGCCCGCGTCGCGCAGCGTGCGCTCCAAATCGGCCGCACCTTCGGGCGCGCAGGCGATGAGCAGGCCACCGCTGGTCTGCGGATCGCTCAGCAGCAGCATGCGCTCCATCGTGCTCGCACCACTCACCTCGTGCGCGTAGCTTTTCCAATTGCGGAGGGCGCCGTCCGGATAATGTCCCCCGGCCAGGCAACGCAACGCCTCGGGGATCTTCGGCACGGCATCGTATCGCAGTGCTGCGTTCAGTCCACTGCCCCGGCACACTTCCAAGAGGTGCCCCAGCAGTCCGAAGCCCGTGACGTCGGTGAGGGCATGCACCGTGTCCAATTTGCCGAGCGCGATACCCACGCTGTTCAGGCCTGCCATCAGGTCCCGGCCGATCATTTTTTCAGACTCGGGCAACTGGCCCCGCTTGAGGGCGGTGCTCAGGATGCCGATGCCCAACGGCTTGGTCAGGTAGAGCCGATCGCCTGCATGCGCCGTATCGTTCCGTTTGAGGCAGGCCCGGTTCACCTCGCCCGTGACGGCCAGCCCGAAGAAGGGAACGGGGGCATCGATGCTGTGCCCACCCGCCAGAACGATACCGGCATCATGGCATGCACGTCGGCCGCCCTCAACCACCATCCGTGCGGGTCCGGCCCCGAGTTTCTCGATGGGCCAGCCCAGGATGGCCACCGCCAGCAAGGGCGTTCCTCCCATGGCGTACACGTCGCTCAGCGCGTTGGTGGCAGCGATGCGTCCGAAGTCGAAGGGGTCATCCACGATCGGGGCGAAGAAGTCGGTGGTACTGATCAGGCAGCGGTCTCCTCCCAGGTCGTAAACGGCGGCATCATCGCGTGAGCCATAGCCCACCAGCAATCGCGGGTCGGGTATGATCGCCTCCTGCCCGTGAAGGATCTTTTCCAGTTCGGACGGTGCGATCTTGCAGCCGCAGCCAGCAGCGGGACTCAAGCTGGTGAGGCGGATCGGTTCAGTTCCCGGTGCGGTGGGCTGCGGCATCTTCCTTCAGGCGTTGTGCCAGGCCGCGAAGATCGTTCGCATCGGCCGGTAGTCGCACAACGCGCTGCGGATCACGCTCGGCGGTGCCGCGCAGGTAAGCCTTGTCGTACCACACCAGGGCGATCCGGGCCACGCTGTGCAGGTCGTTGCGATCCAGTGCCTCCAAGGCGGCCTTGCAGTGCTGCGGCCCGAGGCGCTTTTCAATGCGTCGGACGGATGCGGCCAGGTCTTCCTTCGCGAAGCGGCCATAATCGACCACCAGCCGTTCCACCCGTTGTTCCACCGGCATCTCGGCGAAGAAGAGCCGGGCCTGTCGCATCTGATGGAAGAATGCGTCCGGTATGCGCACCCGACCGATCATCAGGCTCTCATCCTCCACCCAGATGGGCCGCTGCGGCTCCAGATCGCGTAGCGCGTTCCAGAGCAGGTTCTCGAAATGCTCGGTGGTGGGCTGGGGTACCTCGCCGAGTGCCCCGAAGGCCGATCCCTTGTGGCAGGCCAAGGCTTCCAGGTCGACCACCTGTTGCCCCAGCACACGCAATTGGCCCAGGGTTTCCGTTTTGCCCGAGCCGGTGTAGCCGCCCAGCACGTGCAGGTCCACGGGGGTGTTGAACGAATTGATCACCTCATGGCGGAAGGCTTTGTACCCGCCGATCAAGGTGTGTGCCCGGGCGAAGCCGGCCTTGTCCAGCAGCCACGCCATGCTGCCACTGCGCTCCCCGCCCCGCCAGCAGTGGATGCGAATATGGCCGTCCGGTGCCGTTTCCCGGGCCTGTTCCACCAGGTCGGCCAGCTTCGGCCCCGTGATCCGCAGACCCTCCAGCATGGCGGCATCACGGCCCGCACGCTTGTACAAGGTGCCCACGACCGCCCGTTCATCATCATCGAACAACGGTACGTTCACCGCGCCGGGGATATGCCCGCGTGCGAACTCCCCGGGCGAGCGCACGTCGACGATGGGCGTGCTTTCCAGCAACCATTCGTGTATGGTCAAGGGGCGGATCATGCGGCTGGATCAGGGCCAAGGTCGGGTGCCAGAGCTTTCGGTACGCGTGAAAGCGGAATAGCGCTCATCTTTGTTCATCTGTTCCACCATGATCGACCGCACCCTCACGGCCTCTGCCATCGCGTTAACAGGTCTGGTGGCTTGCGGGCCGACACCCGTAGCAACCACGGAAGTCCGCCCGGTGCCCGCCGTGGACAGCAGCGCGGTACGCCCCTTCGTTCTCGGCGAAACCCGCACCGTGCGTTCAACCATTCTGGATCAGGATCGGGTTATCAATGTTTCGCTACCGGCGGGCTATTCTCCGGACAGTGCGACCGTGTACCCCGTGATCTATCTCCTGGACGGTTCGGCCGACGAGGACTTCGTGCATGTGGCGGGGCTGGTCGGTTTCATGAGTACTTACGCGTTGATCCCGCCGAGCATCGTGGTCGGGATCGGCAACGTGGACCGGCGGCACGACTTCACGCCAACCACACAGAACGACAGCGACAAGGTGTGGGTGCCCAACTACGGCGGCTCCTCGGACTTCATCCGGTACCTGGCCGAAGAACTGGTGCCCTTCGTGAACTCGCACTACAAAGTGGGGTCCCAGCGCACGCTTATCGGCCAGTCGTTCGGCGGACTGCTGGCAACGCAACTGCTCATCGAGAAACCGGAACTGTTCGATACGTGGTTGCTGGTGAGTCCCAGCCTCTGGTGGAACGAGGGGTCCATGGCCGTCCGGGCAGCGGAATGGACCCAAGCCCATCGCGCGGATCCGGAGACCGTGTACATCGCCATGGCCAACAACGATGACATGATGGTGCCGCAGGTGAACACATTCGTGACGTCGCTGAAGACCACCCGGTCGCCGTTCCGTTGGACGCACGAGGATTTTCCACAGGAGACGCACGCCACCATTTTGCACCGGGCGGTGTACAGCGGGCTCGAATGGGTGGCGAAAAAGTGACCCGGTTCAGCCGCGGGCCGCGATCGCGCTGATCATCACGTTCACCCCGCGCGGAATGTCCGCCACAGCGAAGGTTTCGCGCGCCGGGGGATCGCCCTTGAAGTAGGTGAGGTACACCCGGCTCACCTCAGCGTAGAACTGGAGGTTGCGGACGTAGATGGTGCATTTCACGATGTCGTCCATCCCCAGTCCAGCGGCTTCGAGGATCTTGCCGATGTTCTCCATCACGGCTTCGGTCTCCTGCGTGATGCTTTCCGTGCGCAACTGTCGGGTGCCTTCAACACTGGCGATCTGGCCGCTCACGAAGATGAAGCCATTGGCCTCCACGGCCGGGGTGTATGGGGTGCCCTCTGTTTTGCTGTTGGCCGGGCGGATCGATCTTTTCATGCGGGTTCGCCGAAGCCTTCGGCGGGGTGTTGCTGTTCGCTTTGTTCGCCGTACCGGTTCACGGCATGGCGCCACGAAGATGCACATGATCACGGATCGGTCACCCGGTCGGATATGGATAACTTCGCCGCCAACACCTTCCGGACATGACCGAACCGCCTTGCCCGCACTGCCGATCGGCCATCACATATCCCACGGGAACCTCGCAGATGTGCGCCGAATGCGGCCAGGAATGGGATCCGGTACAGGTGGCTGCGGAAGCCGCCGCTGCATCCGAGGCCAACGCGATCAAGGATGCCAACGGCAACATCCTGAAGGACGGCGACGATGTGGTCATGGTGAAGGACCTGCCCGTGAAAGGTGCGCCCAAAGCACTCAAGGCGGGCACCAAGGTGAAGAACATCAAACTCACCGATGGTGACCACAACATCGATTGCCGGATCGAGGGGTTCGGGGCGATGGCGCTCAAGTCCATTTACGTGCGCAAGGCATAGGATCCGCCCTGCATTCGTGTTGGTGTATTGTCGGTAACTGCCGGTGGACCATCCGGCTTCATCGGGTTGCAGTTCTTTCTTTGCGGGGATGAAGTGTCAGGAAAACAACAGCAACGGGTGGGCGAAGACCCGGTCCAACTGAACCATGGGGGAGACTTGGGTGTATGCGATCGTTGCCATGGCCTTGAGCTACCTCAGTGGCAGCATCCCCACCAGTGTGTGGTGGGGCAAGGCGTTCTACGGCTTGGATGTGCGCGAGCACGGGAGCAAGAACGCCGGTGCTACCAATACCTTCCGGGTGCTGGGCCCGAGTGCGGGTATCCCCGTACTGCTCATCGATATGTTGAAGGGCTTCGCACCGGTTCGTGTACTGGCCTGGTGGAGCGGGTTCCCGGACGATTCCGCCCAGTTCACCTGGTTGCGCGTGGGCATGGCCCTCTGTGCCGTCCTGGGGCACCTTTATCCGGTCTTCGCCGGTTTCCGTGGGGGTAAAGGAGTAGCCACTTCCTTCGGCTGCATCCTGGCCCTGCATCGGGGCATCGCCATGATATGCCTCGGAGTATTCGTGCTGGTCTTTCTACTTTTCAGGTACGTCTCCCTGGCTTCCTTGTGTGCCGCATTGGCCTTTCCGTTGGCCACGTTCTTGCTGGACACCGAGCAGCATTTCGTGTTCCGGGGCTTCTCACTGGCGATCGCGGTCCTGGTTTTCTGGACCCACCGCACCAACATTGGCCGGCTGCTGCGCGGCGAAGAGCAACGCATGCGACCAAGTCACGGCATCAGCCCATGAAACCTTCCCTGCGATCGACGGGTTCAAGCGCCCCGATCCCCGCTTGGCTGCGGGGCGGCGGAATGACCCGTTTTGCCGGGATAGTGGTCCTGTTGCTCCTGCCTTTGGCCCTGATGGCCCAAGGTGGCGGCTCGCGTGCGGAGGCTGATGCCCTGTTCGCCAAGCAGAAGTTCGCCGAGGCGCTGCCCTTGTACACCCAGCTGGTGAGCCTTGCCCCGGGCGATCATGACCTCAACTATCGCTTGGGTACCTGCATCGTGCATGGTCGTGGCGACAAGGAAAAGGCCGTGGGCTTCCTCAAGTACGCGGTCACCAGCCCCACTGTTCCCGCCTTGGCCTGGTATTACTACGGCCGCGCCTATCACCTCACCTATCAGTTCGCCGCTGCGCTCGATGCCTATGAACGGTACCGGGGAACCGCGGACAAGAAGACCCTGGCCGTATATCCGGTGGACGCGCTTGAACTCCAGTGCCGCAACGGGAAGGAGTTGCTCAACAACATCAAGGATATCGAGGTGCTCAATAAGGTGGAGGTGAACGAGGATGAATTCTTCCGCTTCTACGACCTCCGCAGCATCGGAGGGAAGATCGTGGTGACGCCGGAAGAGCTCAAGAGCGGTCTCGACAAGAAGAGCGGGGTCGTTTCGCTGGTGTACCTGCCGGACAAGGGTGGCCCGATCTACTTCGCCAGCTATGGCAAGAACGGCGATGCGGGTCGCGACATCTACCGCACCGAACTGATGCCCAACGGGACCTTCGCCACGCCCGTGAAACTCGCCGGCTATATCAACACCGCCCAGGACGAGGACTTCCCCTTCATGGCCCCGGATGGCAAGCACTTCTACTTCTGCAGCAAGGGCCACAACAGCATGGGCGGCTTCGATGTGTTCCGGAGCTCGTACGACAAGGGACTTGATGTTTTCGGCGCACCGGAGAACATGGACTTCGCTGTGAACACGCCGGACGACGAGCTGCTCTACCTGACCGATCCGGAGGGAAAAGAGGCCTGCTTCGCCAGTGGTCGGGACAGTCGGCAGGGCTCGCTGCAGGTGTACCGTGTGAACACCGCCACGGCCCCGGTGAACCTTACCGTTCTGAAGGGAACTTTCGCGTCGCAGTTCGATCCCAAGGACCGCAAGGCGCATATTTCCGTTGTTGACGCCCTTACCCAGCAACCGGTAACCGAGGTGCGTACCGACATGAACGGCAATTACGTGATCGCCCTCCCGAGAAGTGGGAAATACCGGTTCCTGGTGGAAGCGGGCCCCGGCGGCAAGACCCATGCCGGCCTGGTGGAGCTTCCGCGCAGCGATGGACCACGCGCCTACCGCCAGGAACTGAGTCTGGAGAACCAGGGAGGCGAGAAACTGGTCATCCGCAACTACTTCGACCAGCCACTGGACGAGGACATGATCGCGCTGGCCCTGGACGAGATCAAGCGGCGCGCCAAACTCGATGTGAGCGGACCCGTCGTTGTTCAGGAAGAACCGCTGGTGGAAAAGTCACCGACGGACGATCCCCTGACGCGGGCAGGCTTTTCCGGCGATGTATCCAAGGCCGATGCGCTCCGCATGGCAGGGGAGGAGGCCGCGGCACTGGCGCAGGATGCCGCCTCCATGGACCAGCGTTCGGCCGCTGCATACCGGATAGCCAAGGAGAACGCTACCGTGGCCGATGCATTGATCGCACAAGCCGAGGACCTGGTGACCAAGGCGAATGCCGCAACCGATGACGGACAGAAGAACGCCTTGATGGCGCGTGCCGGGCGGCAACGTGCCAACGCCCGGGCCGCATACGAACGGGCCAGAGCCGCGCTGCGCACCGGCGAGACCCTGGCCGCCGAGGCCCGGGGATCTCGCGATCGTGCCAGCGTGGCCGACGGGCTTCAGAAGTCCCTGCAGGTCGCCCTGGCTGGAACGAATGAGGATGTCATGGTGGCTGAGCTCACCAAACTGCGCGCCCAGTTGGATCAGAAGAACGCGCCCGATGCACGGCTTACCCCGGCCGAGAAGTTGCGACGCCAAGCCACGCAACGCGAGAAGGAATCCGCTGCCCTCACCGCTCGTGCCCACGATGCCCGCAACGAGGAGAACGAACTCATCGATCGCATCGGACGCATCAAACTCGAGGAGTCCGCAGCACGGGGCGGCAAGAAGGACGAACTCGTCCGCAAACGGCTTGAACTGGAAGCGCAGCTCGAAGCGTTGCACCAGGAGAATGAGCGTGCGGTGGCCAAAGCGGGCACGGCGGAGCAGGAATCGGCGAGTGCCCGAGGTCAGGCCGCCCTGGCCAGGAAACTCGAAACCGGGAACACGGTAGCTGATCCCTTCCCTGAGGCCGAACGGTCCCGGCTCGCACAACAGATCGCCAGCACGGGACCACGCATCGGTGCGATCGCGTTGGACGAGCGCTTCGATGGTACTTCGGGTATCGCAGCTAGCGAACTCGAGCGGCGCACCTTCGATTGGGGGGTACCGGTCACCTTGGATGTTGACGGTGGTGGTGGGGACATCCTTGCTCTTGATGGTGGCATCAACAGGACAGGCGGTGATCAGGGCACCACCACTGCGGACAAGACGACCAGTGGTTCAAAGGACACCAACACGTCCAACACACCGACAGGTACAAACACCGGCCAAGCATCCACTGGTGAGCAACCGAATGGGCAGATCACGGCTGCGGCGCAACAGGCAAGCGGTGATCAGGGCACCACCACTGCGGACAAGGCGGCCAGTGGTTCAACGGGCACCAACGTGTCTGATACATCCGCAGGTACAACCACCGGCCAGGCATCCAGTGGTGAGCCACCGAATGGGCAGACCACGGCTGCGGCGCAACAGGCAGGCGGTGATCAGGGC
>JAFDZE010000012.1 GCA_018267155.1 Bacteroidota bacterium | reverse complement strand
CCCTCGGCCCCGCTCGGGATACTTTCGCCCGCCCATGATACCCGGCGAACCGATCCTCATCATCAGCCACACCTTTCCGCCCTACAAGGGCATCGGCGGGCGGCGCTGGGCCAAGTTCGCCAAAGAGCTGGCCCGGCGTGGGCACCCGGTGCATGTGGTGCACAGCGCCGGCAGTGAAGACCTCATGGGCTCGCTCTGGACGGATGATGCCGACCGCCCCGGCATCACGGCACACCCGCTGCCGCAGCGGTATCCCACCGTACTTTTCAAGAGGCCGCTCACCACCATCGGCGCGAAGGTGATGTACCGCGTGTGGTCGCGATTGCTGCCACTGATCACCCGGGGCAACTGGCTGGACAAGTCGGTACTGTGGCGCAAGCAGTTGGTGGATACCTGTACGGCGCTCATCCGAGGACACAACATCCACCACGTGGTGGTCACCGGCGCACCATTCGGGCTTATGGCCCATACCTGTGCCTTGCGTGGGGTGTTCCCGGACCTGAAGCTGGTGGCGGACTTCCGCGACCCCTGGACCTGGGGGCACTACTATGGCCAAGGCGTGCTGAGCCCGCGTCGGAAAGCCGAGGAACAACGGCGCGAGGCGGAAGTGGCCCGGGTCTTCAACAAACTCATCTCCCCCGCGCCGGACATCGTTGAGCACCTGCGGCATACGTACGGAGGGGATCCCGCGCGTTATATCCTGCTCCCCCATGCGATCGATCCGGAGGAGATGGGGACCGGTCCCATCGCACGGAACGACAACGAATACCGCATGATCTATGCGGGCAGCCTGTACGGGGCCGAAGAGGCCGAAGCGTACTTCGAGGAGGTGTTGCGGGCCTTCGAGCGGCTGCGCGATAAAGATCCCGAACGATCAGCACGAACATTCTTCGATCTGTACATCACCGGCCACGGCACGGAGGCGTACCGGGCGAAGGCCGAGGCGCGGGGGCTGGGTGCTCACATCCGCTTCCATGCGCCGCTGCCCCCGAAGGCGATCTTCCCGCTCATCGCCGCGGCCGACCTGGTGGTCATCTTCATCCCCAGGCCCAACAAGGACTTCCTGGGCACCAAATTCAACGAGATATTCTACTTGCGGAAACCTGTGCTGCACGTGGGTGCCGAGGGCCGTGTGGGACGCACGATCACAGAGCGAGGACTGGGCGCATCCATCCGTGTGGACGAGGTGGCGTACGAACTCCCGCGCATCATCCGGGGGGAGCGGACCATCGCGATCGACCCGGATGCGGATCTGAGCGGGCATCTGCTCAGCCACATCACCGATAGGCTCGTACGCGAGGTGCTGGCCTGAACGATCAACGCGGCAGGGCCACGTCCTCGAACAACTTCACGAAGCGCTCCGTCACCACCGGCCAGCTGAAGATCTCCTTCACACGGTCAAAGCTGAAAGCCCCCATTCTGGTGCGGACCTCCGGCGACCGGTGGGCGAAAGCCAGCACCGCGTTGTACAACTGCTCGGCATCCCCCGGCGGGAGCAGGTACCCGTTGTGCGGCGAAACGAGTTCACCGCTGGCGCCCACGTCGCTCACGATGACCGGTCTGGCCCGCGCCATGGCCTCGAGCACCACGGTGGGCATGCCCTCGAACCGGGTGGGCAGGACCAGCGCGGCGCATGTCGCATACAGTTCGCTGAGCCGCGCATCATCCACCCTTCCCAGCAACTCAACGTTGACCGGAAGACCTGTGCGCTGGTATATTTCCAGCAGGGGACCATCGCCAGCGAGTTGGAAGCGTACGCGGTCCTGCAACCCTTCCTTCACCAGTCGTTCGGCAACGGCCATCAGGACATCCAGCCCCTTGTTGAAGGCGAAGCGGCCCACGAAGAGCAGCTTGAGCGGCCCGGTCGGGGGCGGTGGAGCGGGCGGCGCGGCAGGGACATCGGTCGCGTTGGGCAGGACGACCACCCGGCACTTGCTCCCAGCCGCCAGATCGTGCAATATGCCTGTGAGTTTGCCCCCGAGGCTGATCACCACCGCACCGCGTCGAACGATGTGTTTCAAGGCCGCCCGGAAGGGCCAGCCCAGCACGCGCTCTTTGCGGGTGAGCATCTGGAACATCTCCAGTCCATGGGGGTGAACGATCAGCCGATGGCTGAAGCGGTCGATACCTTTCCACACGCAGAAACCCTGCGAAAGGATCACATCGGCCCCCAAGGTCTCGAGTTCCTTCCCTGTCCGGTCGCTGTACCGCCACAGTTCGCGCAGGTAGAATTTGGTCCTGTCGATGTCGGGCACGTGCACCTCACGTATGCCCAGGGCCGGATCGAAGATCCCGACCGGATGCGGGTGCAGCACGGTGAGTTCCACCCGGCCCGAACGTGCCAGATGCTCGGCCAGCAGCCGCGAATGACGTTGCATTCCACCCATTGCATGTGGATGGACGCCGTCCGTGCAGAGCGCGATGCGGAGCTTACTGTTCGACATGCTCCGTGAGCAGGGTCGCTACCCCCTGGTCGATATCCCACTTCGGCTCCCAGCCTGTTGCGGCCTTCAACTTGCGCACATCGGCCAGCAGGTGCTGACGCTCCACCTTGCGCACGCGCGCCGGGTCCACCTCGATGGTGAGCGGCTCGCCGAGTTGACGTTCGAATGCGGCCACGATCTCGCGCACGCTGTACTCGATGCCCCGCCCGATATTGAACACATCGTATCCCGATACGCCTTTACTGAGCAGGGCGCTCATGGCGCGGCTCATGTCCTCGGTGTGGATGTAATCCCGCTTGGGATCGAGGTTGCCCAGCTTCAACGTACGCGCTCCACTGAGCACCTGGCGTTGGATCTCCGGAAAGAGATGCGGATTAGTTTCGTTCGGTCCGAAGGCGTTGAAGAAGCGACCCACGATGGTGGGGATCCCCGTGCGCAGGTGGAATTCACTGGCGAGCTTCTCGGTGGCCAGCTTGGTGGTCCCGTAAATGTCCATGGGCCCCAGCACATGCTGCTCGTCCATGGCGCCATCGGCAATGGGGTACACGGCCGCAGTGCTCGCCACGAAGACCTGCTCCACGCTCTCGATGGCCTGCGCGGCGTCCAGCACATTGATCGTACCGTTGATGTTGATGTCAGCCGCTTCCACGGGGTGCTGGTTGCAGTATGGGATGAAGTGGACAGCGGCCAGGTGGAGCACGATCTCCGGACGCGTATCGGCCAGCACTTTTCGGGTCGCCTCGCGCGCCCGGATGTCCACTTCGAAGAAGCGATCGTCGAACACTCCGGCCAGATGCCTGCGGCCGAAGCTCAGGTTGTCGAGCACGGCAACCGCATGGCCATCCTCCTGCAATTGCTTGCTGAGCGCTGAGCCGATGAAACCGGCACCGCCGGTGATGAGGACGTTCTTGCCCATGGCGCGCGAAAATACAGGGCAAGCTCACCGCAAGGTGGTTCGCCAACGGTCCGATCCTCGCGGAGAGCTGACCGGCCGTTGACAGCTCCGAGGACCAGAGGGTCGGAAGTCCCGATCAGCCCTTCCGGGCCGGGCACATTCTCTTATCCAACTTCAGGTAGATGCCCATCTGAAGCCCCAGCGTGAAACGGCCGCTGAGGTCGTTCTTCTGTTCGGGAAGCCCCAGCAGTTCGACATAGTCAGGATGGTCCAGCACCACGCGGTAGCCGACCTCGGGTTGGACGAAGAAACCGAGATGCGAGCACAACGCCTTGCGCATCATCAGACCGGCGTGCAGGCCGAAACCGGTGCGGTTGCCGAGTCCCACCGAACGGGAAACCCCGCTCTCGTTGTTCAGGACCGGCTGTGATCGTTTCCCGTAGGGCAAGGAAAGATCGGCGCCCAGTAACGCGCTGAATTCGCCCCCACAGGTGTGCGTACACGTGCCGATCTTGTAGAGGCCCAGCACCTGGAACTGGAACGCTCGACCGCTCAGGTCGGTGTACATTTCGGTTCCGTCCTGAACACCACGGTACAAGCGCGTGTTCCGCCATTCGTGCGCAGCGGCAAGGGCCATCGAGAGATCCCCCGCGCTCCTGAACGTGTACCGCATGCCTGCACTTGCCGCGTAGTTCTGGATGGCATCGCCCGCATGCGCGAAATTCAGCGGCATGGGCACGGTGAGCGATGCTGTATGCGCGATCTCCTGCGTGAACGCACCGGTGGTGAACAACACGCCAGCGGTCAGGGAAAGGATGTGCTTGTTCATGGCTTTGGATCTTGGAAGGAACGAAGGTAGTGGTGAAGGCCGACCGATCCGTACGCCTGCCGGATCGGGAGAACCCGGCTCACCGCGACGACACCGGTCATGCGACCAGGGTTACTGCGGGCCGGAGTTCTTGACGAGGCCATGGGGAACAAGGACGGCTCAGGCCAGGGCGTTCAACACCGTTCGGTAGCTGGCATCGTGCGCCTCTTTGGTGAAATGCGTCAAGGCGTACCGGTGCAGCCGTTCCCGCTCGGCTCCGCTGGTGGCCCGAAGCGGGGGCATCGGCCCATCGGGCGCCACCACAAGGCCGAGATCCTCCCTGGCCACCAGCTCGCTGAAGTCCCCGAGGCCCGCGTTGGTGATGATGCGCAGACCACTGGCCAGGTACTCGGCGAACTTCGTAGGACTGGCCACCTGATTGGTGATCGTCCGTTCGCGTACCATGATGCCGAGATCGCACTCCGCGAGCGCTGCGGAAACCTGTGCGTGATCCAGCCACTTCACCTGCACACGACCCGGGTAGGCGGCTTCCAGCGTGCTGTTGTTCACGTCCCGCTTGCTCAGGAACAGCACCTGTACATCAGGCTGGGCATCCAGGACCCGGGTGAGCGTCCCCTTCAACAGATCGAACGACTGCCAACCGGCGGTGCTGCCGCTGTACACCAGTCGCACGGGGGCATCCCGATCGTTCGGTATCGGAGCGGATCGCACATCCATTCCCAAGGTGCAGGGGATCACCACGTGGGCATCACCCGCGTATCCATAGCGCTCCCGCCAGTGGGCCACCAGCGCATTGCTGACGGAAAGCCGGAAGTCGCTCGCACCCACCGCCTCCTGTTCCAACGGCCGGACCTGGGCGATCAGCGCATCGTTGTCAATGATGCGGTACTCCTCCCACTCCGCCGCATAGGCTCCGCGGCCATCGAAGCACACGCGTTCCGTTAACCCACGATCGCGCATGCGCAAAGCCATCCACGTGGCGAAAGGACCGCGGCAGATGATCCCGGAGGGCCGCAGCACTCGGCACACCCACGCGAGCAGGGTCGTATTCATCCGCCAACGCCGCATGGCAGGCACCATGGGCAGTACCAGGGACGATGGGCTGTGGGCCTTGATCGCCTGACGTGTCCTCAAAAAATTCCGCCCACTCACCAGGGCCACCAGTCGCACCTCGGGGCCACCCAGCGAATTCATGTGCTCCACCACATCGGTCACCTGGCTCCAATAGACGCCGCTGGGCTGGTCGTTGTACGTGAGATAGAGGATCACTGGGCAAAGGAATGCAGCACGGGGGAACATGCAGGGATCGACTTGGCGACCTCCGGAACACGTTGGTCATCGGCTGGCCGTCATGAGGGGTCGGGCGGTGATCGCACGTGCGGCGCGCACATCCCAGGTCTCCCACGATCCGCGCGGAACGACACGACGCACAGCTACAAAGAGCACCGGTGACGGGTTGATCCACGGCCGCAGGCCGGGCAAGAACGACCACAGCACAACGACCATGAACACGAGGCTTGCCATGGCCACCATGCCCGCAGCAGGGATCTCCCCAGCGAGGTACTGTTTGGTGAAAATGAGCGAACCACGTAAAATTGAGGCCCACAACGAGACCCTGTGTGACGAGGTCACGGCGGATCGCACCCTTGCAAGAACCAAAGCCGTGGCAAGCCCCGCATCCCATTCGTTGACCCAAGGGGCCCTGATCCGCGATGCGGTCCCGGCAACCTGGCCAACCGATCCAGACCCACCTCGGCCAGTCGTGCGAACCATCGCTGTACGACAACCCTTCCTCGTGGCCGACCTGAGCGAACGAACCGATGTCCGGTAAAGCAAGGATCTCCATTCTGGACGGGTTCAGGGCGGTGGCGATCATCTCGGTGATGTTGTACCATTACTTCTCCAGATGGATACCGCCCAATGTTGATGTATCCTTATATCCCTACGGGACCAGATACGACTATTTCAAGTATGGTTACCTCGGCGTGGAGTTCTTCTTCGTCATCAGTGGCTTCGTCATCTTCTTCACGCTCGAGCGAACGAAGACCTGGTCCGTGTTCTGGCAGAAGCGGATGATCCGATTGCTCCCATCCATGGTGATCGCATCGTTTTTGACGCTGGCCTTCTTCTCGCTGTTCGACAGGAGCGGCCTGTTCCCCGCCAGCCATGACCCGAAGAACCTCATACCCAGCGTGTCGTTCGTGCATCCGGGGATATTCAACCACTTGTTCAACCTCGATCTCACGTACATCACGGGCTCGTACTGGAGTCTCTGGCCAGAGATCCAGTTCTACATGCTCTCCAGTGTCATTTTTTTTCTCAACAAGAAGCGGTTCCTGATGAATTTCATGATCATCTCCATCGTCCTGATCGCATTGGACCGCTTCATCCTCAACGCAGGGGGCGCCTTGGGGTCATCCATGGGGCCACCGGGCTTTTACACGGAGTTCATCTCCAACGGGTTCAACCTGATCACGTATCTGCCATTCTTCTGCCTGGGCATCCTCTTCTACCGGATATCATCGGACAGGATCAGGGGCACCAGGACCTCCCCGTTCATAGCCGTGTGTTGCTCCGTGCTCGCGCTCCATGTCGTACTCTCCGGCGACGTGTTCGCGGTCAGGATGATCTATTCCGTTATAATATGTACGTTCCTGGTATTCATTTATTTTCCACGGTACCTCGGTCCTCTTGGGCGAACACCGATGAGCGAGGTCGGGGAGTCGTCCTATTTCCTGTACTTGATACATGAGAACCTGGGTGTTTTCATGATCTATGCACTGGGCCGCCACATCTGGCCCGACTCCTTCCTCATGCCGGCGATCGTGATCGCATCCCTTTCGTGGCTCAGTATTGTGTATACCAGGACGGTGGACATGCCCGTGAACAATTGGCTGAAGACCCGGCTCATCGGCGTCCGGAAGGATCAAGGATGACCATGCATGGATCCGCGCAGCTTGAAGACGCGGACCGGACTGCAAGCTTCCCCGAACTTCGGCCAGGTCAAGGTGGAGATCAGATGGATCTTCCCAGCCGGATCACAGCACGCGCTCCAGCACTTCAATGATGCGCTCCGTGGCGTGCCCGTCCCACAGGGGCGGGATCTTTCCCTTCTTGAAAGTGCCTTGTTCGATCCGGGTGATGGCAGCATGCACAGCGTCCATTTCCAGTGGAACGAGCTCGTTGCTGCCCAGGGTGATGGTCACCGGACGTTCGGTATTGGGGCGCAGCGTGAGGCAGGGCACCTGCCTGAACGTGCTCTCCTCCTGGATGCCGCCACTGTCGGTGAGGATGAAGGCGCAGGTGGCGATGAGCTTCTGGAACGCGAAGTAGTCCAACGGCTCGGTGAGCACCAGCCCCTTTATGGCGTCGCACTTCGCCTTCAGGCCGAAGGCCTCGATGTTCTTCACCGTGCGTGGGTGGATGGGGAAAACGACCTTTCGTTTGGTGGTGACCTCGGCGATCAGGTCGAGCAATTCGGCGAGCCGTTCGGGAACGTCCACGGTGGCGGGCCGGTGAATGGTCATCAGAACGTGGCCGCCCGCGCCCAGGTCAAGGCGTTGGAGCACATCGCTCGCCTGCACCTGCGGTTCGAAGGCCACGAGCGTATCGATCATGGTGTTGCCCACGAAGTGCAGGGCCTCCTCCCTCCTGCTCTCGCGGCGAAGGTTGTCCAGCCCGCTCTGCTCGGTGATGAAGTAGTGATCGCTGAGCTCATCGGCCACGATGCGGTTGAACTCTTCGGGCATGGTGCGATCGAAGCTGCGCAGGCCGCTTTCCAGGTGACCGATGCGCACGCCCATCTTGTTGGCGGTGATGGCCGCGGCCATGGTGCTGTTCACATCGCCCACCACCATGAGCATGTCCGGCTGTTCGCGTGCGATCACCGGCTCCAACTCGCGCATCACGGCGGCCATCTGGGTGTTGGGGCTCCCCTGCCCGATCTCCAGCCAGCTATCGGGTTCCAGACCGAACTGCTCGAAGAACACATCGGCCATGTTGGCGCTGAAGTGCTGGCCGGTATGCACGATGCGCACATCGATGGTGCCGCGCCGGACGGCCACCTCCTTGAAGCGGGTGACCTTGATGAAGTTGGGGCGTGTGCCCACCACGATGAGGAGCTTTTTCATACCGAACGACGTGGTCGGCGAAAGTAGCCCGGGCGCGGGGCGCATCAGAATTGGAAGTAGATGAAGGTGGTGGCCCCATGGCGCCCGATGAACAGGCAGGCCAGCAGGAGACCGCTGATCCAAGCCACTTCAGCACTGAAAGCGGTGAGGTGTCGCTCTCCTTTCACCAGGGCATCGCACAGCGGGTCGATGATCACGAACACGAGGACCACGAACACGGTGAGGAAGAAGGAACCCGGCGGATCGGCATGCACGATGCCCCAAGATCCATCCGTCCATGTGGAAGGATCGAAGATGCGGTGGATCACGGTGAAGGCATCTGCCACATGAGATGCGCGGAAGAAGATCCAAGCGAAAGCCACGAGCAGGAAGGTCGCGAGCACGTTCAAGGCACGCCCGAAGCCGTGCTGTTCGGCCCGTCCGGAGGCTCCTGAGGTGCGCTTCCAGAGTGGAGCGAACATCAGTGCGAGCACCAGGTAGGAGCCGTGCAGCCCGCCCCAGGTCACGTAGGTCCAGTTGGCGCCGTGCCACAGGCCGCTCACCAGGAATACGATGAACAGGTTGGTGTACCAGCGCCATTTGGCCACGCGGTTGCCCCCGAGCGGGATGTAGAGGTAGTCGCGGAACCAGGAGCTGAGGCTGATGTGCCAGCGGCCCCAGAACTCGCTGATACTCGCACTCCGGTACGGAGTGCGGAAGTTCACCATCAGGTTGAAGCCCATCACCCGGGCGGCGCCAAGCGCGATGTCGGTATAGCCGCTGAAGTCGCAATAGATCTGGAACGCGAAGAAGAGCGTGGCCAGCAGCAGCGAACCCCCATCCTGTGCCGCCGGATGGGTGTATCCGATGTCCACGAGCGCGGCACAGCGATCCGCGATCACGAGTTTCTTGAAGAAGCCCCAGAGCATCTGCTTGAGGCCCTGGACCACCCGGTGGTGGTCGAAGTCGGACCGGATACCGTGCCCATCCGTCGCGTTCAACTGGTTGAGCAGATTGCCCGGTCGCTCGATGGGGCCGGCCACCAGTTGCGGGTAGAACATCACGTACAGTGCGAACACCCCGAAGCGGCGCTCGGCCTGTTGGTGTTTGCGGTAGACCTCGATGGTGTAGCTCAAGCTCTGAAAGGTGTGGAACGACAGACCGATGGGCAGCACCATGCCGGCCGGGAGAAAGCCGAAGAAGGTCCACTCGTGCAACTTGGGCACATGGTATTCCAGTCCCATCCCGGCGAACAGGGCCGTGAGGTTGCCGTTGAGGAAGTCCCAGTACTTGAACACCGCCAGCACCCCCACATTGGCGATGATACTGGCAACGAGGTATGCCTTTCGCCGCGGCCCCTCGCTGCGCGCTATGGCGATGCCGGCCACGAAGTCCACCCCGATGGTGAAGGCGAGGATCAGGATGAAGAGCGGGACGAAGGCCATATAGAACCAGCAGCTGGCCAGCAGCAACAGGAGCCAGCGCCAGTTCTTGGGCAGCAGGAAGTACAGCCCGGTGACCAGGGGGAAGAAGAGCAGGCAGAACTCAGCGCTGTTGAAGAGCATGGTCTATCGCGCGAATTCCGGGTTGTGGCCGGGTGCGTGCAGGGCGCGGGCCAGTTCCATGCTGAAGAGCCTTGCTCCGCGGTCGTTGAGATGCCCAGCGTCGAACATGTTCTCGGGGCGGTAGAATTGAGGGAACGAGTCCGGATGGCACAGATCGATGACGGCACCGTCCGGCAGCGCATGCACGAGGGCAAGCAGGTCCTCTCCCCGGTCTATCCAGAGCGGAGGCAGCACGAATCGCAATCGGACGCCCCGACTGTGAGCCATGTCGAGCAATGCGGTCAAGCGGCTCAGATGGACGAGGCTCACACCTCCGGTCGAAGGGCGTTCGTAGAGGTGGCGCAGACCGACCGCGCGGCGCTGCGCTGCGAGCGTGTCCGCCCGGAATGTTGCGCGGCGGGCCAGTTGGCCCTCATCATCGGGCCTGTACCGCAGCAAGGTCTCCAGTGTGAGCCCCCCATCGCCAGCGGGTCCCAGCGCGAGCAGCGTATCGGTGTCGGCAGTGGCCGCCAGCAGGTGATCGGCCAGACCGAGGCCCAGCAAGGAGCACGTGGTGGCACGCACGGCGCGCGCGGCGAAACCCAGTCGTTCCGTACGAGGCTGGTTCGGGAGGAACAAGGCGTGGCGCACCAGGCCCCAACCTTCCCGTGGTCCCAGATAGTACCAATAGCGATGATCTTCAAGGTTCGCCTCCTCGAAGAGCATGTAGTTGGAGAGTTCGACCAGGATCTCCTCAGGAAGCTGGCGTTCTTCACGGAGCAGTTGTTCCAAGAATTCGTACGTGGCCGGAGGGAAAGTGGCGGCGTAACCGGCATTGAACGTCCGGCCCTGTCCGATCACGCTATCGATGATGGAAGGGATCGCCTGTCGATAGATGCGGCTCGAACCGATGAGCGCCCGTTGAGGGATCGGATCCCGGTGCAGCGCATCCCATTTGATGGCCAGGTTGGGCACACCCCAGAAAGGCGGAAGGGTACTGTGAACGATGCACAGCGTGGCCGCACACACCAGGAGAGAGACGAGAACAGCGCTCCACGGGCGTCTCGGCCAACTCCTGGGCGTGGTGGCATTCGGTATGGGTCCTCGCTGGTTCACGGATCGGGGGACCGCAAGATGCTCAGCCCAGCGTCTTCTTATGGCTCCGCGTGGCGATGATGAACTCGCGGCTGTCGGTATCGCTCACCTTGCGGGCCGGAGCACCGGCAATGGTCATGTTGCCCTCGGGGAAGGAATGGTTCACCACGCTATTGGCACCGATGGCGGTATTGGGACCGATGACGATATCGCCGAAGAGCTTGGCCCCCGGACCGATATAGCAGTTGTCGCCGAGTGCAGGCACCAGATCGTGAGGGCCGGGCCGCGTTCCGATGACCACGTCCACATGGATCCGGCAATTCGCACCGATACGCGCATCAGGGTGGACCACGATGGTGCCGCGGTGGGCGATGCTGAGGCCCGGTCCGAACACGTTGGGCGGTATGTCGAAGCCACAGCGCAGGCTCTGCTTGTGGAAGCGGATGG
This sequence comes from Bacteroidota bacterium, assembly GCA_018267155.1. Classification (GTDB taxonomy): domain Bacteria; phylum Bacteroidota; class Bacteroidia; order Flavobacteriales_F; family PHOS-HE28; genus PHOS-HE28. The sequence continues at coordinate 24,348 of JAFDZE010000012.1, read as the reverse complement.
ACCAGTACTTGTAGCGCAACTTGCCGAAAAGCCCGGTGTTCTTGTGGCAATTGAGGTGGTACTCCACCCGGCGGAGCAGGCGCTGGAACTTCCACACCTCGTCGAACATCATCTGCGAGGAGAATTCGCGCCGCAGGGCGATGCGGTCCGCTTCACGAAAGGCGAGGAAGTCCTGGTGCGAGCGGATCATGCGGGTTGTGGACGGCGCCCCTTCACCAGTCGCATCAGGCGTTCGGTGAGCGGGAAGCCGAGCAAGTTATGGAGCGCGGCGTAGCGCTCGGTGATGGCCTTGCCCACCTGCGGGCGGAAGCCCCTGCCGATGCTGCGTCGGTAGGAGGCGATGGCCGATGGGAGATCCTCGGCCGCCACGATGCGCAGGGCCATGAAAATATACTGGCGCAACGTTTCGATCTCCGCTGCGCGGCCGACGGCATCCGTTGCCTTGAGGTGCTCCAGCATGGCGTGCCGCAGGGTGATGTAACGATCCCAGTTGGCCCGCATGCCCGTGCGCGAGATGGACCCGGTGGGCCGCTTGAGCACATGCGTGCGGATGTGTGGATCCCAGGCCACGGTGGCATCGGCCTTGAGGAGGCGGAACATCAGTTCGTAATCCTGGCTGCTGGCCAGCTCCTCGTTCCATCCGCCGACCCGCTCCACGGCCTCGCGTTTCCACAAGTTGGCGCTGGTGGTGCCCATACGCGTGCGGATCAGGGCCATCCACGGTTGGTGGTACAAGGCCAGGGCGGGCAACAGCAGGCCATCGGGCATCACCTGTTCAAAATCGCCCACGATCAGATCCGGCAGGCCCGCCTTCACGGCCAGGTCCATTTGCGCGGCGAGCTTGTGCGGAAGGATGGAGTCATCCGCATCGAGGAACTGGAGGTAGGTTCCAGTGGAAGCCGCCATGCCCGCGTTACGTGCGGACGATGCACCTTGGTTGACCTGGGTGATGGCCCGGATGCGATCGGGGAAACGGGCGACGAAGTCCGCGATCACCGCGCCGGTGCCATCGGTGCTGCCATCGTCCACGCAGATGATCTCCATATCCGGGTATTGCTGGGCCAGCGCTGAATCCAAGGCCTTGGGCAGGTGCTCCTGCACGTTGTGGCATGGGATAACGATGGAAACACGCATGGCAACGGTCCGGATGAAGGATCGCGAAGGTAGTTCTGCTTCGCAACGGGAACCGTAGCGGGAACGCGTCGCCTTGTCTCAACCGCTTTTCTTGCCGAGGTCCGGAAAGACCTGGAGCGCAGCCTGCAGGATCAGCAGCAGCACGGGGTATTGAATGGCGTGGAGCAGGTTCACCGATGCTTCCTCAACGGGCAGCCAGCGAGCAGCAAGGTGGAGCAGGAGGGCGAGCAGCGCGATGGCGGCAAAACCCATGGTGACCGGGCGGGCAAGACGGCGGAACACCCCCGCGTTGCGCAACAGCAGGAGGCACAGGCACCACATCGCCAGGACGAAGAGCGCGGCCAGGACCCATTTGGTACGTGTGAGCATGACCAGGTCCCAACCGCGGACCAGTCTCTGGAATTCCGAATGCGCGAACGACCATGGCGTGCTGCGCCGCACGTGATCGATCTGGTAGTTGAGGTTGATGAAGAGCAGGTCGTGCACTGCGCCCAGGGCGATGCCGATGGCCAGGATGAGCACAGCGCGCAACGGCCGCCCCATGACTCAGGTGGATCCGGGGATCGGCGCGATGCGCTTCACCCATAAGTACCAGAGCAACAGCACCACACCGTACACCACCACTTGGAAGGTGTAATCGTGCTGGAAGTTGAGCAGTTCGTAATCGATCGTGACCACGATACAAAGGGCGACCACGCGCAGCACGTTGATGGCGTGGATGACGGCCGTGCCCAGAAGGATGAACCAGGACTTATGCTTCCATGGCCCGGGAAAGGCCAGGATGAACAGGGCGAAAACCACCATGACGGACAGTCCGTCGCAGCGGTCGCCGATCCAGAGGAAGCTGCCACCCTGCACGCCGATATAGCGATTCGTGTCCCCGGCCGGTTCAGGCAAGAGTTCATAGCCCAGTACACGCAACAAACCGCCCGCATGATCGGTGAGTTGCCCGATGAGCCAGCGATCGGGCACGCCCCACGGGTGGATGACCAAGGCGTACAGCAATTGCCACCCCACAAAGAGGGCCGCAGCGATGAGGAGGAAGCGGAGAAGCGGATCGGAGCCGACCGGGATCCGGAAGAACCGGGCGGAAGACTGGGCACCAGCGGCCATCAGGCCGTGCGCTTGGACGCCTGGCGCAGATCAAGGGCGCGCTTGGCGCCGAGGAGCACACCAGCTCCAATGAGCAGAGAGATCCCCCCGTCAACGGGGATGCAGGGAGGGGGCCAGCAGGGAGGAGGGCCACCCACGGGCGGGCCACCCTGTGCCCAAAGCCCACCGATCAAGGGGAGGGCCAGCGAGCCTGCGAGTACCACCAAGCGTAGGACTGACTTCATGCTTTCGGAGCGCTCAGAACGGGGCCAAATGTAGAAAGATCGTCGGATGTGCTTCTACGGGGCACGAACCATTGTTTTCAACGATCCATTCGCTCAGCGAAAAGGAGGCGATCCCGACGCGATCCATCAGCACAGCAGGTCCGGATGCGTACCGCGATCCTCCATACGGGAGCCTGTTCGGCTCCCCACGAACCCGCGCAGCCCAGCACGTATGGGAAGCTCTCGCCGAAGTGGCGCCGGCCAGGAGCCCGAATGCGCGGCCTATATTCGCAGCCCTTTCAAAACAGGGGTCCGAGGGCCGGTCCGGCCATCACCCGCACGGAGACCATGGCAGCAGCGGCAGGCCCCAAGGCGGGCATCATCGACGTAAACGACCTGCGCTCCTTCCTTCGGATCTTCTCGAAGAACTGGTACTTCGTTGTTGTCGCCCTCATCCTCTCGGCCGTCCTCTCCTACCTGTACAGCTACAAGATACCCGAGGTGTACGGCGCCAGCACGCAGATCCTGCTGAAGGACCGCGAAACGTACAACTACCAGACCCAGGTGTACCAGAACATCGGGTACATCGCGGCCTACGGTGACATCGTGAACCAGAAGCGGGTGCTAACGAGCTACGACATGCTCAACCGCACGCTGGACAAGCTGGACTTCGACGTATCATACTACATCATCGGTCGCTTCAAGCGCAAAGAGGAATACGGCACGCTGCCCTTCACGGTGAAGATGCAGTTGTTGAACCCCAAGCTTTTCGAAAAGCCCTTCGACCTGCACATCGTCGACCCGGAACATTTCGAGTTGAGCTACGACCGGGGCGGCGGCATCATCAAAAAGACCTTCCCGTTCAACACCGATGTGGCCGACCTGGCGGACGATGACTTCACATTGCGCGTGGACAAGGTGCAGGAGGTAACGGCATCGAATCTGGAACGCTACACCAGCGGCGATTACCAGTTCGTGGTACACAGCCGGGGCTGGTTGGTTGGCAAGTACAGTTACGGCATGCAGGTGGAGAACCTGGAGTACACCTCCATCCTGGAAGTGCGTGTGGAGGACGAGATCCCCGCGCGTGCCCGGATGTTGCTGGACACGTTGAGCCGGGAGTACATCAACTACACGTTGCAGAGCGAGTTCGACATCAACGAACGCACGCTCAGCTACATCGACAAGCAGATCGACGAGGTGAGTTCCATCATCTCGATGTACGAGGACGATCTGGAACAGTTCGTGAACAGCAAGAACATCCTGGATCTGAACAAACAGGAGGACCAGTATTTCGATCAGCTCGTGAGTTACGACGCCAAGAAACGGCAGTACGAGATGATGATCGAGAGCGTGAACTCGCTGGAGAAGTACGTGCTGGACCTTGGCGAAGAGAAGTTGCTGCCACCGAGCCTGTACATCCTGGAGGACGACATCTTCCTGAAGCAGACCCTGAGCGAGCTGTACAACATGCAGATGGCGAAGAACAACAAGCTCTTCGATGCCACAATGGGCAACCCCTCGATCAGCCGGGGAGATACCACGCTGGCCCTCAACCGGGCCAACCTGATGGTGTACCTGACCAATACACGCAAAGCCCTGAACGAAAAGATCGATGAGGTGCAGGGCCAGATCGATGATTACACCCGTTTGATCAAAGGAGTGCCCTCCACCCAACGGGGCCTGCTCAACATCCGGCGCAAGTTGAACGTGAACGAAAAGCTCTACGAGTTCCTGCTGGAAAAACGGGCCAACACCATGATCGCCAAGGCGGGCATCATTCCCACCACCAAGGTGATCGAGCGCGCGCGATCGCTGGGCGTGGTTCGGCCGGACCGGATGAAGATCCTGTACACTTTCCTGGTGGGCGGGCTTTTGCTGAGCATGGTGGTGGTCTTCATCCGGGTACTGTTCTACGACCGGGTGGAGAACGCCGACCAATTGCGCGCGGCCACCAGTCTGCCGGTATTCGGGGAGATCATCGCCAGCGAGAAGGCCGAGGAGAACTACGTGGTGGTGGACAGCGACCCGAAGAGCGCGATCACCGAGAGCTTCCGCACGGTGCGGACCAACCTGGAGTACCTGCCGGCCAGCTCGCAGGGCAAGGTGGTGATGGTGACGAGCTACCGTCCAAACGAGGGCAAGACCTTCTGCAGCGTGAACTTGAGCGCGATCCTGGCCAAAGCGGGCAAAAAAGTGCTGCTGCTGGAGTTGGACCTGCACAAGCCCAAGGTGGGGGCGAACATGGGCATGACCGCCCAGCAAGGCCTTACGAACATCCTGGTGGGCAAGATCCCCGTGGGCGAGTGCGTGCAGCCCACACAGATCGAGAACTTCAACGTGATCCTGAGCGGCCCCACCCCGCCGAACGCCTCGGAACTGGTCCTCAGCAAGCACTTGGCCGAGCTCTTTGAATGGGGCCGTACACGATTCGATTACGTGATCGTGGACACCCCGCCGGTGGGGCTGATCACCGATGCGCTGCTGATGATGCGCCATGTGGACGCCACCTTGTTCGTGATCAACACCCGATTCGCCAACAAGGACCACATCCGCAACGCGGTGGAAACGGCCCACGCCAGCACCACCAAGAACTTCGGCTTCATCCTGAACGGTGTCCGGATGAAGAAGAGCCGCTATTACTACAACACCAACTACGGATACGGCTACCGCTACGCATACGGGTACGGTAGCGGGTACGGGTACGGCTACGGCTACGGACAAGGCCGCCGCAAGAAGAAGGGCGACGCGGAGGGCGGTGGCAAGGCGAAGAACCAGAACACCTGAGACGGAACGGAGCGGCCACGGGGCCGGCCATGGACATGAACGGACCTGGAACCAGTGCGTGGGATGTCACGATCAAGCCGCAGCAGGCCTGGTGGCGACCCGACCTGAAGGAATTCTGGCACTACCGCGACCTGCTCATGCTGCTGGTGCGGCGCGACCTCACGGCGCAGTACAAACAGACCATCCTGGGACCGGCCTGGTTGGTGGCCCAGCCGTTGCTCACCACCATCACCTACACCGTGATGTTCGGTCTGGTGGCACGATTGGCCCCGGCGGGCATACCCGCCATGCTGTTCTATCTCAGCGGCATCGTACCCTGGACCTGCTTCAGTGGGGTGGTGAACAAGACCTCGCGCACCTTCGTGACCAACTCAGCGGTGCTCACCAAGGTGTACTTCCCCCGGCTCATCATGCCGGTGAGCACCACGCTGTCCACGCTCTTCTCCTTCCTGGTCCAACTCGGGCTCCTCTTCCTGATCATCGCCATCTACGCCCTGTTCATGGGCTTCCAGTGGTCGCCATCGCCCCTGCTGGTCCTGCTCCCCGTCGTCATCCTTGTGATGTCCTTGCTGGGCCTGGGAGCCGGCATCCTGATCTCGGCAATGACCACCAAATACCGTGATCTCGGTTTTCTGGTCGCTTTTGGCGTCCAGTTGCTCATGTTCGCCAGCCCGGTGATCTTCCCCATGGAGATCGTGGCCAAGAACGCCACCATGCTGGCCGTTCTCCAGTTGAACCCGATGACCGGGGTGATCGTCGCCTTCCGCACCCTGCTCTTCGGAGGTGTGGTGGACTGGGGCGGCCTGGGGTATTCCGCGGCCTTCGCGGTGGGACTTGTCCTGGTCGGGCTCGCCCTGTTCCAGCGGGTTGAACGATCATTCGCCGACGTGGTATGAGCGTGCAGGAGCAGCCCGTGGTGATCCACTGTGCCGGTGTATCCAAGCGCTACCGACTGGGCGAAGCGGGAGGTGCCACCCTGAGCGAGGACCTGGGCGCCTGGCTGGCACGGCTGCGTGGCAAACCCGATCCGCGCATACCCATCGGCAAAGAGGTGGACAGCCAGGTGGCCGGTCGCGATTTCTGGGCACTGCGTGATGTGGGTTTCGAAGTACACCGTGGCGAGACGCTCGGCATCATCGGTCGGAACGGTGCGGGAAAAAGCACCTTGCTCAAACTGCTCAGCCGCATCACCCTGCCCACCGAAGGGGAGATCCGGATGCGTGGCCGTATGAGCAGCCTGCTCGAGGTGGGCACCGGCTTCAACCCCGAACTCACGGGCCGCGAGAACATCTTCCTCAACGGCACCATCCTCGGCATGCGCAAGGCCGAGATCGACCGCAAGCTCGACGAGATCATCGCCTTCAGCGGGGTACGCCACCACATCGACAGCCCGGTGAAGCGGTACAGCAGCGGCATGAAGGTACGGCTCGGCTTCTCCGTGGCCGCCCACCTGGAACCCGAGATCCTGGTGATCGATGAGGTGCTTGCCGTGGGCGACGCCGAATTCCAACGCAAGTGCCTGGGCAAGATGAAGGATGTCGCCCATCATGGCCGCACCATCCTATTCGTCAGCCACAACATGACGGCCATCGCTTCGTTGTGCTCGCGCGTGATCTGGCTGCACGACGGCCGTGTGCGCATGGACGGCCCCACAAGCGATGTGGTGCGGGCCTACCTGGGAACGTACGCCAGCCACAGCAACGAGCGCCGTTGGGTGGTGGGACAGGACGCACCCGGCAACGACCTGGTCCGGCTCACCGGCGTGAGCATCGAACCGGACGCGACCACCGATGGGGAAGAACTGCTCGACGTGAACACATCGTTCAAGATCCGTATTCATTACCACAATAGCGGGATCACGGACGACGACATGAACGTGACGATCCAGCTGTACAACGCGGAGGACATAATGGTCTTCACCAGCGGCTGGCGGCAATTCGGTCCGCACACGGGGCGGGTGGCCTCGGGAGCGGGCAGCGTGTGGTGCGCCATCCCTGCCCAACTCCTGAATACGGGAAACCACCGCATCGTGGTGAATTTCTTCCGGAACGGGAAGATGATGTTCCAAGTGGAAGAGACGATCGGATTCGAGGTGCATGAAGGGGAGCGGACCGGCTCCTGGTACGGCCGCCTCCAGGGCGTCGTGCGGCCCCGGTTGCAGTGGGGCACGAACTGAGGTGGGAGCGCCCCCGGTCCGTACTTTCGCGGGCTCCGGCCGTCCCGGCCGCGGGCGGATCATCCATACGAACGGAACACGGGCGCAAGAGCACATGGAACACGAACCGATCGAACACGTGAAGGACCCCGAGAGCATCACTTACTGGGAAGAGTATTACCGCGCGAATCCGCATCCGTTCAACCCCAGTGCCTTCGCCATGGAAATGGCCAAGCGGATGGGAACAGCCGGTCCAGTGATCGAACTGGGGTGCGGCAACGGTCGCGATGCGGTATTCCTGGGTGCGCAGTCCAAAGGCCCGGTGGTCGCCATCGACCAATGCGAAGAAGAGACCCGCCGACTCAACGCCGAACACGGCAACAAGAACCTGCAATTCGTGGCAGGCGACTTCTCGCGGTACACGCCCACCACGGCCCCGCGCTACATCTACTCGCGCTGGACCATGCATGCTGTGGATGAGGTGACCGAGGACCGCACCCTGGACTGGGTCGCAGCGGCATTGGTGCCGGGCGGCGAGTTCATGGTGGAGGCGCGCAGCATCCGCGACGACCTGTACGGCAAGGGAGAGTCGCTGGGCGGGCATGCGTTCTTCACGGACCACTATCGGCGGTTCATGGACCCCGAACGTTTCGCACAGAAGCTGCGGAACAGGGGATTGGAGATCATCTCATTGGTGGAATCGCGCGGGCTCGCGGTACACAAGCAGGACGACCCGATGATCGTGCGCGTGCTGGCCCGCAAACCATGAGGTCATTCCCCGGTGCGGTGCGGAAGCGCCTGGCCGGCCTGCGCGACCGGGTGAAAGGTCGCATCGATCGCCTGCGGGAGGAACGCATCGTTCAGCGCTGTGAAGCGGACCTGCGCACGATGCCCGCCCGCACCCTGGCCGTGCTCCTGCCCTTCCCGGGCCACCTGAAGTTCGTGGCCGACACGTTGGCCGAAGTGCGGGCCAAGGGCGTAACGCTGCACTGTTTCACGGACGAGGCCTTCATTCTCGAGCTGCGGCGCTCGCTCGGCACCGATCATGTGTACCCGTACCGGTTGTGCCCCCGCCTTCGCTACCGGGTCATCCTCACCCCGGCCACACACATCCCGTTCAAGAAGTACAAAAACCCGGGTAGCGTCGTGGTGCATCTTCCGCATTCGATGGTGAGCCTGCACACGATCTTCCCGGCGGACACCTTCCTGGGTTTCGACCACGTGCTCTGTTGCGGGCCGCATCATGTGCGGGAGATCACGGCCATCTTCAAGCACAGCGGCCAGAGGGGACAGGCCTGGGAAACGGGCTATGAAGTGATCGACCGCTTGGGGCGCGAGGTGGGCGGCAGGTCCGGACATCGCCGCCCATGCATCCTGATCGCCCCCACGTGGGGACCCAGCAGCCTGCTGTACCGTTTCGGGCGGGATCTGGTGGACCGGCTCACCCCGCACTACGATGTGATCCTGCGGCCCCACAAATGGAAGATGGAGGAGATCGCGGGCATGCTGGACGATCTGCGCAGGGACCACACTGGGAACCAAGGCTTCGCCATCGATCTGGACGCGGACCCCAAACCCTCGATGGAGGCCGCCGACCTGATGATCTCGGACCATTCGGGTGCGGCCTTCGAGTTCGCCCTCGGGTGCCTGCGTCCGGTGGTGTTCATCGACGGTCCGCGCAAGAACGCACACATCAACTGGCGTGAAGTGCTGGACGAGGAGGGCATCGAAGTGATCGGTCGCACGCGGATCGGAACGGTGGTGAAGGACCTGGACGAAGCGGAAAACACGATCCGGTCCCTGCTCGCCGATCCGGGGAGCGCGGAGCAGAAGGGAAGGAAGGCCCGTGAAGAGATCCTGTTCAACTACGGCCGGTGTGCACCCGTGGCCGCGGAACGCCTGCTGGAGATCCTGGGGACACCTCCCGCCAACGCGACCCATGGAGGCGGAACAGCCCGCTATATTTGACGAAGCGCAACCCTGATGGAGATCCCCGCCCCCGCCACGATGACGCCCGCGATGGAGCCCACCGGATCCCGGCCCCCGATCCATGTAACGCGCACCTTCCTACCCCCGCAAGAGGAGTATCTGCATTGGCTGCGAAAGGCCTATGCCTCGCACCACCTCACCAATCAGGGCCCCATCCACCAGGAACTGGAAGAGACCTTGCGCGTCCGTTCGGATGTACCCTACCTGCGCCTGATGGCCAACGGTACCCTCGCGCTGCAACTGGCCATTCGCGCCTTGGGCGTCCAGGGCAAAGTGATCACCACACCGTTCAGCTACGTGGCCACCACCAGTGCCATCCTCTGGGAGGGCTGCGAACCGGTGTTCGCGGACATCGACCCGGGCACCTGTTGCATCGATCCGGCGGCCATCGAGGCGGCCATCACACCCGGCGTCACCGCCATCCTCGCCACGCATGTGTACGGCATACCCTGCGATGTGGAGGCGATCGATGCCATAGCGAAGAGACACGGCCTGAAGGTCATCTATGACGCGGCCCATGCGTTCGATGTGACCTACAAGGGGCAGAGCATCCTGCAATGGGGTGATGCCAGCACCCTGAGCTTCCATGCCACCAAATTGTTCCACACGGTGGAAGGTGGCGCGGTGGTGCTGCACGATGCGGCCGCCGATGAGCGCCTGCGCCTGTTGCGGAGTTTCGGCCACCGGAACGACGACCACATCTCCTTGGGCATGAACGCCAAAATGAGCGAGTTGCACGCTGCGATGGGCATGGCCGTGCTGCCCCACGTGGAGCGCATCATCGAGCAACGTGCGCGGATCTGCGATGCGTACGATCAGGCATTGGCGGATGTGGTGGTCAAGCCGGGGTTGCCAGCGGGGGTCTCGTACAACTACGCGTATCACCCCGTGCAGTTCCGGGACGAGGCCGAGCGGGAGCACGTACTGGCCGCGCTCGCATCGCAAGGAATCCATTGCCGAAGGTATTTTTATCCGTCGTTGGACGAGCTGCCGTACGTGGTGGGCCGAACCTGCCCGCACAGCCGTGATGCCGCGTTGCGCACGTTGTGCCTGCCGCTGTACCCCGACCTGACCCCGCAGGACACGGACCGCATAACGCGAGCGCTGCTGGCCGCGCTGGACGAGTATCGTTGATCCATTCCGGCCGGGCGTATGGAATTGGCAGCGGACCGGACCCTTACCCTGGGGGTGATGCAGCCCTACCTCTTCCCCTATCTCGGGTATTTTCAACTGATCGCCGCCGTGGACCGCTTCGTGGTGTACGATGATGTCAGCTTCATGAAGCAGGGCTGGGTGAACCGCAATCGCATCCTGGTGAACGGCGCGCCGCACATGTTCACCCTGCCGCTGAGTGATGCGGGATCGTTCACGGCCATCAATGCTATTGGGACCGATCCTCGGCGGTACGACGCCTGGAGAGGGAAATTCCTGCGCACCGTGTCCCAGGCGTACAGCCGCGCCCCGAACCTTCGGCCCGTGCAGGACATGTTGGAACGTGTGCTGCATGGCCCGCACGAACGACTGGTCGATCTGCTGGTGAACGGGATCCGTGAGGTGATGGCGTACATCGGCTCGCGCACGGAACTCGTTCCCTCATCCTCCGTTCATGCGAACCAGCACCTGTCCGGACAGGCGCGCATCCTGGACATCTGTGGGCGGGAAGGTGCCGATCGGTACGTGAACGCGATCGGGGGCAAGGAACTCTACAACGCGGCAGCGTTCGCTGAACGCGGTATCACGCTCTCCTTCCTGCGCAGCCGGTTGCCGCCATACCAGCAGGGCAGGCACGCCTGGGTGCCCGGTCTCTCGATCCTGGACATCCTGCTGTACGTACCGCAGGAAGAACTGCCCGGTATGATGAACGCGTATGACCTGGAATAGATGGACAGCATAGGCGGATTCATCGGTCTCGAGCCGGTCACAAGACCTTCCGGTCCGGCAGACCATATCGCCCTCGACCTGGGCCGGCACGCGTTGGAAGTGATCCTGCGCGCCCGGGGGCATCAGCGACTGCTGGCACCACGGTACACCTGTGACGTGCTGGCGCCCGCGATCCGCCGAGCCGGTGTGGAACTCGCCCTGTACGACCTCGACGGGCAACTGGATCCCGTGCTGCCCGCCGGGCGGCCCGCACAAGGAGAGGCGTTGTTGTACACGAACTACTTCGGTCTGAAGCAGTCCACCGTGGAGCGATTGGCCGCAACGGTCCCGAACCTGATCATCGACAACGCGCAAGCGTACTACGCGCCTGTGCCGAACGGCGCCGATGGGTTCACCTCGTGCCGCAAGTTCTTTGGTGTGGCCGATGGGGCCTTTCTCCACTGCGATGTGGCACGGGACCTGACATTCGAACAACCGGAGATCACCGGCCGCTGGGAGCACTTGCGGATAGCCGCCGAGCGAGGCACCGAAGCGGGATTCGCACGGTACCAGGAGCACGAGCGCAGCCTGATCGATGCACCCTTGCGTGCGATGTCACGACTCACCGCCAACATGCTCGCCGGTATTGACCACGAGCGGATCAAAGCCGTACGGCAAGGCAACCGCGATCACCTGCATGCCGCACTTCACCGCCTGAACCGGCTGCCGATCGATCCCACAGCAGCGCAAGTACCCATGGTGTATCCGTTCTTGAACGAGGACCCGGAACTGCGGAACCGCTTGCAGGCCGCCCGGATCTACACCGCTCGTTACTGGCCGGGCCTCCTGGCTCCCCTCGCGCCCTCAGACGGTGCGCAACGCTTCGCGAACGACGTGGTGTACCTGCCGGTGGACCAACGCTACGATGCCACGCACATGGACCGCATACTGCGCGTGATCCTCGGATGAACCGCACACGTGTTCCCGCTCACCACCGTAGGTTCGTACCGGGCATGAGCACATTCCCCCCCCTTTCGGCACGTTGATCATGGAGCGGATCCGCGTGCTCGTCTTCCCCTGCGGTGCGGAGAACGCATTGGAGATCCACACCGCATTGAAGGACGTGATGAACATCGAATTGTACGGCGCCTCAAGTCGCGACGACCACGGCACCTACGTGTTCAAGCGTTGCGACACCAGCCTGCCCGACTTCCGCGATCCCGACTTCCTGCCGCGCTTCACCGGGATGCTGGAACGCGATGCGATCGACGTGATCATGCCCACGCACGACGACCTCGCGCTGTTCCTGGCCAGGCACCAGCCCCGGTTCAAGGCACGTGTGGCGGTACCGGGCGAAGAGCAGGCCCGGATCGCCCGCAGCAAACGGGCCACATACGCGTTGTTCGCCGATACCGGTTTCACCCCGAAGGTGTACGCGGATGCCGACGCGGTTGAAAAATACCCGGTCTTCATGAAGCCGGACGAGGGACAGGGCGGCAAGGGCTCCCGCACGGTGAGGGACGCGAACGAACTCGGCGACCTCAGCGGCATGGTCCTCACCGAGCTGCTGCCCGGCGAGGAACTCACCGTGGATTGCTTCTCGGACCGGCACGGGGAGCTGCGCTTCATCGGGCCGCGCACCCGGTCCCGCATCTTCGGCGGCATCAGCGTGCGCACCGCTACGGCAGGAATGACCCCGGAGATGGAGCACATCGCCCGCACCATCCATGATCGCATGCACCTGCGCGGCCTGTGGTACTTCCAGTTGAAGCGCAGCGCCGAAGGCGCGTGGAAACTGCTCGAGGTTTCGGTGCGCACCGCCGGAAGCATGGGGCTGTACCGGGCGTTGGGCATCAATTTCCCTCTGCTCACCGTGTACGACCTGCTCGACCTCGACGTGAGCATCACGTGCAACACGGGCGGCATGGAAATGGACCGGGCGCTGACCAACCGGTTCCGCAGCGGCCTCTCGTACGACGTGGCCTACGTGGACTACGACGAGACGCTGATCAAGGATGGCCATGTGAACTGGAACGCGATGCTGTACGTGTACAACGCCCGGGCACACGGCAAACGGCTCCGGCTGATCACCAAGCACGATGGGGACCTTGCGGAAAGCCTGCGCGAGCACGCCATCCACGAAGGGCTCTTCGAGGAGATCATCCACCTGCGGCCCGACGAACGCAAGAGCGCGCACATACGCGACACCGATCGGGCCATCTTCATCGACAACGCGTTCAAGGAGCGCGCGGAGGTGCAACGTGTGCACCGTATGCCGGTCTTCGACGTGGACGCGATACCGGCCCTGATCGACTGGCGGGAATGACCTTGGAACTGAACGATACCAGAGAAGAGGTGAAAGCACGCGGTCGTGCGTTCGTGGCGGCGAAGCACGGATCGGTACACGTGCTGGGCACCAACAAGTACGGTGCAGCCGTGGCGACCATGCTCCAGCGGCACGGCGCCGGGGTGAAGGGCTTCATCAACGACGCCAGCGGTGGCCGGTTCAGCGACAAGCCGGTTGTGCGCTCGGCGGACCTGCCCGCGAGCACCGCCGTGGTCAACTGCATCGTGGAAGGCCGTCCCATCGATGCCAGGCGGAACATAGAACGCTGGGGTCGAGGGCCATCGGTGGACTACTTCGCCCTGCAGGCCGCGTTTCCCGAGGAGTTGCCGGAGATCGACTTCATGGCGACCACCGGCACCGTCCTGGAAGACCTGGACCGCTACCGCGCGCTGTACGACAGGCTGTGCGACGACACCTCGCGAAGGACGCTGCAAGCCCTGATCAACTTCCGTTTCAACCGCGACATCAGCTTCATGGAAGGCTTCACCCTACGACTGGCCGAACAGTATTGGGAACCATTCATCAACCTGCCGGCCGGGGCCGTGTTCGTTGACGGTGGCGCCTTCGACGGGGCCACGGCGAAGGAATTCGCCCGGCGGTACCCGGACCATGGGCACATCTATTGTTTCGAACCCAATGAGGGCACGAGCCAGCTGGCGGAGCAGGAATTGCTCGGCCTGCGCGATGTTGAACTGGTGCGCAAAGGTTTATGGGACAAAGCGGAGACCTTGCACTTCGACAACTCGATGGGTTCGGCCAGCAAGCTGAGCGATTCGGGAAGCACGACCATAGCGTGCGTCGCGTTGGACGACGTGGTGAAAGGACCGGTCCACCTGATCAAACTCGATGTGGAAGGTGCCGAACAGCGCGCGTTGAAGGGCGCTGAACGATCGATCCGCCAGCACATGCCGGACCTCGCGGTATGCGTCTATCATGACCAACGTGATTTTTTACGTATCCCTGGGTATGTGCTGGCCATCAAGCCGGGATACCACGTGTACCTGCGGCACTACACGCAGGGCGTCTTCGAAACGGTGATGTTCTTCGTGAAGCCCTGACCGGGAACATCCCGCCGATCGCCACCGGGATCGATCACAACTGGTCGATCACGGCCCGCGTTGCAGGAGCGAAAAGTTGCGCAGGTTGTTCGTCCTTGATCCCCTGCAGGTCGATCATCACGCTCACCAGCACCAGTGAGTAGGCGAACAGGATCCTGTTCTCCACAGGCCAACCCGACCACCAACCGGCCCGTTCCAGCGCCGCCACGGTACGCTCGTACGGGAACCGACGGAACAGCACGGCCAGGTCGATCCCCTTGGGTCCGGTGGTGCAACGGCCCCAATCGATGATCCTGAACGCATCACCATCGCGCAGCACATTGAAGCGGTGCATGTCACCATGCAACAACCCGTAATGCCGTGCGGGCACGATCCGCCGGTGGAACGCCGCTCTCTCCAGTGCCTGGACCATCCGCTCCACCAGTTGCTGCACCCAGGTGGAGTAGCCCCGATCCCGCACACTGGCGAGCAACCAGGCGTTCATCGCGGCAAAATGCCCGGGATCATGGCTCATGTGCATGGCCGAAGCCAGATAGGCATGACTGTGCGCGATCTCGAACGGCACGTTCTGGAACAGATGTTCCACCTGCTCGTGACCGATATCGTGTACCGCCCGATAAACACCTATGAACCGGTCCACTTCGCTCCCGGTCATTGCTTGCACCACGAGTTCCGTGCCCGGCACTTTCTCCATGGTCATGATGGAGAGTTCCGATCCGGCAGGTGTGAACATATCAACAGGGCGTGGGACGATCGCGGCGAGCGCTGTTCCCGGCGCATACACTTCGGAAAAGAACAGCGGTTCCCGTCCGGCATACTCGCGAGTGGCCAGTTTGGTCACCAGCGAATATGTACGACCCGTGGTCGGCTCCTCCAGAGCGTGCTCGAAGAAGCCGAGATTCTGCATGGGAGAACCGGAGTAGGTCTCGAAGTGTGAATCGATGATGCGCGCACCGGAGGACCGGATGGTGATCCGATCGCGCAACCCTTCGATACTCAGATCCGCGTAACGCAGCAACGTGTCCCGGACCACCTCCTCAGCTTCGGGGATGCGACCTTCCCAACACAAGGCTTGCACGAGGAAAACACTGTGGTACAGGTCAGACCCGGCCTTGTGCCGTTGCTCACGCAAATGGTCGATCATGCCGGACCGGTCGGTCGTTCCGCGCAAGAAGATGGAAATGGCCAAGGCCGTAGTGGTGCTTCCGCGCCCGGAGAGCATCCGCTCATAGGTGGTCACTTCCTCTTTCATGGCGCCGCGAAGGAACGGGGTCGGGGCCAAGGTGCAACGCTGTCGTTCCCGCAAGGTGCCGGGCGATGTGAAGGCATGCGATGGGTGGCCGGTCACCTGCGCTATTTTCGCCCTCCGTTCAGCGGGGCCACCAAGGCCGTATCCGCACCATGATGCCATGATCGCCTCCACCGATGCCGAGCAGCTCCGGGCCTTGTACCGGAACGCATCGCGCCACTCCCAATACCAGATCATGCCGGATTTCCTGGCTGCGGTGGTGGACCCCGATGCGCTGGACAAGAAGTGGAACCGCTACGAGAAGGAGCGGATGGACTACATCGCGAAAAAGATCGATCTGCGGGGCACCAAGGTGCTGGACGTGGGCGGCAACACCGGCTACTTCTCGTTCGAGGCACTGACCCACGGGGCACGTGAGGCGGTCTGCTACGAGGGCAACCCGGAGCATTGCGAGTTCATGCGGGTGGCGGCACGGGCATTCAACAAGCGGCTTTCCGTGAAGAACGCCTACATGACCTTCGACGCGCAGTTGGAAGAAGGCCGTTTTGATGTGAGCATCGTACTGAACGTTCTGCATCACGTGGGGTTCGATTTCGGCGACAAGGGCATCGACATCGAGGAGGCCAAGCGCTACATCATCAAGAACCTGAACTGGTTCGCCGACAAGACCACGTACATGGTGTTCCAGATCGGCTTCAGTTGGATGACGGACTACAACCACCCGCTCTTTCCCAACGGTACCAAGGGCGAGATGATCGACATGGTGCGGGCGGGCATCGCCGGCCACTGGGATGAGGTCGGCATCGGCATCGCACGGGCGAACGAAGGGATCACGGTGTACGAGGATCTCTCGCCCACGAACATCGCGCGGGAGGACCATCTGGGCGAATTCCGCAACCGCCCGCTCTTCATCCTGCGCAGCCGACAGCACTGAGCCATGGCAGCCGCGCCCGTGGTGAGCATCTTGTGCACCACATACAACCACGAGGCGTTCATCCGTGAAGCGCTCGAGGGCTTCCTGGCCCAGCGCACCTCGTTCCCGTTCGAGGTGGTGGTGCATGACGATGCGTCCAAGGACCGTACGGCGGACATCATCCGCGAGGTGGCGGCGCAGCATCCCGACATCATCCGGCCCATACTTCAAACGGAGAATCAATACAGCCAGGAGCGCGGTCGGGTCACCCGGATCATGCGCGCGGCGGCACGTGGCGAATTCATCGCCCTGTGCGAGGGCGACGACCAGTGGATCGACCCGGGCAAGCTGCAGCGCCAGGTGGATCACCTCCGGGCCCATCCGGAACAACCGCTCTGCTTCACCAACGGGTACAACGCGTATCCGGACGGCACCCGGCAGGACTACCTGCGGTCCTGGTTGGACGGTCAGGTGCCGGGTGAGGTCGTTGGGTTGCGCGACATCGTAACGCGGAACTTCATACCCACGGCAAGCATCATGTTCCGCCGAACGGTGCTCAACACCTTTTCCGATGAGGTGCAACGCCTCACGGCCTTCGACTGGCTGTTGCTCACGGCGATGGCCACACGGGGACCGTTGGGCCATGTGGACGGCATCACGTGCGTCCGGCGCGTGCATGAGGGCGGATCCATCAGTATGAAGCCCTTCTTGGAGAAGATCGATGTGAATCTCCATCTGCTCGACCAGGTGGATCTGATCAGCGATCGCCACTGTGCGGACCTCACCGATGCCCGCAGAACGGAGTTGTGTGCGACCGCGATCCAGCACACCATCGACCGCGGGACACCCCGGCAGGGCCTGCCCTACCTCGACCGTATCCGGCGGACACCCGCACTGCGGCGAACCACGAGCAAGCGCACCATGATGCGTTGGTGGATCCAGTTGAACAGTCCGGGGCTGGCCCGTTGGATCCATCGATTCCGAAGTTGAACCGCCCCCGGACATCCACGCCAACATCACCCCGACCTTTGTCGCCCATGGACCAGTACCTGGATCTTCCGCTCACGCCGGACACCCAGGACCGCTATTGGACGCGCACCTCGATCCGGCAGGCGCTCCGCGCACAACTCGGCCGGTTCGAAGGTGAATTCCTGGACATCGGTTGCGGGCTTCAGCCCTACCGACCACTGATCACCAACGCACCTTCACGCGTGAAGCGTTATGTGGGCATGGACCTGGCGGACAATCTGGTGGGCACCTACCGGGCGGTGCGGCCCGATGTGGAATGGGACGGCAGGCGTATCCCCCTGCCGGATCACAGTTTCGACAGTGCGATGGCCACCGAGGTGTTGGAGCATTGCCCGGATCCCGGGGCCGTGCTCCGCGAGGCGAACCGCGTATTGCGGCCCGGCGGCAGCTTCTTCATGACCGTGCCCTTCCTGTGGCCGTTGCATGATATCCCATACGACGAGTATCGATATACGCCCTTCGCACTCCAACGGTTGCTCAACGACGCGGGCTTCAAGGAGGTCACGGTGAAAGCACTCGGCGGCTGGGATGCCAGCCTGGCCCAGATGCTTGGCCTGTGGGCGGTGCGCAGGCCCATGCCCGCCTGGAAACGCAAGGTGATGAAACGGATCACCCTGCCGGTGATCAAGTACCTGCTCCGGCATGATGTGGTACCGGACCCGCGCTCTTCGCCCATGATCACGGGGCTCTGGGCCATCGCCATCAAGTGAGGCCCATGCGCATCGCCTTGATCAGCCCCAACCGCAACGCGTGGAGCGAGACCTTCATCGCGAACCACATCGCGCATCTGCCCGGTGTGGCGCTCGTACTCATGGACGGTCATCTGCCCAAGCGCGACATCGACGGGGAACCGCTGCTGGCACCAACACTTGTGAAGCGCGTGGTGGCGCGCGTACGCCGGGCCGATCCACAGGATATGCTGCGCGCAACCATCGCACGGCGATTGAAGAAGCACCGGATCGACGTGGTACTGGCCGAATACGGGCCCACGGGAACGGCCATGGTGGATGTGTGCGAACGTGCGGGGATCCCGCTGGTGACGCACTTTCACGGCATCGATGCCTTCCACACACGGATCCTGAAGGACAACGCGGATTATGCGCAACTGTGCCGGGCAGCGAGTGCCGTGGTGGTGGTGAGCCGCGAGATGGAGCGCCAGTTATCAGGGCTGGGCTGCCCCCGTGAAAAACTGCACTACAACTGTTACGGTATTGAAGTGGACCGTTTCACGCCGGCCGATGTGGCGCGATCGTCGAAGACCTTCCTGGCCGTGGGCCGGTTCGTGGACAAGAAAGCACCGCACCTCACCCTCACCGCCTTCGCGCAGGCGCAAGCACGCGACCCGGAACTGCGCCTGGTGATGGCCGGGGATGGTCCCTTGTGGGAGAGTACGCGATCGCTGGCCGGTGCGCTGGGGGTGGCCGATGCGGTGGAATTCCCCGGGGTGATCACCCAGGACCAGGTGGCCGAACGCATGCGCACCGCACGGGCATTCGTGCAACACAGCGTGATCACGCGCGACAACGACCACGAGGGGACGCCCCTGAGCATCCTGGAGGCCATGGCAAGCGGCTTGCCCGTGGTGAGCACACGTCATGCCGGTATACCCGACGTGGTGGAACACGAAGTGCATGGTCTCCTGTGTACGGAAGGTGACACGCGCGACATGGCCGAACACATGCTGCGTTTGGGGAGCGAACCGCTACTGGCCGGGCGCTTGGGCGCGGCAGGGCGTGAGCGGGTCGTACGCGAACACCAGCTCGGCGACAGCCTGCGACGCCTGCACGCCATCTTGGAGAACGCCGCCAGGCACTGAGCTGCCGCCATGCGGATCGCCTACCTCACCCACTACGCGGAGCTGTACGGCGCCAACCGCAGCCTGTTGGACCTGATGCTCGAACTGCGTTCGCGTGGAGAGGTGGAACCCTTCGTGCTGCTGCCGCGTGAAGGTCCGATCACCGAGCGGCTACAGGCAGAAAAGATCCCGTTCCAGGTGATCCCATGGGAGCCCTGGATGAGCGATCGCCGGTACATGGGACGCATCCATCACCGGATCATGCAGCACCTGGGATACGAGCGTGCGGCGCGGAAGCGGGCCATGCGCAACCGCTCTTTGCTACCGGCGGTTCTTCGAACGATCGAGGAGCAACGGATCGGGTTGATCCATGTGAACAGCGCGGCCGTGGGGATCACTGCACTGTTGTTGGAGCAATGCACGACACCCTTGGTGTGGCACATCCGCGAACTACCGGAGCACCAGTACATGCTCACGATCGATGCGGGCAGGCGTCGGTATGGCCAGGCACTTCGCAAGGCCGCACGGCTCATCGCGATCTCCAAGGCCGTGCAGGAGGACATCCGGCGATATGCGGGAAGTGGCGTTCATGCGGACCTCATCTACAACGGTGTGCTCCGCAGCGCCGATCAGCAACGGCTTGCCTCGAAAGCCATGGGCCGATGGACCGCCACTGGCCCGTTCACCTTCGTGCTCGCGGGGCTGATCCACGCCTCCAAAGGACAGGAAGAGGCGATCCGCGCCTTCGCGCTGCTTCGCCAACATGTGCAGCACGTACGCCTCGTGCTCGCCGGCGACGGCAAGGCGGATCGCCTGCACGCGCTCATCCAACAACTCGGTGTGGGCGATGGTGTGGTGCTCACCGGTTTTGTGAAGGATCTGGAGCCGCTCCTGCTGAGCAGCCATGCCCTTTTGATGTGCAGCCGGAACGAAGCCATGGGTCGTGTAACGGTGGAGGGCATGAGCAGTGGTCTTCCGGTGATCGGTCATGCCAGCGGCGGCACACTCGAGCTGATCACGGAAGGAGTCACCGGGCTGTTCTATCCCGGCGGTGCGGAAGCGCTGGCCGAACGCATGCTGGCGCTGGTCAACGACCGGTCGCGTGCCCGAACACTCGGCGAAGCGGCCATGCGCGATGCAGCAGAACGCTTCAACGTGGAACGCTACGCGACTGAAGTACTGGAGGTCTATCGCTCGCTCCAGCACTGATCCGACGGGCATTCCGACCCGGGGGACGGTCTATTTTCGCGACCCCTTCACGCCATGGCCCGCTCCCGCGTCTCTCTGATCACCCCCAGCTACCAGCAGGCCGCGTATCTGGAAGAGTGCATCAATTCGGTACACGACCAGGGCGAAGCGGTGGAGCACATCGTTGTGGATGGCGGCAGCACCGACGGATCGAAGGGGATCATCGAGCGGAACGGTGCGCGACTGGCCTGGTGGTGTTCGGAAAAGGACAAGGGGCAGAGCGATGCGATCAACAAGGGACTGTCGCATGCCACCGGTGGCATCTTCAATTGGTTGAACAGCGATGATGCGCTCCTGCCCGGTGCGTTGAAGCGAGCATGCGATGCGTTCGAAGCGGATCCGGAACTGCTCGTCTACGGCGGTACGCTGCGACACCTCGTTCCGGGCGGAACCCGGTCGAGCAATGCACTCAACGACACGCGGGACGCGGACAGGCTGTACATCGATCCGGTGATCAATCAGCCCGCGACATTCTGGCGCATGGACGTGGTACGCGCGATCGGTGGCGTGGACCCGGCGCTCCGCTACGTGATGGACCTGGAGCTGTGGTGGCAGCTGCTCTTCCGCCATGGCACGGCGCACCTGTGCTTCGAGCCGGTGGAACTCGCCAGCTTCCGGCTTCACGAGACCAGCAAGACCAGCACCGCGATCCTCGGTTTCCTGGACGAGATCGCCACATTGCTGGCCGGGCTGTGCGAGCGCACGGGCAACAACGACCTGGTCCAGGTGCTGCGCACAGGACACACGATGCGGGCCGGGCTTCGTGGCATTCCCGTGAGTCAGGAACAGCGCGACCGCGTGCGGCGCATGACCCTGCATTTCCTCTTCAAGTGGAACGCGGAGATCCACCGCGAGAACCAGTTCGACATGATGCGCACCTTCAAAGACCTGCGCATCGGCATGGATACCCTCACCCCGGAACAGCAACAACGTTGGCAGGCCATCCTGCCCGGCCTGTCCCGCCCGTGGAGCCTCTTCCGGGCCCGCCGCAAGCTCAAGCACTTGTTGCGATGAAGGCCAGCGTGCTGATCCCCGTGTACAACAAGGCGCCCTTCGTGAAGGAGGCCGTGGAGAGCGTATTGAGCGGGACCTTCCGTGACATCGAGGTGGTGTGCGTGGATGATGGGAGCACCGATACGAGTCTTCAGGTATTGCACACGATCCATGACCCGCGCCTGCGCATCATCGCCCTGCCCGGGAATCGCGGTCCCGCAGCGGCGGCCAATGCGGGCATCGACGCGTGCATCGGCGAGTACATCGTGCGGCTGGATGCGGACGACATCGCTGTGGCTGACCGGGTGGCCCGGCAGGTGACCTTCATGGACACGCATCCCGACATCGGTGCGAGCGGCGGGCAGCTGGAGTTGTTCGGCGCCACGAACAAGACCTGGGCCTTCCCGTTGGACCCCGATGATTGCGCGGCCCAACTGCTGTTCGGTGTGCCGGTATCGCAGGGTGCCAGCATCCTGCGTCGCAGTGTGCTGGAAGAGCACGGTCTGCGCTACGACCCCACGTGGCCGCGCTTCGGCGAGGACTGGCTCTTCTGGTTACGCATGGCCCGCGTCACCCGCTTCGCCAACATACCGGACACGGTGGCGCTGTACCGCAGGGGCGAGCACAACATCGGGCATGGCCGGGACCGCGTAGCCGACTACGACCTCCTCGTGCGCGCGGCACTCGGTTCCTACAAAATACCATTCAACGAGGCGGAGGTCGCCGCGCACCTGATGGGCTTGTACATCTTCAAGGATCCACCCACGCGCTCCAGTGTGCGTCGGCTGCGTGCCTGGCACGGCCGGTTGCTCGCCATCAACTCCGAGCGCGGGCTATTCCCACGAAAGGCCTTCGCCGAGCGGGTCACGCGCTCGTGGGAACGACTCTTCTTCTACCTGGCCAGGTATGGTTCCGCCGCCGCGTTGGAGCACATGCGCCTGAGCGGTTCCTGGCCCGGCGACCGACTGGCGTATCTGGCCAAATACCGCGTGAACGCACTGCTCGGGCGGGTGACCAACGGTTGATCATGGGGACCCTGGATCCATCCTCTGGTACGGGCCGCGAACTATGGTTGTTCACGATCCGATTCCCGTTCGGCAACGGCGAATCCTTCATCGAGAACGAACTGCCGATCCTGGCACGCGGGTTCGAGCGCATCCGCCTGTTCCCGCTGATGCCGGACGGTCCCGCACGCCCGATCCCCGGCAACGCGGAGGTCACGAACATCCTGGGGGCCGACGCGTACAGGCCGGCCAGCCTGCCCAGTGTGCTGATGGACCTGCGGCGATGGCTTCATGTCGTGCGGACAAGCAAAGCCTCGGTAACGGACCGCTCGGTGTGGAAGGCCCGCCGACGCGAACTCTACAGCCGGCTTCGCCAGGCCATGCGCCGCGAACGGATCCTGCTCGACCGTTTCGGGGACCGATACGATCCAGAGCGAGTGGTACTGTATTCGTATTGGACCAGCGACTGGGCCACGGTACTCGGCCTGTGGAAGTTGCGCGACCCGCGCGTGCGTTTCGTCAGCCGGATGATGGGCTTCGACATGTTCGACCACCGGGCGAAAGGGAACTGGCAGATGCTGCAGGCCTTCCATGTGGAACAAGTGGACCGCATCTTCAACATCGCACGGGCGGGACAGAAGTACATGGGCGAACGCCACCCGCACGCGAGGGAAAAATTCATGCTGAGCCCGCTGGCCACCGTGGACCACGGCCCAGCCCCATGGGCACCGTCCCCCATCCTGCGCATCGCGAGCTGTGCCAACCTGATACCGCTGAAACGCGTGGGCCTGCTGGTCGAAGCGCTGGCGCGGTTGACCATACCCGTAAAGTGGACCCACTTCGGCGATGGGGAGGAACGGAGCAGGATCGAAGCACTGGTGCGGGACCTGCCACCGATCATCGAAGTGGAACTCAAGGGCAGTCGGCCCAATAGCGAGGTGATCCAGTGGTACAAAGCCAACCCGGTGGATGTGTTCGTTCACACCAGCAGTACCGAAGGCGGCGCACCCGTGGCCCTGCAAGAGGCGGCCAGCTTCGGCATTCCCTTGCTGGCGGCCGATGCGGGCGGGGTGAACGAGATCGTGACCCCGTGGACCGGTGTATTGCTGCCCCACGCGGTTTCGGTGGACGAACTGGAGAGCTACCTGTACCATTTCCGCAATAGCACCTGGTACCAACAGCGAGCACGCGAACAGGTCCGGGAGTTCTGGCGGGCACACTTCGAGGCGGAGGTGGTGCACGGCCGCCTGCTGGAGTTCCTGCTCCGAACCTGAGCCGAACAACGGAGCAGCATCGGGGTGCGACATTTGCGCCCTTCGCCCCAGCGGATGCTTTTCAACAGCGCCGAATTCTGCCTGCTCTTCTTCCCGCTGGTAACGGGGTTGTACTTCGTGCTGCCCAAGAACTGGCGTTGGCTCCTGCTGCTGGTGGCGAGCTGTTGGTTCTACATGGCCTTCGTGCCCTTGTTCAT
>JAFDZE010000129.1 GCA_018267155.1 Bacteroidota bacterium | reverse complement strand
CTCCACGGAAAAAGACGTGGAGGGGTGGCTGCCCTCCATCGCGATCAGGCCACGTCAACTGCTGTTCATCGCCAGTACGCATGGGCGACGAAGCACACCACCGATCGGCCCAGGCAATTGCGATCCACTCCGTGGTCAACCTTCAGGATCGGACCGCGATGATCCGCCCACTGGGGTTCACCCCCTGCGCACGCCCGTAGTGCTCCAAGCGTTCGCCCCCCTGTCCCGGGCCCTCACCCTTGGGCCTCAACGGGCCATGCCACGACGGCTTGTTCCGCCGGGTGGGTAGTGGGCTGTTCGATGGTCTGTACCTCCTGCACCGGCTCCTGACGGGCATACAGTTGCTCGTCATCGGTGAGTTGCAAGAGGAGGGTGATCGTCATGACAGGCCACATGGTTGTCGCGGTTTGTAGGCCCAAGATGTTACGACAGGCCAGGGCGTTGTCAAGACGAAGACACGAAATTCGTCGATGAATGATCAGATTTCCACCTTACATCCGTACAAAAAGGGCATATTCGCGGTGGGTTGTGCAACTTGGCCCATCATGAAGAACTGGACGCTCCTCTGCGCCGCACTGATACCGGGCCTGCTGCTGGGACAGGCGCGACAAGGACCTAAACTGGGCCTGGCCGTGGCCAGCCAGACCGCCGGTGGTTTCGGATGGGCGGGCCTGCCCAAGTTCGGACCCATTGTAGGTTGGAGCTGGGACCTGCCGCTCACCGGGCAGGCGCACCTGCTGGTGGAGCCCCTGTACGTGAGCAAAGGGTACTGGACACGGAATTCGGTGTGGAATATCAACACCTACGGCACGTTCCCTTATCTGGAGTTGCAGGCGCTGTTGAAACTTGACCTGAGCAAGGGGAAGGAGGACGGGATGTTCCTTACGGGAGGGCCGATCTATGGCTACGCACTGCGGGGGCGGGTGAAGGAATTCACGGCGGGAAAGAAGACCCATGATTACAAGGCGCAACCGTACCCGGCCAGCCAGTTCAGTGTGGCGGTGGGCCTGGGCACGGCAACCAAGCGATGGGCGTACGAGTTACGGGCACAGACGAGCATGAGCCCATGGACCCCGACGATACGCGCGCAGAACCTGGTCATCAGCCTCAACCTGACATACAGGCTGCTGAGTTATGAGGAGCGCCAGGCGAAGCGCGAAAAGAAGGAGCTGAACGAGGAGGAACAAGAAGATTAAAATACCGGTGAAACCCTATCTTCGACCGGTTCGATCCCAACCAACATGAAACGACTCATCCCGCTGTTCGTGGCCTCCTTGGTGATGACCACGGTGCAAGGACAAGTTTCCATGGGCCACCGTGCAGGCCTGAGCATCGCCAGCCAGCGGTCCGAAAAGGAGGATTTCCTCAAGGGCCGGGGCATCGGGGGCCGTCCCATGGACGATCCGCATGCGCTCATGGGCGTCAGTTCGGCGCTGGTGGTCGAGGCGATGATCAAGCCGTACATCGGCGTGCAACTGGAGTTGGGCATCACCCAGAAGGGTCGCCAGATCTCCGAGAAGAACTTCGACCAGGGGCGCAATTACTACCGATTGAGGCTGAATTATGGCGAAGGACTGCTGCTGCTGAAAGGTACCGTGGGCAAGGGGAGCGTGAAAGGCAACCTGTTGGGTGGTATCAGTTTCGGCAGGGGCCTCTCCGCCGTGGAGCGCGGCAAGTTCAGCGTGGACTCCCTCTCGGGCGAAGTGGTGGACCGGCGCGATTCGGCGAGCATCAAGGAATTGGAGGACCGCTTCATCGACTTCGACGACGTGACCAAGGGCTTCCTTGCGCCCACGGAACTCTGCTGGGTGGTCGGCGCCGGTGTCAGCTTCGATATCGGCCGATCGCGCATTTTCCTGGAGGGTCGGCTCAACCAGGGGCTCTCCGCCGTTTACAACGGGAAGCTCAACGAGCCCGATGTGTTCAACCGGGCCATCCTCGTGCAGGCAGGCTACCTGGTGCGCTTGAACAACCGGAAGGAGAAGAAGCCCGTTTCGCCCGATACACCATCGTGGTGATCCCCAGGCGCGCATGAGCTTCACCACCGCTTCCTCCGCGGAGCGCGTCCCGTTCGGGCGCAACGCGCTGCTGCGTGTCCAACTGGTGTTGTTCCTGATCGCGTGGGCGGCCACCTTCATCGGCACCACCGACCGGACGAACTGGTTCACCGAGAACACGCTCACGGCCCTCTTGATCGGCGGCCTGTGCATCTCGTACCGCAAGTTCAGGTTCAGCGACCTGAGTTATACCTTGTTTTTCATATACATCCTGCTGCACATCTACGGGGCCATGTACACGTACGCGGAGAACCCGCTCGGGTACTGGATCCGTGATACCCTGGGGCAGGAACGGAACCACTACGACCGCATCGTCCACTTCAGCTTCGGCTTCATGCTCGCGTACCCCATGCGCGACTACTTCAAGAACTGGTTCGGCTGGCCCAACTGGGTATGCTGGGTGCTGCCGGTGGAGATCACCATGAGTTTCAGTGCGGCGTACGAACTGATCGAATGGGCCGTGGCCGACGTGTTCTTCCCTGCGGAAGGCGCGGCCTATCTGGGCAGCCAGGGCGACGTTTGGGATGCGCAGAAGGACATGGGCCTCGCCTTCAGCGGTGCGGTGCTGGCCATGCTGCTGTTCAGTACGGCCAAGCGTTCCCTGCGCCGATGAACGGTCGGGTGGCGCTGCTGCTTTTGATCATCGCGGCCGGACCACGAACCGCCGCGCAGCAGGACGACAGCACAGCGCAACGACCCGCTCTGTACCTCGAAGCGTTGGGCCCCGGGGGGCTCGGATCCATCAACTACGAGCATCCGTTGATCCACTGGGGCCGGGTCGGGATTCGCTTGCGGGCAGGCATGGGCGGTATGCGCTTCCGCGACTTCACCGGCAGACCCAACCCCGACCTGACCATGCCCGTTGGGCTGCTGCTCGGCTGGGGGAAGCACTGGGGGCCGGAGATCGGCGGCGGTGCCACGCTGACCAGCATGGTCCTGCCCTCATCCAGCGACTACCGGCCCAAGCGCCGGTACGAACTTCACGGGTGGTTGAGCGCCGGGATCCGGTGGGGTCCCGGGCGTTGGCTCCTGCGTCTCGCCTATGATCCCGTGATCTCCTTTGGCCGTTGGCAACATTGGGGCGGCCTTTCCATTGGAATGATCCTGCGATGAAGTTATCACCGACCATGTTCGCGATCGTCCTTCCGTTGCTGGTGGGATCCTGCCGCAAGGAGCATATCGAGGTGGACAACCTCAACGGGGGGAAGGTGATCGCGCTGGGCCACGGCGGCATGGGCATCCACGACCTGCTGCCGATGAACTCCGCAGCCAGCCTGCTGTCCGCGCTGCACACGGGCGCCGACGGCACCGAGATGGACGTGCGGCTCACGTTGGACGGCAAGCTCGTGGCCTTCCACGACCTGGACCTGTCCGTGAGCACAACAGGTACCGGGGCGATCGCCGACCTCACGTGGGCCCAGGTGGCCCAGGCACGTTACCTGCAACCGCTGTACGGTGACCATGGCATCGTGGACATCGACCATTTCCTGTCGCATGCCGATGTACCGTCCGGGGCGATCCTCTATTTCGATGTGAAACCGGACCCCGGTGCCCAGGACCCGGCCCTGTACCGCGAGCGCATGGCCGACGCCATGGCCGCCCTGTTCACCCGGCACGACCTCCTCGCGCGCAGCTTCGTTGAATGCCGGGATATCGGTATCGCCGTCGCTGTTCAGGCACGCCTGCCCTCCGCACGGCTCCTGTCCTATTCACCATCGTTCGACGAGGCTCTCGGGCTGGCCGTGCAGCATGATCTGTTCGGCGTATCGCACTTCGGCGACCAGGTGAGCGCCGACCAGGTGCGCACGGCGCATGAACAGGGCAAGTGGGTGGCCTTGGTGGCCGAGCGCCGCAACGAGCAGAGGAGTACGGGCGAGAAAGGTCCGGAGATCATCATCAGTGATGAGCTGAAGCACTTGGCGGACCTGCTGGAGTGACGGCACCCGCTCAGCCTTTCGTGCGCACCTTGTCCCAGGCCTTCACCTGCCAGGTGATCGTGGCCGTGGCCAGGTGGTTGTTCTTCACATCATGCAATTCCACCAGACCGGAATAAAGAACGGCCTCCTGCGTGCGCAGCGGTCCGCTGACCTGTTCGGCGATGGCGGTGGCCCCGGGGTCGAACACCGCGAAAGCGCGGGTGCGGGCCTGGTAATGGTACTCCATGTGCAGGGTCTTCATGATCAGCCGGAACCTCGAGGGGTCCAGGTGTTCCAGCAGGGCCAGCCCGCAGCAATACTCGGCCGCGGTGGCCAGGGCACAGGCGTGGATCCCCTTGATGTGGTTGCGATTGATCCGCCGGTACGGAACATGCACCTTGATGCCACCCTTCAGCATCGGCTCCACCCGGAACCCATGCGGCCTGTTGAAGGGGATCATCCGGTCGAGCATGGCATTGAGCAGCCAGCGTTTCACCACCGAGGCCCGGGCGGCATTGATCAGGGCCGCGAGGTTCATGGAGTGATGCGCGAGTGGAACATGGGATCACATCCGGTACGGGACCGGGCATGGGCTCAATTGCATAGCAGGCCTATTGATCAACACGGGGACAAGCATCCTGCGATGCGGCCAGCACGCGTGCGATATCGGGCCGGAAGTACCGATCGCTCTTGAGCACCTTGCCATCCTCCCGGAAGATGGGTTGGCCATTGGCATCGAGCTTGCTCATGTTGCTGCGCTGGATCTCCTCGAAGACGGCGGCCATGTGATCCTGGAGGCCATGCTTCAGAATAGTACCACAAAGGATATACAGCATGTCGCCGAGCGCGTCGGCTACCTCCACTGGATCGCCACGCCGGGCCGCTTCAAGATACTCCTCGTTCTCTTCGCGCATCAACGCGTACCGCAGGAGTGCATCCTTCTCACCGATGTCGGCCGTGGGCACCTCGGCATTGACGATACGGAAGGCCTCGTGGAAGGTGCGCACATGATCGATGGTCGCGCGCAGGGTGAGCGTGTCAGTGGTGGTGGGCATGGTGGCCGAAAGTACCGTCAATAGCGGAAGAAATCCGCTTAACAGGCTTTAACTGGGGATCACTTCCCGGCCGCAACGGGTACTTCGACCTTTGCTGACCAACTTGGCCGCGCCGAACCAGAACCCCGCATCGATGGAATCCCCTGTAACCACGGCCGCCACCGGCGGCATCACCTCCGAAAGCATCCGCGCGCTCAACGACCGCATCCAGCAAGCGAGCGCCTTCGTGGACCTGATCGACCACGAGATGGAGAAGAGCATCGTGGGTCAGAAGGACATGGTGCAGAAACTCCTTGTGGCGCTGCTGGCCGATGGCCACATCCTGCTGGAAGGGATGCCCGGCCTTGCGAAGACCCTTGCGGTGAAAACGCTGAGCCAGGTGGTCGACGTGGGATTCAGCCGCATCCAATTCACGCCGGACCTGCTGCCCGCGGATCTCATCGGCACCCTGGTCTACAGCCAGCGCAGCGAGGAGTTCAGCGTGAAGAAGGGCCCCCTGTTCAGCAACTTCATCCTGGCGGACGAGATCAACCGCGCACCGGCCAAGGTGCAGAGCGCCTTGCTCGAGGCGATGCAGGAGCGGCAGGTCACCATCGGCCAGCAGACCTACAAACTGCCTGAGCCCTTCCTGGTGCTGGCCACCATGAACCCGATCGAGCAGGAGGGCACGTATCCGCTGCCCGAAGCACAAACGGACCGCTTCATGCTGAAAGTGGTGCTGGACTATCCGCGCAAGGAGGAGGAGAAGCTCATCATACGGCAGAACACGCGGGCCGGGGCCGGCTCAGCCCCGCAAAAAGTGATCTCCCCGCAGGACATCGTTTCGGCGCGTTCACTGGTGCGCGAGGTGTACATGGACGAGAAGATCGAGCAGTACATCGTGGACATCGTGTATGCCACGCGCAAACCCGGCGAATACAAGCTGAACGACCTGGACAGCATGATCTCTTTCGGTGGCAGTCCGCGTGCCAGCATCAACATGGCGCTGGCCGCGAAAGCATTCGCCTTCACCAAGCGCCGGGGCTACGTGATCCCCGAGGACGTGCGCGCCGTTTGCCCGGACGTGATGCGCCACCGCATCGGGCTCACCTACGAGGCGGAGGCGGAGAACATCACGGTGAAGGAGATCATCGAGAAGGTGCTGAATACCGTGGAGGTACCGTGATGCGGTGCGCGTTGCGCAGCAGGCAGCATGTGCTGTCCACCAAGTGAAGCCATCGGCAATGACCTCCCAACAGCACACCAAGGACCTCATCAAGAAGGTGCGGCGCATCGAGCTGAAGACACGCGGCCTGAGCGACCACATCTTCAGCGGCGAGTACCACAGCGCCTTCAAAGGGCGGGGCATGGCCTTCAGCGAAGTGCGCGAATATGTACCGGGGGATGAGGTGCGATCCATCGACTGGAACGTGACGGCCCGCACGGGGCACCCGTACGTGAAGGTGTTCGATGAGGAACGTGAGCTCACCGTGATGCTGATGGCCGACGTGAGTGCCAGCGGCGACTTCGGCACCGAGAACCAGTTGAAGCGCGAGCTGATCACCGAAGCATGCGCCACCATCGCCTTCAGCGCCATCCAGAACAACGACAAGGTGGGCCTCATCCTCTTCAGCGACCGGGTGGAATTGTTCATCCCCCCGAAGAAGGGCCGCGGCCACATCCTGCGGATCGTGCGCGAACTGCTGGAGTTCCGTCCGATCGGCAAGGGCACAGCGGTGGCCGACGCGTTGAAATACCTGAACAATGTGATCAAGAAACGGGCCATCGCCTTCCTGATCAGCGATCTGATGGACGAGGGCTACGAGGACGCCTTGAAGATCGCGAACCGCCGGCACGACCTGGTGGTCCTGCGCACCACGGACCCGCGCGAGCAGGAGATGCCGTCCATGGGACTGGTGCTGTTCAAGAACCCCGAAACAGGAGAAGAGCGCTGGGTGAACACGTCCAGCAGGCGCATCCGCCATCACTACCGGGCCGCCGCCCTGAAGCACCAGGCGCGCACGCGCGATGCCCTGCGCCGTGCCGGGGTGGACCACGCCGTGATCAGCACCAGGGAAGGCTACGTAAAACCATTGATGAATCTTTTCCGGCAACGGGATTGAGCGTGATGCGACAAGGGTGGCGATCGATCGGTGGAGGAGGCAACGGCACAACAGGTGCCCGTTCGCTGGCACGCATCGGTTGCACACCTGTGCTCGTTCTGCTCTCGGCCGGGATGCACGCCCAGTCCGTTCCGGAGGCCAAGCTGGACAAGGACCAGATCTTGATCGGCCAACAGGCGCACCTGAGCATCACGGTGAGCAGCGCTGCCGACACGCGCATGCCGACCGTCATCTGGCCGACCATCGCCGACACCATCACCGGGAAGATCGATGTGGTGAAGGATGGTGGAGTGGACACCGTGACGGCCAGCGAACAAGTGACCCAGGTGCGAACGATCACGATCACCGCTTGGGACAGCGGGTACTGGGCCGTGCCTCCTTTCAAACTGGTGATCGATGGCGACACCGCGGAGACCCCTGCACTGCTCCTGAGCGTGAATACGGTGCCGGTGGACACCACGCAGGCGATCAAGGACATCAAGGAGATCTACGAGGTACCGTACCGCTGGCAGGACTGGCTGCGCGACAACTGGCCGTGGTTGGCCGGTACTGCCGCGGTGGCGGCGGCGATCATCGGCGTCATCATCTGGTTGCGGCGGCGCAAGCCGAAAACCCGGGTGGAACCGGTCCTGCCCGTGAAACCGCTGCACGTGCGCGTGCTGGAAGCATTGGACGAGGTGGAGCGCAGAAAGCTCTGGCAACAGGGCCAGGTGAAAGAGCACCACAGCGCGGTCACCGACATCCTGCGTGGTTACATCGAGGAACGATACCAGGTGCCCGCACTGGAGAGCACGACCGACGACCTGCTGGGCATCCTCCGGACCAGCAGCATGACCACCTCCCAACGCGAGCAACTGGCCAACCTGCTCCGCATGGCGGACATGGTGAAGTTCGCCAAGTGGACACCGCTGCCCGCCGAGAACGAGCATGTGCTCGCTGGCGCCATCAAGCTCGTGCACCAAACCGCTGATACGCCCGCCGATGCGCCCAAGTCGTGACCTGATCATCCTGATCGCGTTGCTGCTGCTGGTTCACGCAGCCCTGGCCGGGGCGGGCTGGTGGATGCAGAAGCACTATCTGGTCGCCTCGCCGCACCTGTACTGGGGCCTGGTCGCCATTCCGGCACTCAGCGTTTGGTACGTGTGGCGGCGGAACCGGCGCGTACCCCGCGCCACGCTCCCCACGGTCCGGTCGTTCGTCCAGGGACCATTCGACTGGAAAGCCCGGCTGAGGCACCTGCCCTTCGTGGCCGTGTTGGGCGGCCTGGGGATGCTCTTGCTGTCCATGACGCGCCCGCAGAGCAGCCACGAGGGATCGGATATCACGGTAGAGGGCATCGACATCATGATCGCGATGGACTTCAGCGCCAGCATGCTGGCCAAGGATTTCAAGCCGGACCGCCTGGAGGCCGCGCGCACCATGGCTTTGCGCTTCATCGATGGCCGGCCCAACGACCGCATCGGGTTGGTGGTGTACGAAGGAGAGGCGTTCACGCAGTGCCCGCTCACCACCGATCACGACGTACTCAAGGACCTGTTCATGAAGGCGCGCAGCGGCATGATCGAGGGCGGCACGGCCGTGGGCATGGGACTGGCCACGGCCATCAATCGGTTGCGGGAGAGCACGCGCAAGAGCCGGGTGATCATCCTGATGACCGACGGGGTGAACAACCGGGGGATGATCCAACCGCTCGATGCGGCACGCATCGCGCAGCAGTACGGCATCCGTGTGTACACCATCGGTGTGGGTTCGCGCGGCAAGGCGTTGAGTCCTGTGGCGCAAGGCCCGAACGGCCAGTACCAGTACGCCTACGTGGACGTGGAGATCGATGACGACATGATGAAGCAGGTGGCCGACCTCACCGGCGGCACGTACTTCCGCGCCACGGATGAGGGCAAACTGAAGGACGTGTACGAGCAGATCGACAAGCTGGAGAAAACGCGGGAGAAGATCACCCGGTACAGCAGGCACAGCGACAAGTACTTCAAGCCGCTGTTCGCGGGATGCTCGCTCCTGGTCCTGGGCCTGTTGCTGGACAAGACCCTGTTCCGTACGACCCCATGAGCGCACGTGGCACATACGGCACGGGAACGGTGGCGGCCATCGTCATCCTGATCGAGCTCATCGCGTGGACGATAGGTATTTTTTTGTGGTACACGCTGATCTACCAGCCCACGCCGTACCGCTTCGCACGGCCCGAGATGCTCTGGGGTCTTGTGATCGGTCCGGTGCTCACCATACTGCACCTCGTCGGTCTGTGGATGAAGAACAAGGGCCTGCGGCGGTTCAGCGATCGGGCCTTGCTGGCGCGGATGGTACCCGGCGTGTCGAGCACGTTGAGCACCTTGCGCTTCCTCCTGCTCCGCCATGGGCTGAGTTTCGCGATCGTGGCGCTGGCCGGGCCGGAGACCGCCGGGCGTCAGGAATTGGTGAAGGCCAAGGGCGTGGACGTGGTAGTGGCCGTTGACGTGAGCAACAGCATGCTGGCCGAGGACCTGCGTCCCAGCCGGATGGAGGTGGCCCGCCGCGGCCTGACCCAACTCATCGAGAAGATGCAGGGGGACCGGCTGGGCATCGTGGTATTCGCGGGCACGGCCTTCACCCAATTGCCGATCACCACGGACCGTTCGGCGGCCAAACTGTTCCTCGGGAACATCAATCCGGGCATGGTGGCCACACAAGGTACCGCGCTCGGTGCAGCCATCGAACAGGCACGCAAGAGCTTCCAGCATGACGGCGCACAGGGCAAGGCCATCATCGTGATGAGCGACGGTGAGAGCTTTGAGGACGATGGCGAAGCGGCCGCAACGGCCGCGGCGGGCGACGGCATCGTAGTGCATACCATCGGGCTCGGCACCCC
This sequence comes from Bacteroidota bacterium, assembly GCA_018267155.1. Classification (GTDB taxonomy): domain Bacteria; phylum Bacteroidota; class Bacteroidia; order Flavobacteriales_F; family PHOS-HE28; genus PHOS-HE28. The sequence continues at coordinate 9,216 of JAFDZE010000129.1, read as the reverse complement.
GGAAGGGGCACCCATCCCCGAGCGCTCCGGCAACCAGGTGATCGGATTCAAGAAAGACCGTCAGGGGCAGACGGTACTCACCAAGTTGAACGAGGACATGCTGCGCCGCGTGGCTCGGGCCGGCAATGGCGAGTACATCCGTGCCACCAATGCGGGCACGGGCATCACCGAACTGATGACGCGGTTGCGCGGCATGACGCAAGCGGAGACCGGCACGTACCGCTACGCCGGGCACGAGGACCGTTACCAATTGTTCCTGGTTGTCGCCTGCGCACTCATCTTCGCAGGGCTCCTCATGGGCGAACGCGGTCCGGAACGCCCATTATGGAAAATACTACTGCCATGAGAATCGTACCCTTGGCGGCCGTACTCCTGATCGCGCACAGCGCCACCGCGCAGGCATTGGACCGCGCCATCCGCGAGGGCAACGCCGCGTACAAGAAAGGCGACCAGGACGCGGCCATCCGCTCGTACAGCAAGGCCCTCGCCGACCAGCGCGGGGTCTTCAACCTGGGCAATGCGCACTACCGCCAGGACAGTCTGACCGACGCGCAGCGCGATTTCGAGGCGGCCAGCACACTGGCGAAGTCACCCGGAGAACAGGCCAGGGCCTTCCACAATCTGGGCAACAGCCGCATGCTGCAGAAGCAGTGGCAAGAGGCCGTCAACGCGTACAAGCAGGCCCTCCGCCGCGCACCCGGCGACGAGGACACCCGTTACAACCTCGCCTACGCCCAAAAGAAACTGCAGGAGGAGCAACAGAAGCAGAAGCAACAGCAACAGAACAAGGACCAGCAGAAGCAGCAGCAGGACCAGCAGAAGCAGGATCAGCAACAGCAGGACCAACAGAAGCAACAGGACCAGCAGGCCAAGCAGCAGGAGCAGAAGCAGCCCGGCCAGATCAGCAAGCAGGACGCTGAGCGCATGCTGGAGGCCATGCAACAACAGGAGAAGGCCGCGCAGAAAGAGGTGCAGAAGAACATCCGCGTGCGCCCCAAGGAACCCATCGAAAAGGACTGGTGACATGATGCGTCGGATCCTCCCCTTCTTGTGGGCCATGTGCGCGGGCATCGGCATGATGGCCCAGGAGATCACGTTCAACGCCTCAGTGGACCGGACGAGCGTGGCCACGGGCGAGCCCATCAAACTCACCCTCACGCTCAGCAACGCACCGATGAACTCCTCCATAGCACCGCCGGACATGGGCGGGCTGGTGGTGGTGCAAGGGCCGTTCGACCAGAACAGCTTCAGCATGATCAATGGGCGTACGAGCAGTTCGGTGGCGCGCACCTATTACCTGCAGGCCACCAAACCCGGCGCGTACGTCATCGGCCCGGCCACAGCGCGCGTGGCCGGCGGCACCATCAACACCTCGTCCATCCGGATCACGGTGGTCAAGGGCGAAAGCGGTACGGCCTCCAGCGCCGCCGCCGGCCAGGGCCAGCAAAAAGATCCCAACCTGTTCTGCACCATCAGCCTGAGCAAGAACAAGGCGTACGTGGGCGAGCAGGTGCTGGCCACCTACACCTTGTACTCGCGCTACAACCGCCTGGATGCGGGCGACTATGACCTGCCCAAACTCGATGGTTTCTGGGCCGAGGAGATCGACCTGGGCGAGACCAGCTGGGCACCTGCCCCGCAAACGGTGAACGGCATCGCCTATCGGGTCGCTGTCCTGAAGAAGCAGTTGCTCATCCCCCAACGGTCCGGCCAGTTGCGCATCGCTCCCATGAAGATGGAGTTCCGTGTGAACGCGGGTTTCTTCAGCAACGGCACCCTGGTTTCGATCACCAGCAATGCCGAAACGATCAACGTACTGGACCTGCCGACCAAACCAGAGGACTTCATCGGTGCCGTAGGTGACCTGAACATGGAAGTGACGGTTGCCGCCACCACGGTGAAGGCCAACGAGCCGATCGATCTGGGCATCAAGTTCAATGGCAGGGCCAACCTCAAGCTCATCGACACGCCCAAGCTCACCTTCCCCAGCGACTTCGAGACGTACGACCCGAAGGTGACCGACCACATCACCGTGAACAGCGGTGGCATGACCGGTGGCCGGGACTACCAGTTCCTCCTGATCCCGCGGCACGAGGGCGACTACACGGTGGGGCCATTGTCGTTCAGTTACTTCGATCCCGCATCCGGTCAGTACAAGCGGCTCACGCACGAGGCCCTGTCCTTCCATGTGGAAAAAGGCGACGGCAGCGCGGTGGGCATCAGCGGTCCGATCCGCAATGATGTGCAGGAACTGCATCGGGACATCCGGTACATCCGCACGGGCGATCTGTCGCTGGAGGCCAAGGGGGCCCACCTGTTCGGATCGGGTGCCTGGACGGTCGGCATGGTGGCCCCGGCGCTCGCTTTCACAGGCCTGCTGCTGTACCGTCGCCGTCGCGAGAAACTGCTGGGCGACACGAGCGGGATGAGGCGCAAAGGCGCGGATCGCGTGGCGAAGAAGCGACTGAAGGATGCCGCCACGGCCCTGCAGAAGAACGACCGCGAAGCTTTTTATACCGCGCTCGGCAAAGCGCTCGAAGGCTACTTCGCCGACCGGTTCGACCTGGGCGTGGCGGAGGTGACGCCGGAAAAAATCACCGAGAAATTGGGGCATTTGGAGGACGGGACCCTCGCACGGGAATACACGGAACTGATGGCGGACAGCGGCATGGCGCGCTTCGCCCCCATCGAGGGCAAAGGTCGCCAGCAGTGCTACGACGAGGCCACCTCACTCATCAAACGCATAGAGGCCGCACTATGAAGACCCGCCACCCCCTTCTGCTGATCGGCCTCGTGGTCACGTTCGCCTCCGCTCGCGCCCAGGGGAACGCCTTGCTGGACAGCGCACAGGCGGCCTATGCCCGTGGCGCATACGCCGATGCCCTCGCCCTGTACGACTCGGTGTACCAGGAGCAGACTTCGGCCGCGTTGCTCTTCAACATCGGCAACTGCCACATGAAGCTGGACGATGTGCCGCACGCTGTCCTCTTCTATGAGCGCGCCATCCGTCTTGAACCCGGTGCGGAGGACATCCGGGCGAACCTGGACCACGCGCGCCAGCAGGTGGTGGATCGGATACATGAGTTGCCCGCGTTCACGCTGGGTTCGTTCTGGGACCGGTTGCGTGGAGGCAAGGACGAGGACCAATGGGCACGACGGGCGCTGTGGTCCTGCCTGGCGCTTTTCGCCGGGGCCACGGCCTTCCTGTTCGTGCGACAGGGCCTGGTACGCCGGCTGCTGCTCGGGGGCACGGCGCTGGCGTTGATCTGCACCGTGGTCGCTACGGCGCTCGGGGCCTATCGGGTGAAGGAGGTGAACGACCGTTCCGAGGCCATCATCATGCTGCCCAAGGTCGATGTGCTGGGCGAGCCCCGCCAAGGCGCCACCACCGTCTTCGTGCTGCACGAGGGCACCAAGATCTCGGTATTGAGCGACCAGAACGGCTGGTACGAGGTGAAACTCGCCAGTGGCAGCGTGGGCTGGGCACCACCGGGGTCGCTGGAGCGGATCTGAGGCCAACTTCCTCCTACCGGCCTCACGGGCAGCACAGGAAGGTCAACATCCCCCGTCTTTCGTACATTTTATCCGCTCCGTTCCGCACGCCCAGGTAATAGGCATAGGTGCCCTGGGGCACGAAATGGTCGTTCACCCGGCCATCCCAGCCCTTGTTCGCGTCGGTGGTCTCCCAGATCTGCTGACCCCAGCGGTTGTAGATGATGAGTTCATACGCCTCCACGTCCACGAAGGCCACCACGGGTTTGAATACGGTGTTCACCACCGTGGAACTGCCCGCATCGAACGCATTGGGGATCCAGACGGCCTCCTGCTGAACGGCGCAGGCGGCGTTGCTGGTGCTGGTGGCGTTGATGCCCGACGGATTGCCCGTTTCGATGGCCTCCACGTAGTAGCAGAAGCGGCCATTGCTGGTGATGAAGGCCTGCACGTTGTCCTGGGCCTCCCATTCCAGCGGACCGGGTTGGGCGATGAGTTCGAACGGTCCGTCCCCGATGGAGCGGTACAGGTTGAATCCGCCCACCGACCCCGCCCATTGCTGGTAGCCGTTCCAGCGCAGGCGATTCACGCCGTCGGTACCGGCAGTTGCCGCCATCAGGATGCTCTCGCCCGGGTTGCTGGTGAGCGTCTCCACACCGCAGCTGTCCTCCACGATCACCCGGTAACCATAGCTCCGCGAACCGGTCTCCACATCCACATCCTCAAAGACGATCACGGGCGACAGGGAACCGGGTTGCGTGGCCACCTCTTCCCACGGCCCACCATTATTCGTACGTTCCAAACGGTATTTACGCACACTGGCCGCCTGGTCCACGCTGTCGACGATGGTGATGTGGTCCGGCCCGGTCACCGTCACGGTGCGCAGGTAATTGCTTTGCGGCAGCGCGGGGTAGTCCGTCACCTGCGCCACCTGGTTGCTCAGGGAGCGCATGGAGGTCGAATCGCCCACCGCCTTCACCACATAGCGATAGGTGGCGAACGGGACCAGTCCGGAATGCTGGTAGGTCAGCGTCGGATCCGGCACCGTGGCGATCAGGGCCGGGGTTCCCCCATTGAAACCCGCATACACCTCGTAGTGATCCACCGGCCAGCCGATGTACGGCGACCAACTCACGGTACACGTGGCGGCGCAGCGATCGTAGCTGGTGGTGGTGTGGATGGTGGTGTGCGGCTGGTTCGAAGCACTCGTATTGGGCTCAGGCGGATCACCGGTGAGGCAGGAATCGAACGCGGCAACGGAATACTGCTCTGGCTGCGACCCGGGCGAACTGCCCGGCCATGTGTACACGGTATTGTTCTGTCCAGCGACCGTGGCGGCCAGGAATGCATTGGGCACCCCATTGTACCAAGGGATCACCAGGTAGCCCTCCGTGTCCGTATCCGGGCTCGGCGCCCAATCGATCACGCTCTCGCCGGTGGCGGTATCCACACTCACGGCCGTCATGATGGGTGGCGCCGGTGCGGTCACATCGGCGAACATGGCACCATCCAAGTTGCTGTAACTCACGCAACCCAACTGATCCAGTACGGCTATCCGGTACGTGAGCGTGTCCGAACAAATGGTGGTCACCTGCTGGTAGCCATCGGTCAGTGCATCCACCAGGCCGATCTGCGTCCACGTGCCCAGCGGGTGTTCCATCTGGATCATCTGGCCGGTCCCGGTGGTGGACAACGGCGGCTCGTGCAGCAAGGTCCAGTCGAGCACGGCGCTGCCCAGCGGAGTGCTCTGGGTAACCTGCAGGAAAAGGGTACCGAGCGTATCGCCGGGAGCGGATTCACTCAACGGCGTATCGGTGAACACCGTGGTCAGGTAATAATAACGAGGTCCGGTATCGGCACCGGCACCGGGATGCGTCCAGGTGGACTGGCCATACACGAAAATGGAATCGAGAGCCGTGTATGGCCCGGCTTGCACGGGACTTCCGTACACCACATAGAACTGGAAGGAGTTGTCCGGATCGGGTGGTACGGCCCACGTGAGGTTCACATCACCTCCCAGGGCGACGGAAGCGCACCGAAGCGAAGGTGGACCCACTGGAGTGGCACAGGCTGTCCTTCCGCAAAGCGTGAGGAGGAGTACGACGGAGGAAGCCGCAAGGCGCATGACCAAAGAGGAAGAACGCATCCGGGGGCGGATCGTTGCCAAGGACAGGAAGAGGACGTTCACCGGCCGGAAGATGTTGCCACGGGATAGAGCGGGCCGCGAATTTCAGAAGGGATGGGCCTCGGTCAACAGGGACTTCGCCTTCCGGTAACCATCGATGATCGACTCCACGATCCTGGCGGCGGGCAGAATGCCGTCCAGGGCGGCGCTCACCTGACCGATCTCGAGCTCACCCTCCTCCAGGTCACCCTCGAACATGCCCCGCTTGGCCCGGGCCCGGCCCAAAAGGACCTTCAACTCCTCCACCGAAGCACCACGTGCGTAGGCGGCCTGCACATCGGAGAAGAATTTGTTCCGCATCAGTCGAACCGGCGCCAATTCCTTCAGTGTCAGGAGTGTATCTCCTTCCTTACTGGCGATCACATGCTGCTTGAAGGCCGGATGCGCGCTGCTCTCCTCACACGCTACGAAACGGCTGCCCACTTGGACCCCATCGGCACCCAACGCCATGGCAGCCAGCATGGCACGGCCATCGGCGATGCCACCGGCTGCGATCACCGGCACATCCACCGCGTCGCGCACCATGGGCACCAGCACCAAGGTCGTGGTCTCCTCCCGCCCATTGTGCCCCCCGGCCTCGAAACCTTCGGCCACCACGGCAGCTGCGCCGGCGTCAACGGCCTTCTTCGCGAACTTCACGCTGGCGGTCACATGCACCACGATGATGCCCTTGTCCGTCAGGTGCTTGGTCCACGTGGCCGGGTTGCCCGCACTGGTGAACACGATGGGCACTTGCTCCTCAACGATGGTGCGGATGTGTTCTTCCACATGGGGATAGAGCAACGGCACATTCACCGCGAAGGGCTTGGTGGTGGCCGCCTTGCACTTGCGCACGTGGTCTTGCAACACATCCGGATACATGCTTCCGCTGCCGATGATGCCGAGTCCCCCGGCATTGCTCACAGCCGAGGCCAAGCGCCAGCCCGAGCACCAGATCATGCCCGCTTGCACCAGCGGATAGCGGATCCCCAAGAGTGAGGTCAATCTGTTGGTCATCAGAGGGAATATTCAGCAGGCGCGGCAGGCGGGGTTTCCACGATCGCGGCGAAGATCGTTGATATCCCGAGTGCATGACCTTCGGCCAGCCACAGCGGAATTCTGTTAGGTTTGCCCGATAGTTCCAAGGTACGGCGGATGCACATGAAGAATTTGATACGCAACAGCTTCCTCGCAGTGGTATTGCTGACCCTCGGGGCCAGTGGCGCGAACGCGCAATACAACTGGGACTTCGGCGTCCATCTGGGTGGTGCGAACTACCTGGGTGAGATGGGTGGCAAGGAGAAGCCACGCCGCGATTTCATCTGGGACCTGAAGCTGAACCAGACCCGTTGGGCCATCGGTGGCTTCGCACGGTACCGGATCAACCGGATGGTGTCGCTGAATCTGGGGTTGATGTATTTCCGCATCCAGGGCTCGGACATCAACAGCCAGAACCCGGCGCGCGTGGGCCGCAACCTGAACTTCCGGAACGACATGTTGGAACTGTACCTGCGCGGTGAGGTCACCCTGTACCAGGACAACGACATCGGAGGCCGTGGCCGGTACCGCACCGACTTCCGCCTTTTCGGCTACGCGGGTGTGGCGGCATTCCTCAACAGCCCGCGCGGGCGGTACGATGGTCCGAGCAATGGCGTGTTGCAGAACGACGAGGTCGTTGCGCTGCGTCCGTTGGAGACGGAAGGCGTCCACTACAGCCCGATCGGATTCGGCATTCCGGTGGGCTTGGGCTTCCACGTAACAAAGAATCGCCGCCATCGCTTTGGCTTCGACTTCGGTTGGCGCACCACGTTCACGGATTACCTGGATGATGCGAGCACGACGTACACCGACCCCGGAGATGATGATGTGCGTCGTTTGATGTTCGACCAGCACCCGTATCTCTACGCCAACCAGGCTGCCTACGAGGCCACCACCAACGGTGTGGACGTGGAAACCCTCAGCGGCGACGTAGTGCATACCCCCGGCAAGTACCAGTACGGATGGTGGCCCTTCGAAGGACCGAGCAAGAGCAAGAACAAGCGTGGGGATTCATCCCACAACGACAGCTACATGACGATGACGCTCACGTACAGCTATGTGCTGCGTGGCCAGTCCAACTTCTACAAATCGCGGTACAGCTGGCTGCGCGGCAAGAAGCGCATCGGACGCAAGAGCCGGGCGAAGTTCTGATCGCTGGATCCCGCAACGCGGGGGTGAGTTTGAAAAGGGGGCCTGCCGGCCCCTTTTTCGTTCCTGTTCTCAGCCCAGGATGAAGCGGGTATCCGCGAGGATCCGTTGAACACCCTGGTCCAGGGGGAGCAATTCACGACCGAGCAACTGACGCATCCGCGCGATATCGGGCATGCGGCGGCTCATATCGCCCTCTTCCAAAGGCGGAAGATGCACGATGCGGCTCTTGCTACCGGTCAGTGCGATGATCCTTTGCGCCAGTTCCAGCACGGTGGTTTCGGTATCATTACCGATGTTCACCACATCGTTGATCACCTCATTGCGCCGGAACGCGGCCAGGCAGGCATCAATATTGTCGTCGACCCAACAAAAGGTCCGTGTCTGCCGACCATCCCCGTACACCGTGATATCCTCATTCTTCAGCGCGGCGCGGATGAATTTGCTCACAACGAAATCCTTGCTCTGGCGCGGGCCATAGGTATTGAAGAAGCGGAAGATGGTGTACTCCAGTCCGTATTCGCGCTGATAACTGCGCAGGAACGCCTCACCGATGTTCTTCACGATGGCGTAAGGCAGCTTGCTGTTCAGTGGTGTGGTCCGTTCGTTCTGGGGGATCTCCACCGGCTCACCGTACACCTCGCTGCTGCTGCTGAAGAACACGCGTTTCACACCGGTGTTCTTGCACAGGTCCAACACGTTGCGGATACCATCGATGTCACGCAGCACCATGACCGGATTGTCAGTGGTGCGCTTCACACCCACCACGGCGGCGTAATGGAAGACGTACTCGGGGAGGAAGGCGAAGACCACACTGCTGATGTCCTCGAAGCGGTTGACGTCGCACTTGATGAACCGCAGGTTGGCGTGCTCGCCCAAGGGCAGTTTGCGGATGTCGCCGGTGAGCAGGTTGTCCACGGCCAGTACCTCGTGTCCCTTGTCTTGGGCCAGGCGGGTGGCCAGTTCGCTGGGGATGAAACCCGCTCCGCCGGTGATGAGGATGCGCGCCATGATCGTGTTCGATGGGAAGGCCCGCGAATGTAGCCGACAGCACCGGACTCACCGGGCGGGTGGTGCGTTCAGCGCCGACAGGTTCGACGGACAAGCAACAACACGAGCATCCCCGCCAGTGCGCCCCACCAGAATTCCTTTCGCATCACGGTGGTCTTCACCAGGTACGGGAGCAACCGCCAATTGGTATCCGGCTTCTTTCCCGCATGTGCGCGCCACCAGTCCGCATCGTAAGCCTCCGGAGCGAGCAGACCCTGTCCGGTGAGCGAGAGGGCCGACCATTCCACCTTGTCCGGGAAAACGTCGGCGTACAACAACGCATCGCGTGGCTCATCGCGAATGGCGCACTGGATGAAGGTGAT
>JAFDZE010000128.1:13414-15026 GCA_018267155.1 Bacteroidota bacterium | reverse complement strand
ATCAGCGGCACCGGCAACTGGACCGAGGTGCGCCAGTTCAACCTGATGTTCGCCACTGAACTGGGCAGCGTGAGCGGCGAGAGCAGCACCATCTACCTGCGCCCCGAAACGGCACAGGGCATCTTCGTGAACTTCCTCAATGTGCAGAAGAGCGCGCGCATGAAGCTGCCCTTCGGCATCGCGCAGACGGGCAAGGCCTTCCGCAACGAGATCGTGGCGCGCCAGTTCATCTTCCGCATGCGCGAGTTCGAGCAGATGGAGATGCAGTTCTTCATCAAGCCCGGCACCCAGCAGGAGTGGTATGAATACTGGAAGACCAAGCGTATGGCCTGGCACCGTGCGCTGGGCCTGCCCGCGGAGAACTACCGCTACCACGACCACATCAAACTGGCGCACTACGCCGACGCGGCTTGCGACATCGAGTTCAAGTTCCCCATGGGCTTCAAGGAGCTCGAAGGCATCCACAGCCGTACCGATTTCGACCTGGGCAACCACGAGAAGTTCAGCGGCAAGAAGCTGCGCTACTTCGATACCGAGACCAACGAGAGCTACGTGCCCTACGTGCTTGAAACAAGCATCGGCCTGGACCGGATGTTCCTCGCTATCCTCAGTGCGGCATACGCCGCTGAGCCTTTGGAGAACGGCGAAACGCGTGAAGTGCTGCGCATCCCCGCACCGCTGGCCCCGGTGAAGGTGGCCGTGCTGCCGTTGGTCAAGAAGGACGGCCTGCCGGAGAAAGCGCGCGCGATCATCGACGGGCTGAAGCTCTCGCACAACTGCCAATACGACGACAAGGACAGCATCGGCAAGCGCTACCGCCGCCAGGACGCCATCGGTACGCCCTATTGCATCACCGTGGACCATGACACGCTGAACGACGATGCGGTGACCATCCGCGAGCGCGACAGCATGCAGCAGGAGCGCGTGAAGATCAGCGAGGTGGAGCGGATCGTGGGCGAGAAGGTGGACCTGAAGGGGTTACTGCGGAAGCTGTGAGGAACACCCTCACGCCAACTCCATCACCGCAGGTCTCCCCTCCTCCGCATCATCCGCGAAACGCTGGATCTGCGCTTGGTTCATCACGAGCAGGGCAGCGATCGCCGCGTGCCGCGGATTTTTCAGCGTAAGCAGGAGCACCTTGGGCGGGGCTCCGTACAACGCGGCGAGCTGAACGAAGTCCGTATCAAAAGTAACGAGCACAAAGCCGTTCGATCCCACATGCGATCAGATGGCCTTGTCGCCTTTCAGCCCGGCGATGTCGGTGACATGCTTCGTTCCTGGGAATGGAGGATCCAATATCCGCACCAAGCGATACGAGATGTTCTCGTCCAGTAGCAGCTTCACGTGGCCCGCTTCAAGGTTCGCTCACGCTCGGCCGCATATGCCAGACACGCCCGGATGTCGTCCTCGCTCAACTGCGGAAAATCAGTGATGATCTCCCCGTGGCTCATCCCTGCCGCCAGCCAGCTCAGTACGTCATAAACGGCGATGCGGGTATCCCGGATGCAGGGCTTCCCGAACCGGCGAGCGGGATCGATGGTGATGCTCTCGCGATAGGCCATGCGGGGTTGTTGTCCAAAGGTAGATGTTCCCCGCCGTAAGGTGAATGACA
>JAFDZE010000128.1:13087-13366 GCA_018267155.1 Bacteroidota bacterium | reverse complement strand
AGCAGCTCCAGCACCTATTTTCGCCCTCCCTTCTCCGGAAGGGCACCCACCCAGGTGGCGGAATCGGTAGACGCGCTGGTCTCAAACACCAGTGAAGCAATTCGTGCGGGTTCGACTCCCGCCCTGGGTACTTCCGATCATGTGCTCATGCGCCCATGAACACGGTCCAATGGGCACTTCGCAGGACACACTCGTATACACCGACCCGAAGAAGCAGGAGCGCTACGATCGCGCGTACATGCGCATGGCGCAGGAGTGGAGCAAGCTGAGCCATTGCAC
>JAFDZE010000128.1:0-13045 GCA_018267155.1 Bacteroidota bacterium | reverse complement strand
TTCCCCAACGATTGTGAGGACGCGAACGGCCTGACGCACTGGTACGTTCTTCACGCCGAGGCCAATGCGATCATGAAGGTGGCGCGCAGCACGAACAACGCCAAGGGGGGCACGCTCTACCTGACCCATTCGCCGTGCAAGGAGTGCAGCAAACTCATCCTGCAAGCCGGTATCAAACGCCTGGTGTACCGCGACGCCTACAAGGACCCGTCCGGCCTGCGGTTGTTGGAAGACGGCGGTGTGCTCATCGCCCAATTGACGGAACGTTGAGGGGATGAACGACGATAGGAAACCCTGGCTGATCGTTCTTTTGCCGCTCATGCTGGGTCTGGCGCTGGCCGCAGGCTTCCTGGCAGGTGCCCGTTTCGGCACCCCACGGGTGGTGAACACCGGCCTCTTCTCATTCCACCGCGACCGGCCGATCGACAAACTGGACCAGGTGATCGAGTTGATCGACCGCAACTATGTGGACAGTGTGCGCGAGGGCGAACTGGTGGACCAGGTGCTGCAGGACATGCTCCAGAAGCTCGACCCGCACAGCTATTACATCAGTGCGGCCGAATTGAACGCCGTACAGGAACCGCTCAAGGGCAGCTTCATGGGCATCGGGGTGGAGTTCTCCATCCAGCACGATACCATCGTGGTGATCACCCCCGTTGAAGGCGGTCCCAGCGACAAGCTCGGGATCCGCGCGGGCGACCGTATCCTGAGTGCCGATGGCAAGTCGTTGGCGGGGGTGCATGTGACCAATGATGAGGTGATGAAGGCGTTGCGCGGCGACAAAGGCACCAAGGTCACCGTGGCCATTCTTCGCCACAACGCCAAGCCCTTTGATGTGGTCATCGAGCGCGGCGAGATCCCCATCAACAGCGTTGCCGCGGCGCTGATCGATCCGGACGGCACCGGCTATATCAAATTGAGCCGCTTCGCCATGACCACAGAAGAGGAGTTCGACCGTGCGGTTGACCAACTAATGGGTCTTGGCATGAAACGCCTCGTGCTCGACCTGCGCGGGAACGGCGGCGGTTACCTGAACGCCGCCAAGGCCCTTTGCGACCGGCTATTGCCCGCAGGCCGCCGCATCCTGTATACCGAAGGTCGGGCCTCGCCCCGCAAGGACCTTTTTGCCGAGGGAGGCGGACCGCTGACCAGCATGCCGCTCGCTGTACTGATCGACGAGGGTTCGGCCAGCGCCAGCGAGATCGTGGCGGGCGCCATCCAGGACAACGATCGCGGCATCATCGTTGGCCGGCGCTCGTTCGGCAAGGGACTGGTGCAGGAACACATGGACCTGCCCGACCACAGCGCGGTGCGGATCACTACAGCAAGGTATTATACCCCGAGCGGGCGATCCATCCAACGGCCCTACGGCGAGGGGATCGACTACGACGACGACCTGAGTGAACGCTTTGACCATGGCGAGTTCCTCAGCCCGGACAGCATCCATGTCGACTCCAGCCTGCGCTACACCACGCTCAATGGTCGGACCGTCTTCGGTGGTGGTGGTATCATGCCCGACCTCTTCGTACCCGCTGACACGGCCGAGCGTTCCGCCTACCTCACCGAACTGCTCTTCACCGGCGCCATGAACCAGTTCGCCTTCGAATTGGCCGAACAGGAACGCGAACGACTGGAGGCGATGGGATCCCCCGATCGGTTCAACCGGGAATTCGCATTGGGCCCAGCAACACTCGACCGGTTCCAGACCGAGGCGGAGAAACTCGGGGTACGACGTGACCCCAACGGCTTCGCACGTTCGAGCCGACTGATCGCCACGCGGATCAAGGCACTGGTCGCCCGGAACATCTGGAAAGAGCCAGGCTTCTATCGGATCGCCCTCGGGGACGATGGGATCTACAAAGCGGCCCGTACGGCACTGGATCAAGCCACCACGGAGAAACGCTGATCAACCGGCCTGAAAAGCGAAGGGGCCTTGCGGCCCCTTGCTGATCGTGTTCTTTGGAACGGCAATTACTTGCCGGTCACAGCCTGCTTCGCAGCGTCAACAGCACCGGTCACGGTGGTGCTCACCGTGTCGGCCATCGCCTTGGCGGCGCTGTCCAACTTGGCCTGGGCGGCTTTCGCGTCGTCCTCGATCTTCTGGGCGGCAGCCTTGATGCTGTCCTCCGTGGCCTGGGCCTTCGCCTTCAACTCCTCTTCCGTCGGGCCGCTGGCGCAGGCCACGAACAGTGCTGCCACAGTGGCGAGCAGTGCGAACTTCTTGGTCATTTTACGTGCGTTTTTTGGTGAAAGTGGGCGCGAAAGTAGCATATTCCCCCAATGGCCGCACACCTCCCTCCACTATGAGGCTATCTTTCGCCGCGTCGCCTCTTTTTGGCGCCAAAACCGACCGAAATGCCCTTCCAACTCCCTCCCCTGCCCTACGCGTCGAACGCGTTGGAGCCCCATATCGATGCCCGCACCATGGAGATCCACCACGGCAAGCATCATAACGCATACGTGACCAACCTGAACAAGGCGATTGAAGGAACACCCTTGGACGGCAAGTCCATTGAGGAGATCTTGCGCGGACTGGACATGAAGAATGCTGCCGTGCGGAACAACGGGGGAGGCCATTTCAACCACAGCCTCTTCTGGACCGTGATGGGCCCGAATGCAGGAGGGGCGCCGTCCGGAGAGCTCGCCGAAGCGATCGGTTCCGCCTTTGGTGGCTTCGATGCGTTCAAGGAGAAGTTCGCCGCTGCGGGCGCCACCCGTTTTGGTAGCGGCTGGGCCTGGCTCTGTGCGCACAAGGGTGGGAAGCTGGAGGTCTGCTCCACCCCGAACCAGGACAATCCATTGATGCCCGACACGGGCTGCGGGGGTACGCCCATCCTGGGGCTTGATGTGTGGGAACACGCGTACTACCTCCATTACCAGAACCGCCGCCCGGACTACATCGCGGCCTTCTGGAATGTGGTCAACTGGCCCGAAGTCGCCCGGCGGTACGCTGCCGCCAAGTAGTCGTGGGCCTTTTCCATGTCCGGATCCGCCGATGGGGGCTGCTGCTCCTGACGCTCCGGCTGGTGTCGTTCGACCTCTCGGCCGCCGATGGCGGACCTTTTCATGGTAGGGCCGTGGTGATCCAGGAGCTTGATGCGGCCATGCCGGACACCGCTCTCGCGACGCCACCGAAGATCAGCCGTGGACTGGCTGCCGGGCTCGCCGTCCTGCTCGGCCCCTTGGGGGCGCACCGCATCTATCTGGGCACCCAGCCGAAGGTGCCCGTGTTCTATACGCTCACGTTCGGTGGATTCGGGGTGCTTGTGCTGATCGACCTGGCGCACATCCTGTTCACCAAAGACCTGGATGTTTACCGTGATAGTCGTCGGATGTTGATGTGGGCACCAACCCGAGACCCGGGATCCGTCACTCCACCGTGACGCTCTTGGCCAGGTTGCGCGGTTGGTCCACGTTGCGGCCCAGCATCACGGCGATGTGGTAGCTGATGAGCTGAAGGGGTATCACGCTCAGCAGCGGCACCAGCGCATCGGGCGTTTCCGGGATCGCGATCACGTGGTCGGCCAGCGCGTTCACCACGGTGTCGCCCTCGGTCACGATGGCGATCACCTTGCCCTTGCGCGCTTTCACCTCCTGGATGTTGCTCACCACTTTCTCGTAGCTGGAGCCCTTGGTGGCGATCACGAACACGGGCATTTCCTCATCAATTAAGGCGATGGGACCGTGTTTCATCTCCGCAGCGGGGTAGCCTTCCGCATGGATGTAACTGATCTCCTTGAGCTTGAGCGCACCTTCCAAGGCTACCGGGAAGGTATAGCCCCGGCCCAGGTACAGCGCGTTCGGTGCGTCCTTGTATATGTCGGCGATGTACTTGATACGTGCCTCATCCCGAAGCACCGCTTCAACCTTGCCCGGGATCGCGTCCAGTTCGTTCAACAGCGAACGGAAACGACTTTCGCTCAGGGCGCCCCTCTTCAGCCCGATCATGAGCGCCATCAGGGCCAGCACGGTGACCTGCGCGGTGAAGGCCTTGGTGCTGGCCACGCCGATCTCGGGACCGGCGTGGGTGTAAGAGCCCGCGTGGGTGATCCGAGCGATACTGCTGCCCACCACGTTGCACACACCGAAGATCGTTGCCCCCTTGCTCTTGGCCAGTTCGATCGCGGCGAGCGTGTCGGCCGTTTCGCCGCTCTGGCTGATGGCGATCACGATATCATCCTCGTGGATGATCGGATTGCGGTAGCGGAATTCACTGGCGTACTCCACCTCCACGGGAATGCGGGCCAGGTCCTCGAACAGGTATTCGGCCACCAGACCCGCGTGCCAGCTGGTACCGCACCCCACGATCAGGATGCGCTTGGCATTGGTGAACCGGTGCAGGTGCTCGTTCACCCCGCCGAGCATCACCTCGCCCTTGGCCAGGTTGAGGCGGCCCCGCATGCTGTCCAGGATGCTGCGCGGCTGCTCGTGGATCTCCTTGAGCATGAAGTGCTCGTATCCGCCCTTCTCCAGGGCCTCCAGCTGCATCGCCAGCTCGGTGATGAAGGGGGTCTTCTCCTGGTTCTTCACGTTCCGTACGGTGAGGCCCTTGCGCCTGTCGATCACCGCGATCTCACCATCCTCCAAGTATACCACGTTCCGGGTATGCTCAACGATCGGTGTGGCGTCGCTGGCCAGGAAGTGCTCGCCGTTCTCGCCGATGCCGATCACCAGCGGGCTGCTCCGCCGCGCGGCCACCATCACTCCCGGGGTCTTCCTGTCCAGGACCACGATGGCATAGGCTCCCACCGCGCTCTCCAATGCAAGGCGCACGGCCTCGGGCAGGTCGCAACCCTCACTTCGCTGGATGTCGTCGATCAGGTGTACCAGAACCTCGGTATCGGTGTCGCTCCGGAAGGTGTGTCCACGGTGCTTGAGCTCCTCCTTGAGCGGCGCATAGTTCTCGATGATCCCATTATGGATCAGGGCCAGGTCGCCGCTGGTGCTCTGGTGCGGGTGGGCGTTCACGTCGTTGGGCGGGCCGTGCGTGGCCCAGCGCGTATGGCCGATGCCCACGGTGCCCGCCAGGCTCTTGGAAGCCACGTGCGCCTCCAGATCGCTCACCTTGCCCTGGCATTTGTACACATTGAGCGTGCTTCCATCCAGCAGGGCCACGCCGGCGCTGTCGTAGCCCCGGTACTCCAGCCTGCGCAGCCCATTGATCAGGATGGGATAGGCGTCCTTATCGCCCATATAGCCGACGATGCCGCACATGTTCGGTCAGGTTCAGTAGGTTGTGAAGGTCAGGCGAAGGCGCATCCTATCGACCGGGTTCTCCGGCCCCGCCAGGATGACCCGGTTGACGGAAACGCCGTTGCTGCCCGGTACGAGACTCAATCCGGTGTTCGGGTATTCCCCGCTGATGACACCTTGCAGCCACTGGGTGATCACCAGCCGGTATTCTTTGTTGTCCGCGTCGTAGAGCCCACCCACCTGGTTGCCCGACACCTGCTGGTCGGGGATCACGGCATCGTTCCCTTCGGCGTCCTTGCGGAAGACGAAGATCTGGCCCGGTGGCGGATAGAGCGGAAAAACATCCCCATCCACCGGCATGATCAACTCGGCCTTGGCCAGGGCGCCCATGCCGCTGTGCCGGTAGTTCTCCAGCCCGGGGAAACGCAACTCGCCCTTCAGGCCGCCCAGGGCTTGCAGGTACACGCGCTGCTGCCCCAAGGTACTGTCGGCCAATGCCGCAGGGAGTTGCGGTCGCAGGGCCTTCGTGTGGTCACTCTTTCCCACCGTGTACCGCACGCTGCTGGTGTTGATGACGAGATCGTACTGGAGCGTATCCTCCGCGTTGTGGTAATACAGGGTGAGTTTGCTCTGCGGGTTCAGAAGGTTGAAGTGCAGTACGGCCTGTTGGTAGGGCACTTCGGCCTCCGCCCGTGGTACCACCAGCAATCCCTTGAAATAACCCAGGAAATGTTCCAGGCCATTGTCCACCAGTTCGTCGCCGCCCCAGTGGCTCAACAATTCGTTGCCCAGTTCCTTTTTCAACGGCAGCCGCAACTGTGGTACAAGCGTGTCGCCCGCGATCACCGGACCTTGCAAGGGCTCAATGGGAAAGGAATTGCGCGTTCCGCCGACCAGGTCGCCCCACAGGCTCAAAGGGACGTCATCTGCCCGGTACGTGGAATCGGTGCTCAGGTCCTCGGCGAGGCGGAAGACGTGGAACCCCTGTTCATGTCGATCGCCATAGCCATAGTTGCCTATCTCATACGCCAGGGAGAGCACCAGTGAATCGCACACGTTGGTAGCATCGTACGGCCCCACATTGCTGCTGCTCAATCGCACCTGGAAGGCCATGCCCGTGGTCACCGTGCCGAAGTCCGGGTCCAGCAAGGTGCCCAGCAGGTTGCGCGTGAGCGCGCTGGTCCGTACCGTCTGTGGTTCCGTGGTCCATGCCAGGATACGCGTGGTGTCCATGACCACGGAGCCCAATACGTCCTCTCCGGGCAGAAGGTCCAAGCCGATGTCCTCCTCGGGCTTGCGGCAGGCCACCACGGCCATTACCGCCAAAAGCAGCACGGCCTTGCTGGAAGGCCGTGCGCACCGCAACCAATCGGTCCACTTCACGCCTCAAACAAGCGCTTCCTCCAGGACCTCGTGATAGAATTCCGCGTGAGCCGCCACACGCTCCTCCTCCGATGCATAGGCCAATACCCGCTTATCGGTCGCCTTGAAGGCGTTCTCCATCACGCGGCTCAACTTGGCATCGCCCTTGGTCACCGCATCACACAAGCCCATGGCGAACTTGCTCAGGTCCTCGGTGGTGGGCTTGACAAGGCTCTTCAGCAACTCCTTGGGGAAACCCTCCTGGGTCAGCTTTTTCGCAAGGTCCTTGTTCAGGTTCTCCGCCGGGTCGTCATACGCGGTGAACACCAGTTTGGCGTCCTCGAAGTGGGGGTCGTCGTTGAAGAGGTGGCGCACATACAGGGGAACGAAGGAGGTCATCCAGCCATGGCAGTGGATGATGTCCGGCTTCCAGCCCAGCTTGCGCACCGTCTCCAGAACACCCCGGCAGAAGAAGAGCGCACGCTCATCGTTGTCCTGGTAAAAAGCCTCGTTCTCGTCGTTCAGGATGGCCTTCCGCTTGAAATACTCCTCGTTGTCGATGAAGTACACCTGCATGCGGGCGCTGGGCACACTGGCCACCTTGATCAGCAGTGCGTGGTCCGTGTCGTCGATGATCAGGTTCATCCCGCTGAGGCGGATGACCTCGTGCAGTTGGTGCCGACGCTCGTTGATATTGCCCCATTTGGGCATGAACACCCGGATCTCGTTGCCCTTGTCCAGCATGCCCTGGGGCAGCTGGCGGGCGGCAAGGCCCATCTCCGTCCCGTCCGTAAATGGCTCGATGAACTGCGATACGGTCAGGATCTTCGCTTTCTTCAGACTCATGTGCGGGCAGGGGTTAGAGGATCACAAAAGTAAAGACATTCGGAGCCGTTTTCAAAGTACCGGCCTTGCCGCACCCCACTCCAGAACCCCTTGCCGGGATGCGCATCATCGCAAAAGCCACGGATGCTGCGGTCTGGAGTGCTGCCATGCGGCGCGAAGGCCGCAGCATCGGTTTCGTACCTACCATGGGCGCGTTGCACCAGGGTCACCTCACCCTTGTAGCACGGGCCAAGGCCGAGTGCGATGCCGTGTGCGTCAGCATCTTCGTCAACCCCCTGCAGTTCAACAACCCCGATGACCTGCGGCACTACCCCCGCCAATTGGAACAGGACCGAGGCCTGCTGACAGGAGCCGGTTGCGATATGCTCTTCGTTCCTGAAGAAGCCTCCATCTTCCAGGAACACAGTCCCAGACTTTTCGACCTCGGTGGGCAGGACAACATTCTTGAAGGCCCATCGCGACCCGGTCATTTCCAGGGTGTTGTGAACGTAGTGGAGCGCCTCTTCCACTACATACGGCCCGATGCTGCTTTTTTCGGCGAAAAGGACCGGCAGCAATTGGCCGTTATCCAACATGTGGCGCACACCCTGCACTGGCCCGAGCGGATCGTGCCCTGCCCCACCGAGCGCGCGCCCGACGGGCTGGCCCTCAGCAGCCGCAACCTGCGCCTGAGCCCCCAGGAACGCGCCGTGGCCCCGGTGTTGTACCAGTGCCTGCAGTCCGTGGCCGGATCCGCCTTTCGTGAACCGGTGACCAGCGCGAAGGAGCACGGCCTGCGGCTGTTGCGCGCCGCACCCTCCATTCGGCTCGAATACCTGGAGATCTCCGACCCGCTGAGCCTGGAACCCCTTGTGGACTGGGGTGACCGCACTGAAGCGGTAGCCTTGGTTGCGGCCTGGTTGGGTCCGGTACGGCTGATCGACAATGTCACCCTCCACAAGCGCTGAGCCGCAGCCACCACGTGGGCGGCCGAAGACGGTAAGTTCGCGCCCCATTTCCGGTATCCGAACATGACCATCGAAGTCCTGCGAACCAAGATCCACCGCATCACCGTGACCGAAGCGAACGTGGATTACATCGGCAGCATCACGCTCGATGAGGACCTGATCGATGCCAGCGGCCTGGTGGAAGGCGAAAAAGTGACCGTGCTGGATATCACCAATGGCGAGCGGCTGGACACGTATGTGATCAAAGGTGAGCGCGGCAGCGGCATGGTGTGCATGAACGGCCCGGCCGCCCTGCGCGTGAAGGTGGGCGATGTGGTCATCGTCCTTTCCTATGCCCGCATGAGCGTGGAGGAGGCCCGCGTCTTCCGGCCCACGATCGTCTTTCCCAACGAGCGAACGAACAGGCTGAAGGGGTGAAGCGGTCGATCATCGGCATCCTGAAGATCGCCGTGCCGCTCGGCATAGGGCTCTGGCTGGTGATCAGCACGTACAGCGACCTGAACAATACCCAGAAGAACGAATTGTTCGAAGCCTTCCGGCAGGCCGACCCGGGCTGGCTCCTGCTGGCCACCGGCATCGGCTGGCTGGCCCATGTGAGCCGGGGTTGGCGCTGGCGATACCTGCTGGAACCGCTGGGTCACCGGCCCGGTGCCATCAATTGCTACCATGCCGTAATGATCGGCTACCTCATGAACATGTTCATCCCCCGTGCAGGGGAGGCCAGCCGGGCCGTGTCCCTTTATCGCACGGACAAGGTGCCGTTCGAGCAGGGCTTCGGCACCATCCTGGCCGAGCGGGTGATCGACACCGTCATGCTGGCGGGGATCGGTCTTGCAGCCGTGCTTTTCCAGTATGATAAGCTGGACCTCTTCCAGGCGCGCATCGAAGCGTACCGCGCATCACAGGGACCCGCTGCCGGTAGCGGCTTCCCCTGGGGCACGGTACTGATGATCGCGCTTGCACTGGTGGTGGTCGCGGGGGTGTACCTCCTGGCCACGCGCGCCGCCATGCGCACGCGCGCCATCGACCTGTTGCGTGGTTTCGCGGAGGGACTGAAAGCCATCCTCAGCACCAGACGAAAGGCTGCTTTTCTGGGCCATACCCTCTTCATCTGGGCTGCCTACCTCGCCATGTTCGTCATCGGTTTCCAGTGCCTGCCCAGCATGAAAGACGTACCCGTGGCGGGCATCCTCGCGGGCTTCATCGCCGGTGCCATCGGCATCGTGCTGGTGCAGGGCGGCATCGGCGTGTACCCCGCGTTCGTGGCCCTCATCGTGGGGGTGTACATGGCCCCGCCAGCGGGCGGCGGGCTGCTGCGCCCCGATGCCCTGGCCATGGGCTGGCTCCTCTGGGCCGCACAAACCCTGATGATCATCGTGCTCGGTGGGCTGTCGCTACTTTTGACGGCACTGCAACGCCCGGCTTGACTCATGGGCGCTTGGGGCCATGGGCGCATGAACGCATGAACACATGACAGACCCGACCACCCACGCTGCCCCCCACATCCTGGACCGCATCGGGGCCACGCGCATGACGCACGTCTGGCGACTGCGGGGCGATCGCATCGTCTTCACCAACGGCGTGTTCGACATCCTTCACCGCGGGCACGTGGAATACCTGGAAGCTGCGGCCGCACTTGGCAACCGGCTCATTGTGGGCCTCAACACCGATGCCAGCGTGCGCCGCCTGGGCAAAGGCCCCGAGCGTCCGTTGAACAATGAGGACAGTCGTGCCCGCGTGCTCGCCGCCCTGCGCTGCGTGGATGTGGTGGTACTTTTCGATGAGGACACGCCACTGGAACTGATCACCGCATTGCGACCCGACGTGCTGGTGAAGGGCGGCGACTGGGCTCCGGACCGCATCGTGGGCGCCGACGTGGTGAAGGCCGCCGGTGGCACCGTGCACAGCATTCCCCTGACAGATGGATTTTCTACCACGGGACTGGTGGAACGGATACGGAAGGGGTAGGGCGGGGGGATTCCCCGAGGCTCCAAAACATGACCAGCCCCGTCCCATCCGCGCTTCCCCGGATGAAATTCCCGGGAAGCGCGGATCATGAGGGTACGGGGCTTTCAGCTCTTTTTGACGCAAGTGCCCATCGTGTGCTCCGTCTTCCCCTCTTGTTGCCCGGCCGCGCGGGAAGACTTCCGAAGATCACGAGGTGAACTGACGGGGTATCGGAACGGCGGCGCACGCGCCCACAAAGGCCGGGGCGAGGCATATCTCCCCCGGACCTTCCCCGACCATGTTGCACTTATGGGCAACCGCGGTACCTTTGGGCCGTGGCGGAAAGGAAGAAGTCACGAACGGTGGTCTTCTACAGGAACTACTTCAACGAGTTCTTCGTGAGGCAGCGGGACAAGGTGAAGGAGAAGATCATCTGGACACTCGAACTGGTCGAGGAATTGCCGAGAGTTCCGGAAAACTACCTCAAACACATCGAGAACACCGACGGGCTTTATGAGATCCGTGTACAACAAGGGAACGACATCTTCCGCATCTTCTGCCTTTTTGACCAAGGGCAGCTGATCGTGCTGATGAACGGCTTCCAGAAGAAGAACCAGAAGACACCTCGGAAGGAGATCGAAAAAGCACTCCGAATAAAAGCGGAATATGAAGCGGAAAAAAAGTGACATCCTGACCCTTGAGCAGTTCAAGGAGAAGCACTACGGGGCACGGGGCACGTCCAAACGTGATACCCTTGAGGCCGGCTATGAGAACTTCAGGCTCGGCGCCCTGCTGCACCAGGCACGGCTCGCGAAAGGACTTACCCAGGAAGAACTCGCCGAGAAGGTGGGAACGACGAAATCCTACATCTCGAAGATCGAGAACAACCTCAAAGAGGTCCGCATTTCCACGCTCATGCGGATCGTGGAACTCGGTTTTGGCGGGCAACTCCAACTGTCCATCAAACTACAGCGTTGACCGGGGCCAGCGTGCGCGTGTTCGCGTACAAGAAGAGAGCCCGTATCGGGCGCGACCACCCGGTCGCTCTTTCCTGTTGCCCGGCCACCCGAAAGCGGTGCGCTCCCTCGGTGCTGGACGGCACCACACCCCTGCCTGAAAGAGCGAAGTGGTAGTGCCACTACCCGGTTGGTGCCGCGCCTGTGGCCACTGCCTGGGTTCAGCGCGTCTTCCGGCCTTCCTTGCTCACCTTTGGCCCTTCCACTGAACACGCGCTCCCCACACATGGCCAAGGTCCGTTCCCTCTTCGTCTGCCAGAACTGCGGCGCTTCCTTCCCGCAGTGGCTGGGGCAATGCGGCAGCTGCAAGGAATGGAACACCTTGGTGGAGGAGGTGCAGGACCGTGTGCAGGAGAAGCGCTCCCTGCCCGACAGCGTGCGCGAGCGCAAGCCGAAGCCGGTGGCCATCGCCGAGATCGCCGCGGACAGCGGGCCACGCATGCCCTTGGGCGACCGCGAGCTGGACCGCGTGCTGGGCGGCGGGGTGGTGCCGGGATCATTGATCCTTATGGGCGGGGATCCGGGTATCGGTAAAAGCACGTTGATGCTGCAGACCGTTCTGCGCATGGACGGTGTACGCACCCTGTACGTCTCGGGGGAGGAGAGCGAACAACAAGTGAAGATGCGCGCCGACCGGTTGGAGGCCACCGGCCACCGGCCACCGGCCGCCGATGGAGCCCCAACCGGTTGCTACGTATTGACCGAGACCAACACCCAGAACCTCTTCAAGCAACTGGAGGCGTTGCGGCCCGGACTGGTGATCGTGGACAGTATCCAGACGCTGCACACCGCCGCGCTGGACGCCAGCCCCGGCAGCGTGGGCCAGGTGCGCGAATGCACCAGCGAGCTCATGCGCTTCGCCAAGACCACCGGCGTGCCCATCGTGCTCATCGGGCACATCACCAAGGATGGCAGCATCGCCGGGCCGAAGGTGTTGGAGCACATGGTGGATTGCGTGTTGCAGTTCGAGGGCGACCGCGACCATGCCTTCCGATTGCTGCGCCCCCTGAAGAACCGCTTCGGCAGCACCAATGAACTGGGCATCTACGAAATGCGCGGCAGCGGGCTGGCAGTGGTGGAGGACCCCAGCCGTGTGCTGTTGGGCGACCGCGGTGAGCGGCCCAGCGGTGTGTGCGTAGCAGCCACGCTGGAAGGCATGCGGCCACTGCTGATCGAGGTGCAGGCCCTGGTGAGCTCGGCGGTGTACGGCACGCCCCAGCGCAGTGCCACCGGTTTCGACCTGCGCCGCCTGAACATGTTGCTGGCCGTGCTGGAGAAACGCTGCGGCTTCCGCCTCGCACAGAAGGACGTGTTCCTCAATCTGGCGGGTGGTTTCCGCGTGGAAGAGCCCGCCATAGACCTGGCCGTGGTGTGCGCCGTGCTCGGCTCCAACGCCGACATCCCCATCCCCATCGATACCGCATTCTGCGGAGAAGTAGGACTCACCGGCGAGATACGCCCCGTGCCACGGACCGAACAGCGCATCGCGGAAGCAGCGAAATTGGGGTTCCAACGCATTTTCATTCCGCAGGGCACCAAGGGCTTGCCCAAGGATCCCGGCATCGAATTGGTCGCTGTGGCCCGCGTGGACCAAGTACTGTCACATCTTTTCGGATAGGCTTGTATCCTGACCGGACAAGGTCTCCGAGCGTTGCGGCGGTCCGCGGGCGCTGTGTTCCAATTCCTCCGAAACAGCCTCGGCGGAGGCGGACTGACTCGTCCTGAAATGGGTTT
>JAFDZE010000127.1:7846-9553 GCA_018267155.1 Bacteroidota bacterium | reverse complement strand
TCCTCCTTCGCGTAGTAGTCCATACCGAACAGGAAGATGAGTGCGGTGATGCCCAGGATCCCGATGCTGAACAGGCGGCCCGTATCGTCCCACTGGAGCATATGCGCGAAATCGGGGATGTTCACTTGGTAGTCGCGCACAAGCAGGGCGATCGCGCCGCACACTCCGATCACCGCGATGGGCGCAAGCACCCTGCTGGCACCCGCCTTATCGCCCGCGCCGAAAAGGCCCACATACAGCAGCAGCACGCCGAGCACGGAAAGGAGGATGAGCGAGCTCATGTCAATTCAGGGTGCTCAGGAGGGTTTGAACGGAGCTCTGCACCAGGTCCAGCACCGGTGCGGGATAGGAACCGAACACAAGGGTGATCGCGATCAGCGGCACCAGGAAGAGGTGATCGTTGGCGTCGGCTTCCGCAACCTCGTTCAGCGATGTGCCGGGGGCCACGCGGGTCTCGGGACCGAGCATCACGCGCTGGTACGCGTACAGCATGTACACCGCACCGAGGATGATCGTACACACGGCCACCGCGGTCATCCACGCGCCGCCCTCCATCTGCCACAGGCCGTTGAACATGAGCCATTCGCCCACGAAGCTCTGTGTCAGGGGCAGCGCGATCCCATTCACCATCACGAGGAAGAAGAGCGCGGCCAGTCGCGGCGACTTCAGCTTGAGGCCCGCCATTACCGAGAGGTCCCTGGTACCCATGCGCCGTTCGACCGCACCCACGATGTAGAGCATGCACACTACCAGTACGGCGTGCGCGAACGCCTGGTACAATGAACCCGTGATACCGTATGTGGTCCACGTGAACAGCGCGGCCGTCATGATGCCCACGTGGCTCAACGACGAGTAGGCCACCAGCCGCTTGAAGTCGGTCTGCCGGAAAGCGATCCACCCGGCGTAGATGGCCCCGATGATGCTGAGCCACACCACCAGGTCGCGCCAGTGATCCGTACCTTGTGGCACGATCGGGAACACGAAGCGCAGCACGCCGAAGAGGCCCATTTTCAACAGCACGCCACCAAGGACCATGGTGCCCTGCATCGGCGCCATCGTGTACGTATCCGGCTGCCAACTGTGGAAGGGGAAGATCGGCAACTTCACGGCGAAGGCCAGGAAGAGTGCCCAGAACAACCAGACCTGGACATCGATCGGCAGCCGCAACGCTTGCAGGGCGCTGAAGTCGGCGCTGTGCGATGGCTCCTGCACCACACAGTACGCGATACCGAACAGGAGCGCCAGACCACCGAAGAGCGTGTAGATGAAGAAGCGCATCGTAATGGTCCGTCGGTCCGCCCCACCTCGGCCGCTGGAGCCTTCCAGCGAAGGCGTGCCCCAGTAGAGCAGATACAGGAACAGCGGAATGAGGCTCAACTCGTAGTGGATGTAGAAGAGAAGGGCGTTCTGCGCGGTGAACACGCCGAAGAGGAAACTCTGGGTGAACAGCAGCAGCGCGTTCGCCAACGCTGGCCGATCCTGCTCCTCTTTCGCTCCGGCTCCGATGATGAAGGGGAAGATCACCGCCGTGAGCATCAGCATCAGCAGGCCGATACCGTCGTAGCCCATCTTGAGTCGCAGGCCCCAATCCGGCACCCAGTCCCGGTCGATGAAGGTCAGTTCAGCACCGCCGAAATTCCAGCATTGCGCCAGCACGATCACGGTGCAGGTGAGCGACGCCACCATGGCGATGGACCGCGCCTGTGC
>JAFDZE010000127.1:5854-7827 GCA_018267155.1 Bacteroidota bacterium | reverse complement strand
AGCAGGATCATGTCACACCTTGTACAGGGTCCAGGCCAGCAGGGCGATCAGGCCGATCACCATACCGAAAAGATAGAAGCTCATGTTGCCGCTCTGCAGGCGTCGCAACGCCTTGCCCACCTTGTTCGTCACACCACCGGTGCCCACCATCAGCGGCACCATGAACTGGCGCTCGGCAATGCTGTAGAAGTGTGCGCTGAGCCAGCCGTACGGCCGTTCGAAGAGCTTCGCGTAGAGTTCGTCGACGAGCCACTTGTGCGCGATCAGGCGTTGGAGCAGCGGTAGTTTTTCGGGCTCGGGATCGAGCGTGGTCCGCTTCACGAAACGGTTGTACGCCAGTACGATCGTCAGCGCGATCAGGGCCGTGGTTACGCCCATAAACGTCCACTCCGTGGTGTGGGAAAGGGTGAGGTGCTCGCCGCTGATGCCTTCGGCCGCCGTGGCCAGGAAATGCTTCATCGACTCGTGCCCGCCGAACAGATGCGGGATGTTGAGCAGCCCACCGAACACACTGAGCACGGCGAGCACCATCAGCGGCAGGGTCATCACCAGTGGACTCTCATGCGGATGCGCCTTGCCACGGTAGCTACCGAAGAAGGTGAGGAAGAGCAGGCGGAACATGTAGAAGCAGGTGAGCAGCGAGATCAACAACGACACCGCCCAGATGGCGGGATGCGCCTCGTAGGCCGCCGCCAGGATGGCGTCCTTGCTGAAGAAGCCGCTCAGTCCCGGAATGCCCGCGATCGCCAGCGTGCCGATCAGGAAGGTCACGTAGGTCACCTTCGTCACCCCTTTCAATCCGCCCATCTTGCGGATGTCCTGCTCGCCGCCCAGCGCGTGGATCACACTGCCCGCACCCAGGAACAGCAGCGCCTTGAAGAACGCGTGCGTGGTGACGTGGAACATGGCCGCGCTGTACGCGCCCACACCGAGGGCCACGAACATCAGGCCCAGTTGCGAGACGGTGGAGTACGCCAGCACCTTCTTGATGTCGTTCTGGAACACGCCGATGCTGGCCGTGAGCAACGAGGTGATCAGGCCCGTCCAGAGCACCACGTCCTGGGTGAACGGTGCGAACATGAACAGCGCGCTGCTGCGCACCAGAAGAAATATACCTGCCGTTACCATTGTCGCGGCGTGGATCAGCGCACTCACCGGCGTGGGACCGGCCATGGCATCGGGCAGCCAGGTGAACAGCGGCAATTGCGCGCTCTTGCCAATGGCGCCCACGAACAACAGGAGTGTGATCCCGGTGACCGCTTCGGTACTGAGCGAGCCGGCCCGTGCCATCACCTCGGTGTAGTTGAGCGTGCCCAACGTGCTGAACAGCCACATCAACCCGATCACGAACCCCAGGTCGCCGATCCGGTTCATCACGAAGGCCTTGCGTGCGGCGTAGTTGTACGCGGGCGTCCTGTACCAGAAGCCGATGAGCAGGTAGCTGCACAGGCCCACCCCCTCCCAACCGATGTAGGTGACCACGAAGTTCGCGCCCATCACCAGCAGCAGCATGGCGAAGGTGAAGAGGTTGAGCATCGAGAAGAAACTGGCCACGCGCTCGTCATCATGCATGTAGCCGATGGAGTACAGGTGGATCAAGGAGCCGACACCGGTGACGATGAGCATCATGGTGATCGATAGCGCGTCGATCTGGAACGCGAAAGGCACCTTCATCGTGCTCACGTTGATCCAGTCGAAGAGTTTCACGATGTGCGTTCCGCCTTCCTGCGCATCCTGCTGATGCATGTTCGCCGCGTGCATCACACTGACGAACTCCTGCCCGATGAAGAGCATGGCACTGCAAACGAACGACCCCGCGACCATCAGGGTGGCCAGGATGCCCGCGGAGTTGCCCTTCAGCTTGCGGCGGAGCGCGGCGACCAGGATCGCGCCAGCGAGCGGCAGTGCCGGGACCAAGGTGGCCAGGATATCCCGTGTCATCCCTTCAAGCGGCTGAGTTGGTTGATGTCCAC
>JAFDZE010000127.1:2326-5804 GCA_018267155.1 Bacteroidota bacterium | reverse complement strand
ACCAGCATGATGAAGAACACGAAGACCTGACCGCCCGGATCGCTGTGGTACGCGCTGAACGCCGTGAGCAGCAGGTTCACGCTGTTGAACATCAGCTCGATGCACATCAGCAGGATGATCGTGTTGCGCCGGAAGAGCACACCCGCCAGACCGATGCTGAACAGGATCATGCTCAGCACCACGTAGTGCTCCAGCGGCACGACACGGATGGCGGTGATCACGTCGTTCATCGGGTGCGTGCGGGTTTTTCACCACAGAGACACAGAGGGCACAGAGAAATGCGAACGGTATGAAGCTGGCATGGATCGTCAAAACGCCCGCCGATCGGACCTCTGCGTCCTCCGTGCCTCTTTGGTGAACGCATTTTCATCACGCCACGCGTTCTGGTTGGTTGAGCCCGGCGTATTCGTCGCCCTCCTTCACCATCGGTTTCACACCGGTCTCCTTGCGGCCCAAGGTCACGGCACCGATGATCGCGCTCAGGAAGAGCACGCTGCTGAGTTCGAAAGGTACCAGGAAGGGCCCGAAGAGGCTTTGTCCAACGCTCTTGACCAGTCCGGTTCCCGCATTGAACTCAGCCGCCGGGGTGATCTGCACTCCGTTCTTGATCGCACCCAGCAGCGTGAGCAGGAATAACCCGCCCGAAGCGACCGCCGCGATCCGGGTGACCGTGCGCTTGCGCGGCTCCACCGTCCGGTTCAGGTTCAGGAGCATGATCACGAAGAGGAAGAGCACCATGATGGCCCCCGTGTACACGATGATGTGCACCGCCGCCAGGAACTGCGCGTTCAGCAGGATGTAATGCCCGGCGATGCTGAGGAAACAGACGATCAGCGCGATCACACTGTTGATCGGGCTGCGGGCGCCCACCACAAAGAGGGCGCTGATGATGGAGATGGCCGCGAAGAGGTAGAAGAGGATCTGCATCCGGTACGCCGTGGGCCCTGTTCGGAACGGTGGCGAATGTAGCAGGAGGGCCGGAACGAAGAAAGATCGGGCGGCATCCCCTCGCGGAGGTCCCACCAACACGAACCTCCGGTACGCGGCGGGCATGGCGTTGCACGAGGCCGGGCGAGCCTTCGCGATGCGCTTCGGAAGCCGAAGAGCGGGAGGATTTGGGAGAGAAGGGCAAACAGCCACTGGGGCGATCACAGGGCACCAGAAAAGAAAGGGGATGCAGGGGGTGACGGTGTTATTTCCAGCGTCCGCAAGCCCCTCGCATTGGATGGCTATTGCCTATGGTTGTAGCCTGAAGGGTTTCAGCAGATCCAGTTTTTCCCTGCTGAGATGATTCCAGGAGTAACCCCCCTTTCCCCATGAGGCGGTCATGGCGAATGTGTCGGCGAACCGCTTCAGAAATTCATCGAGCATCTTGTCATGATCTATGAGGTACCAGTTGCCATCGTTTGGAAACACGATGTGGATGCCCTTGCATTTGTATTTCGTGTCGAACGTCAACCGGCTTTTCAGTTGGACCTTCAGGTGCTCACCGGTGATATGCACCGCGATGAAATCGGCGCCCTGCCAGTCATCGTCGAGTTTCAGCGTGGCGAATCCATAGTCCGCGAGCAGCGCGGATACCTTTTGAAAATTGAACCGTTCCTTTTGACGGCTGTTCAACCGCTCATAGGTTACCCGTTCGAGCTTCATGTGGTTGCCGTGCGTCAAGTTCTTACTGCCCTCAAGATGCCAAGAACCGACAGCGCTCATGAACCCTGACCGCTCCGGTGATGGACCGAACGGTCAGAGCTTGGACCATGAATGGGAGCTGGCTTCCGGGCATCCACTGGCGTTTGGGGTGGATCTGGTTTGAACGGTCGTACCGCATTTCTTGCATTGGTAGTTGGAGTCACCCACCGTCCCGAGGTTGGACCATGCGTGGGAACTGCTGTCCGGACACCCGTTGCTGTTGGGTGAGCTGTCCTTGCGGATCGTTGTTCCACAGTGTCTGCATTGGTACCAGTACGTAGCCATTGTCGTGTTGTTGTCGAGATCGCCTATTCTGTCCGGTTTTCGGCTTCCCCGGTGTTCGTCCCATTTGATGGGTCCGCAAGCATAACAGTCCACGCCCGCCCAGCACCCCTCGCTCCGCACGGATCCGGCATTTCCCGAATCGGATCCGGATTTCCCGATACCTTGGCGCTCCGATGACCACTGCACATGAACAAGAAAGAGATCGGGATGCGCTTGCAGCAGTTGCGCAATGACCGGCACCTTCAACAGAAGGAAGTGGCGACGGTCCTCGGCATCAGCCCCTCCGCATATTGCGATCGAGAGAACGGCCATGTGATGCTCTCGGCCGTGGAGATGGACAAACTGGCCGAGTTCTATGGCATGAGCCTCGATGAGTTCCTGCGTTCAGGCCAGCCGGTATTGCATATGCACGACCACTCATCGCAAGGCTTCAATGCCTATCACATGCAACACCAGCATGGCGTAAGCGATGACCTGATGAAACAGTTCATCGACGCGCTCACGGCGAACGCGCGGGCCATCGAGAAGCTGGCGGAACAGCAGGTGCGCATGAACGACCTGCTCGCGCAAAGGGGGTAGTGTTTCAGCAGCGAACGCAGGGGGCGTGGCCGGGATCTGCCAGAGGAGAGGGGGGCTCAGCCTTCCTTTCGATATGCCATGGAATGGTCCGTTAGCCACGCCTTGATGTCCTCGACCTCCATTTGGCCCGAAGCCGCCCGGATCACCATGGCATAGCGCTCATCTTCCGAGGCCTCCACATCGTATCCGCCTTCCTGCAGCAGCAAACGGCCCAACTGATATCCGGTGCGCTTGTTCCCATCAATGAACGGGTGTCCCGTGATGATGCCATGCATCATTGCTGCGGCCTTGTCGAAAGCGGTCGGGAAAAGATCCTCTCCTCCGAAGGTCGCGAACGGGCGCTTCAGTGAAGCATCAAGTATCCCCGGGTCACGCAGACCGGTAGCACCTCCGAATTGCCTGACCAGTTGTGCGTGATAAAACTCGGCCTCCGTTCGCCCGATCATTGCGCAAGACGATGGAGCAGGGATCTGTCTTCTTCGATGTTCTTGAAGAAACGCTGCATACGGTCCATCTGGGCCAGATCGGCTTTGGCCAGCTCTTCGATGAGGTCCAGCATCTGCTTGAGCATCGGCTCCGGCGCGTTGTCAGGCACCTTGGCCACCCGTTCTTGGATGGCCAGTTTCATCTGCTTGGTGGTCATGGTAGCACAAATGTAGGCCGAAGCCCGCCGCGAGCACCAGCCTCAGCGGTTGTGCGCGAACTGCTTCTGCTCCTTGAACTTGAGCACCTCCGGCGTCTGACGCTTGCTCACATCCACGCGCAGCGAAGGATCCAGCGGCTCCACCAACCAACGCTTGCCGTACACGAAGGGCATGCGCTCGTAGTCCGTAGGTACCAAACGATCGGTAAGGAAGATGGCCTCCTTGGGGCAGGCCTCCTCACAATCGCCACAGAAGATGCAGCGCAGCATGTTGATCTCGTA
>JAFDZE010000127.1:0-2284 GCA_018267155.1 Bacteroidota bacterium | reverse complement strand
CAGGCCACCGCGCACAAACCGCACGCCGTGCAACGTTCGCGGCCCTGATCATCGCGCTTGAGCACATGCATGCCGCGGTACACCGCACTGCGCGGGCGCTCCTCCTCCGGGTACCGGAGCGACACCTTCTTCGGACGGAAGAAGTGCCGCAGCGTGATGCTCATCCCCTTGATGATCGCCGGCAGGTAGATCCGCTCCATGAGCGTCATCTTCTTGTCGCTCACCACGCGCGAACGCTGGGTCAGTTTGAGGGTTGCGCTCATTGTCGTTCTGTTCACCACAGAGGCACGGAGGGCACAGAGGAGATCCAGATCACGGATCCCGGCCCGGTCAGGTTCATACGCATTCCAGAGCAACAACCCATCGCATTTCTCTGTGCGCTCTGTGCCTCTGTGGTAAAAACAACCGTTCTCATAGGCCGAGGTAGGGCTTCAGGTGCATCCAGCCACCGGTGAGCAGCACGTTCAGGATCGCCAGCGGGATCAGCGTCTTCCAGCCCAGGTTCATCAACTGATCATACCGGAAGCGCGGGAGCGTCCAGCGGATCCACATGAAGAAGAAGATGAAGAAACCGATCTTGGCGAAGAGCATCAGCGTGCCCAGGGCCGTGATCAGCAGGCTGGTATCCCCGGCCTGGTCCACGAAGGGGATGTCGTAGCCACCGAAGTAGAGCGTACTCATCACCGCGCTGCTGATGAACATGTTCACGTACTCGGCGAAGAGGTAGAATCCCAGCTTCATGCTGCTGAACTCGGTGTGGTAACCGCCCACCAGTTCCGTTTCACATTCGGGCAGATCGAAGGGGGCCCGGTTGCATTCGGCGAAGGCGCACACGATGAAGAGCAGGAAACCGAGGGGCTGCCGTAGGATGTTCCAATAGCCATCGAGCTGCCCCGCAACGATGTCGCCCATGCTGAGCGTGCCCGTGTGGATCACCAGCGCTACGATCGCCATGCCCATGGCCAGCTCGTAGCTGATCATCTGGCTGCTGGCGCGGATGGCCCCGTACAGCGCGAACTTGTTGTTGCTGGCCCAGCCGCCGAGCATGATGCCGTACACGCCGATGCTCACCATGGCGAACACGTACAGGATGCCGATCTCCGGATCCGCGGCCTGCAGGTTCATGGTGAAGTCGCCAATGGTCACCGTGCCGCCCCAAGGGATCACCACACCGGTGAGCAGCGCCGTGCTCATGGCGATGGCCGGCCCCAGGAAATACAGCCAGCGGTTGGCCGTGGCCGGGATGAAGTCCTCCTTCATGAACATCTTGCCCCCATCGGCCAGGGGCTGCAGGATGCCGAAGGGCCCCGCGCGGTCCGGACCCAGGCGGTCCTGCATGAAGGCCGCCACCTTGCGCTCCCCGTAAGTCTCGTACGCCGCCACGCCGAGCGTGATCAGCAGCAGTACACTGAGGAAGATGACGAGGGTGAGGAGGGTCATCTATCGCTTGTTGAAATCGAACGGCTCGATGGCCGGAGCATCCGGCGCGGCCGAAGAAAGCAACTTCTGCTGGTTCTTCCGGTCGTAGTGCCCCTGGCTGATCACACTGTGTCGGTCGATCTTGCGCGGGCCCTCAATGACCCAGTCGCTGGTCTTCTTCTTCTCGAACCGGCAGGTGTTGCAGATGAATTCCTCCACCTCGCCCCACTGGTCCTTGCGGCCGGTAACGCGCAGGATCTCCTCGCCTTTGTACCACACCACCACCTTGCCGCTGCATTTGTCGCAGTCGCGGTGGGCGTCCATCGGCTTGGTGAACCACACGCGGCTTGCGAAACGGAACGTGCGGTCGGTGAGCGCGCCCACCGGGCACACATCGATCATGTTCCCGCTGAAGTCGTTGTCCACCACGTTGCTGATGTACGTGCTGATCTCGGCCACATCCCCGCGATTGATCACCCCGTGTACACGCCCGTCGGTGAGCTGGTCGGCCACCTTCACGCAGCGGTAGCACAGGATGCACCGCGTCATGTGGAGCTTGATCTTGTCCCCGATGTCGATCAGGTCGAAGGTGCGGCGCTCGAACTGGTAGCGGCACGATTCCTTGCCGTTCTCGTAACTGAGGTCCTGCAGGTGGCACTCGCCGGCCTGGTCGCAGATCGGGCAATCCAGCGGGTGGTTGATCAGCAGGAACTCCACCACGGCATTGCGCGAGGCGATCAGGTCCTCATCGGTGGTGTTGGCCACCACCATCCCGTCCATCACGGCAGTGCGGCAACTGGCCACCGGCTTGGGTATGGGCCGGGGGTCCTTGTCGCTGCCTTTGGTCACCTTCACGATGCACGTG
>JAFDZE010000126.1 GCA_018267155.1 Bacteroidota bacterium | reverse complement strand
ATGTCATGTCGTTGCCCCTAACGGTCCGCAGGTTGCTGAAGGCGGCTAATCACAAACATTGAAACGAAGCACAGACATGGACAACACGAACGACATTCCGAACGAAGAGCAAAGCAGCCGCTTGCAGCAACCTGCTGTTGGTGGCACGTTAACCCCATTTCGATGCCCCGTGTGCGGAGGAAATGGTATTGTGGCCGGAGGCTTTTACGGCCAAACGTCAGGCCAATGGTTATCGGCTGAAGTCTATTCTGAAGAGTGTCGCTCGTGCAAGGGAACAGGGGTGGTATGGGGTTAATTGCCACCAACTGTCAATATGCGAAGTTCTTCGTATATCCAACCAACGTCGGGCCGGTATACGCAATGCTCGGCAAGGTAAGGTGTTGCGCATTCGCCCACATTCAGCTCCGTGCGGGGTGATCGGCCCCCAGGCAAGGTCAACCTGTGATCCTTGAGTGCGCACGCCGAGGATCCGGGGCACGCTCATTCCCCAACCACCTGCTCCGCCTGCGTCTTCAGGTCGTCGAGGGCTTTCCTCACCCACTTCGTTTCGCCCAGCGCGGGAATGATCATGGGCGCCAAGGCGCGCACCGGCCCGAAGAGCTTCGACTCCTTCTGCGTCCCGAGCGCCCGGACCCACGCCCTGTCCTGCATGGCGAACAGGATGTTCAGCAGCACACTCAGCACGAACGCCTTGCGCACGGCCCCGAACAGCAGCCCCGCCACCTTGTTGGGCAGGCCCAATTGCGCGATGTCGATCACCGTGGTGAGCGCCCGGCCAATGAGGTGGACGATGATCAGGATGCCGATCACCGTAACGAGGAATGTGATGGTCTCCTTGTCGGGGCCCAGGCCCAGCCATTGAGCGACCCGATCGCTGAAGTGGATGGCGCCCCAGATACCCAGCACCATGCCCAGCAGCGCGCACACCTCGATGATGAAGCCGCGCATGAAACCCCGCACGGCCGCGAAACCGATCAACGCGAGGATGGCCCAGTCGATCCCGTTCATGGGGTGCAAGTCTATCCTTCAAGTAGACTTGCGCCGTCGTTCAGGCAAAACCCGGGACGACCGCGTATGGATCTGCAATTCGACAAGCGTTGGCGTGATCTGATGAAGCGGATGGAAACCCGCTTCCAGGGACCGGTGGACCTGAACGGACTCATTTTCCTGATCGGGGTGCAGGAACTCGGCCAGCACGCCCGCGATTTCAAAAAGGACGAGAAGGTGCAGCTGATGCACATCGGCATCTGCGTGGTCCTGCTGCCCTTCGGCTACTATGCGGAACTCGGCCGCGATGCCGACGGATGGCCGCATTTCGAACGTGTGAAAGACCTGCCGCCACTGAATGCCCAGGAACAGGAACGCCTGATGAAGGAGGCCGTGCTGAACTACTTCGGCGAAGCACAGGTGACCACGCACGCCTGAACCCTTGGGGGCCGCGCGCCCTCACCCGGCAGACACCACCCCCTGGGCGCCCTCCGGCCCGCTCAGTTCACCGGGGTCAACTTCACGGTCTCCTCGTTCACCTCCTCTTCCAGGATCTTGATGATCCCCTCGCCCACGGCGCTGTCCTTGAAGCTCACGATATCGAGCACCGCGAACCCCGCCTGCCCCTGCTTGTACTGCTGGGTGTAGTCGAAACGGGCATGACCTCGCGAATCGGTCATTTCCTCACGCGTCAGGCGGTCCATGGATCCCGCCCCCTGCGGTTGGTGGGCCAGGTTGGCGAAAAGCTTCACATAGGCCCCGGCCACGGGATGCCCGGCCGTATCCAGAACGGTAATGATGGCCAGCGTATCCTTCTCCTTGTTGCAGGACGAGGTGAACGGCACCAGGATGACCGCGGCCAGCGCGAACAAGAACACCTTACGGATCATGGGGGTTGGTCGGGTTAATTTCGGCCGCTCAACGCGGCGGACCTTGGTAAGAGGCAGCCAAAAATAGCAGCATCGGGCCATGTCCGTACAGATGACCTTCCGGAACCTCCTGGCGTTGCCTGTCTTCCTGGCCCTGGCCGGGCTTCGGGCCCAGGCTCCGGTGCGCCCGCTGGTGGAGGTGAACACCACCCAGGGCCGCATGGTGTGGGCGCTGTACAACGAAACGCCCCTTCACCGCGACAACTTCCTGAGGCTGGTGCAGGAGCATTACTACGACAGCACCCTCTTCCACCGGGTGGTGCCCGGCGCCATGCTCATCGGTGGTGATGCCACCAGCAAGGCGGCGGACGATCGCCACAAGGTGCTCGGGCAGGGCAGCGTGGGGACCGCCCTGCCCCCCGAGATCCGGCCGGGGATCGTGCATGTGAAAGGCGCCGTGGGCATGCTGCCCGATGAGACCGCTCCCGCCGCCGACAAACGCAGCCACGGGGCCTTCTTCTACATTGTTCAGGGCCAGGATTGGGCGCCCGGCGACCTGAGGCTGGTGGAGCAGAAACGCGCGGCCATCAACCCGGAGGAAGGCTTCCACTATACACCGGAACAACTGCGGGCCTACGCCACGGACGGCGGCTCGCCCAAGATGGACGGGAACTACACCATTTTCGCCCAGGTGATCGAGGGGCTCGATGTGATCGACCGCATCGCTGCGCTGCCCTGCGATGGCCGTGATCGCCCACTTACCGATGTGCGCCTTTGGATGCGCGAACTGAAATGAACCTACAAACCAGGATCGAGGCCCTGGAGGCCGAAGTGGGCGCGGCCACCGCCGGCAACGCGGACGAGGTGGAGCGCTTCCGCGTGGCCACGCTCGGGCGCAACGGCTCCATCACCGCCCTGTTCGAGGACTTCAAACAGGTCCCGCCGGACGAAAAGCGCGCTTTCGGCCAGCGGATGAACCGGCTGAAGGAACTGGCGCAGAACCGCTGGAAGGATCTGCTGGCGGCCGTGGAGAAAAATACCTCGACCCAGGAACCAACCACCGCCGACCCCACGCGGCCGGCGCTTGCCGAACCCGTGGGCAGCCTCCACCCCATCACGCTCGTACGCCAGCGCATCACCGACGTGTTCGCCCGCATGGGGTACACCGTGAGCCAGGGCCCCGAAGTGGAGGACGATCACCACAACTTCAGCGCGCTCAACTTCCCGCCGGACCACCCCGCGCGCGACATGCAGGATACCTTCTTCGTGGAAAGTTCCGAAGGGTCGGCCCTGCGCACCCATACCAGCAGCGTGCAGGTCCGCGTGATGGAAAGCTCCACGCCGCCCATCCGCACCATCTCCCCGGGTCGTGTGTACCGCAACGAGGCCATCAGTGCCCGCGCCCACTGCATGTTCCACCAGGTGGAAGGGCTGTACGTGGACAAGGGCGTGAGCTTCGCAGAACTCAAAGGCACCCTGGCCCACTTCGTGAAAAGCCTGTTCGGCCCGGAGGTCACCATCCGCATGCGGCCCAGTTACTTCCCCTTCACCGAGCCGAGCGCCGAAGTGGACATGAGTTGCACCGTGTGCGGCGGCAAGGGCTGCAACCTGTGCAAACACAGCGGCTGGGTGGAGATCATGGGCTGCGGCATGGTGGACCCCGCCGTGCTCACGAACTGCGGCATCGACCCCGGGGAGTACAGCGGCTTCGCCTTCGGCATGGGCGTGGAGCGCATCGCGCAGCTCATCTACCGCGTGCCCGACCTGCGGCTCTACTGGGAAAATGATGTCCGTTTCCTGGAACAATTCTCGGACGGGGCGTTCCGGGCCTGACGGGCACAGGGCATGACCAGCGGGCCGCTGCGCACCGAAGCGCTCATCGTTGGTGCCGGCCCCGGTGGCTGCGCCGCCGCCCTGTCCCTGGCCAGGCAGAACGTTCCCGCGATCCTGGTGGACAAGGCCACTTTTCCGCGCGACAAGACCTGCGGCGACGCGCTCAGCGGCAAAGTGATGCGCGCCTTGGACCGCTTGGCACCCGGTGTGGGTCAGGGGCTCCGTACCGACACCCGCCAGCTACCGAGCTGGGGAGTCACCTTCACGGCCCCGGGCGGGCGGTCGCTGCGTGTGCCCTTCAGTCGCGAGACCGGTATGGGAGCCGCCCCGGGGGCCATCATGCCACGCTTGCAGTTCGATGCGTTGCTGGTGGACGAAGTGCGAAAAGCTCCCGGCATCACCCTCCGTGAAGGGATCACACTGAGCACGTTTGAACGCACCCCCTCCGGCTGGCTCGCCATGAGCGCGGACAATGGGACCCGGATCGAAGCACGGCTGATCATCGCGGCCGATGGGGCCAACTCGCGCTTCGCGAAGCACGTGGCCGGCCTGCCTATGGAGCCGCGCCACCACTGTGCCGGCGTACGCGCCTACTTCCACGGTGTGCAGGGCCTGGATCCGTTGGGTTTCATCGAACTCATCTTCCTGCGCGAATTGCTGCCCGGCTATCTCTGGATCTT
>JAFDZE010000125.1 GCA_018267155.1 Bacteroidota bacterium | reverse complement strand
GCCGAAGCGCCCATGCACTGTAACGCTGAGTGAGCCTGTCATGACGAAGGAAAGACCGAAGCCTAACCACTCCCCACACCTGTCACGCTGCGCATCCAGAAGCGCTACCCCGATGCCATGCACGCTCCCATGCACTGTCACGCTGAGCCTGCCGAAGCGCCCATGCACTGTAACGCTGAGTGAGTCTGTCCTGACGAAGGAAGGACCGAAGCGCTACCACACTCCCCACCACTGTCACGCTGAGCCTGCCGAAGCGCTACGCACAAGCGCACACCAAGCAAGTTCATGTGAGTATCGCGCTCTTCGCTTCGCCGTAGCGGCTACGCGCGGGCGCAGTCGACGCGCTCAGCGTGACAGTTCAAAGGCAGTGTACACGTACAGTGTTCCTGAACATTCTTTACCCCACTGTCCCGCTGAGCGAGCTTGTCCTGACGAAGGACGGACCGGAGCGCTACAACACTCCCCACCAATGTCACGCTGAGCGAGCGTGTCCGACCGAAGGAAGGACCGAAGCGATTCAACAAGCCGGGATCGTTTCTGAGTACGCGATCCTCAGCGCTTTCAGGCCGCTCTGACCACTTCCTTGCCCGGAGATGGGGGATGAATTGCGGGTCATCCGATCCAAATGCAGAAGTGCCCGATCATCAAGGCTTGCGGCGCAGGATCGCGTGAAGATCCGGGGCGACCGCTGAAAAGCAGGAGCAGGGGACCGGAGGTATTGAACCTCGGCGTGGGATCGATCCCTGCGAGTGCAAAAGGATCGCCATCCCTCGAATGTGGGATGCGGCGCGCGCGCGCCCTCAACTGGCCTCCCGGAACCGCTCTCGATGGCGCCTGTTCTGGTGCTGGATCCGGGCGCGGGCACGGTCCCGGTCGCCTGCTCCGAAAAGTTATCAACATATCTGACCTTATAGCTTGCGCCCTACGGTCCAGCCCCGTAAGCTTGCCAAACCCATAAGCCGGAACTTCCGACCGGCACACCCTGTTCGACCGGACCCGTGTCCACCAGCTCCAACGCACCGAACGCCCCGTACACGCCCCTCCAACTCAGCCGGGGTCGCACTAAAGGGCGCCTCTCCGTACCTTTTCATTGGGATATTATCCAGCCCTGAGGATCGTGTCCCTCGCCCCGCGAACAAGAAAACCCAAACCCAAAACCCTCGATCCATGAACTGTCGACCCTACTCGACACCACCCTGCCGAACGTGGGGATGGCTCAAGTCCGGACTGCTCGGCGCCGCGATGGTGCTGTTCGGCACGGCGCAGGCGCAGGTGTCCAACTACGCCTTCTCCCAATCAGTGGGCACCTATACCGCTACCTCCGGAGCAGCCACGCAGATCATCGCCCCGAACATCGATGATGGGAA
Organism: Bacteroidota bacterium; assembly: GCA_018267155.1. GTDB lineage: Bacteria > Bacteroidota > Bacteroidia > Flavobacteriales_F > PHOS-HE28 > PHOS-HE28. Next base: position 3,402 of record JAFDZE010000125.1, on the reverse strand, counting down.
CTCGGCCGCGACGAACATCGGGTTCTCGTTCACCTACAACGGAAGCCCGTTCACCCAATTCGTGGCCAACTCCAATGGCCACATCCGCCTGGGGGGCACTGCACCGACCGGCAGCTATACGCCGCTTTCCACGGCCTCCAATACCAATGCGATCTCCCTGCTCGGGCGTGATGGACGATCGATCGATGGGGTCTTTGTTGAGACCACAGGCGCACCGGGATCCCAGGTCTGCGTGATCGAATTCCGGACTCAACAATTACAGTACAACGTGACCACGAGCCGGATGACCGGGCAGATCCGGTTGTACGAGGCATCTGGCGTGGTTGAAATGGTGTACGGCACGGGTATCCAAGGCGCCACCTACACTCCGCAGGTCGGCCTGCGCGGTGGTACAGGAACCACTGATTTCAACAATCGGACAACAACAACGGACTGGGCCGCGACCACGGCAGGTGCAACGAGTAGTGCCACCTGCACATACTCCACCACATCGTACCCCGCTTCGGGACAAACCTTCACATGGACGCCTCCGGTGCCATGTTCCAGCGTCAATGCAGGAGCAGCGGTAGCCTCTGTGACCAGCGGTTGTGGCACTGTGGCCTCATCCACCCTTTCCCTTTCAGGAGCTACCTCGGGTGTTACAGGCCTCACCTACCAGTGGTATTCAGGCCCGGTCGGTGGTCCATACCTCACCCCGCTGGGCACGGCTTCCACCGAGTCGGTGAACGGCCTTGTCTCCACCACCGCGTATGTCTGCACGGTGACCTGCACCAACGGAGGTGCCACGGCGACCTCCAGCGAAGCGGTGATCACGGTGAACACCGTGCCTACGGTCGTCGCATCGGCTACGGATCCTGGCCCATTCTGTGGTACGGCGAACACGGACCTGAATGCGACCGGGGCCGATACCTATACCTGGAGTCCGGCGACGGGTCTTAGCGCCGCGACCGGTACCCCTGTATCCTGCACGGCCACCAGCACCACCACCTACACCGTGACGGGTACCGTTACGGCCACTGGATGTACCGGCAACACCACGATCGTAGTAACCGTGAACCCGGCCCCGATCATTTCCTCCGTGACGGCCAACCCGAACCCCACCTGCTTCAACGGCAACAGTCAGCTCAATGCCATCTCTTTCGAACCGAAGCCGGCCAACCTGATGGTCTTCGGTGCCGGCACCGGCAGCCTTGACCCGATGACCGGCGCAACGACGGTGCTTACAACGAGCAACGACGACAGCCCGAGCGGCTTGCAGAACATCGGCTTCACCTTCCTGTTCAACGGGGTGAACTACACGCAATGGTCCTGCACGCCCGATGGCTTCCTGAAGTTGGGAACCCCGGTAGCAACGGCTGACTTCAGCAATGGCATTTCGGAGAATACCAATATGCCGAAGATCATGCCTTACTACGACGACATGGCCACCGGCACTACCGGGAACGTGACGTCGGTGGTAACCGGTACGGCCCCGAACCGGATCCTGGTGGTGCAGTGGTTCGTGACGATCCCGCGCGCCACGGGCGGCGCGGCGAACAGCACCTTCCAGTGCTGGTTGCATGAGACCACTGGTGCCATTGAATTCCATTACGGAACCATGGGGCCCGGTGCCATGTCCGCCTCAGTGGGTATCGCCGCTTCGACGACCAACTACCAGAGCGTAACGATCACGGGGGCCACGGTTAGCACGGTGGCAGCGAACGATGTGAACGGGGACCAACCGGCCTCGGGCACGATGTACAGCTTCACGAATCCGCCCCCGGCCTCCCTCCTCTGGACGCCGAACACCTTCCTGAACTTCGACAACATCGCCAACCCGATGGCCTCCGGCGTGAACGTGGCCAGCCAGGCGTACACTGTGACCGCGACGGCCTCCAACGGTTGCACGAGTACCGGCAACGTGACGGTGAACACCTCGGCCCCCATCACGGCGGCGAGCATCACCGGCACCCTGGCCTTCTGCACGGGCGGCAGCACCACCTTGACGGCCGTTCCGGCCGATGGTGGTGGCCCCTTCACCTACCTGTGGAGCCCCGGCGGGGAGACCACGGCCAGCATCGTTGTGACCACCGCCGGCAGCTATAGCTGCCAGGTTAGCGATGCCTGCGGCGGCAGTGTGAACACCGGCAGCGTGAGCGTGGTGGAGAACTTCCTGCCCACCGTGGTGGTGGATGTTCCTTCCGCCAACTACTGCACGGGCAACCCGTCGATCGCCATCACGGCAAGCGGCGCCAGCACCTATGCCTGGAGCCCGGCCGCAGGCCTGGATGCCACGAACGTGGCCGCTGTGAACGCCAACCCCACCAGCAGCACCACCTACACGGTGACCGGCACGGACGGTAACGGCTGCCAGAACACGGCCACCAGCGCGATCACCGTGCTGGGCGCGATCCCCGTGATCAACAGCACCACGGCCACCCCGCCAACCGTATGCATCGGTGGCAACTCGCAATTGCAGGTGAACGTCCCGGGACCGGGTTCGTATTGCAACAGCAACTTCACGAGCGTGACCTACGAGTTCCTCACGAACGTGACCTTCGGCGGGATCAACAACACCAGTGCGGGCAACGCGGGCGGCCCCGTGGATTACACCGCGCAAGTGGCCAGCGTGACCGCCGGAACCTCCTACAACCTGGATGTGACGATGGATCCCGATGCGCTCGACTACATCTACGCCTTCTTCGACTGGAACCAGAACGGTGTGTTGAACGATGTGGGCGAAGCCTTCACCGTGGTTGCCAGCAGCAACGTCGCAGGCCCGCACACGATCAGCATCCCGGTGCCCGCCAACGCCACGAACGGCAACACGCGCATGCGTGTGATGGTGGACTACAGCAACTCCACGCCCAACCCCTGCCGCATCGCCAACTTTGGTGAAGCGGAGGATTACACGGTGAACGTGAGCGGCGGCAACGACGCTTACACCTTTAGCTGGACCCCTGCCACCTACCTGAGCAGCACCACCATCGCCAACCCGATGGCCAACGGCGTAACACCGCCGGTGGCCTACACCGTGACGGTGACCAACGCGGCAGGATGTAGCGCGGACGGCACCGTGAGCGTGACCTTGGACAACACCGATACCGACAGCGATGGTACACCGGATTGTACCGATGGTTGTCCCACCGATCCCCTGAAGATCGCCCCCGGCATCTGCGGATGCGGCGTGGCGGATACCGATACGGACAGCGACGGCACGGCTGATTGCAACGATGGCTGTCCGAGCGATCCCCTGAAAACAGCAGCAGGCATCTGCGGCTGCGGCGTGGCGGATACCGACAGCGACAGCGATGGCACCGCCGACTGCAACGACGGCTGCCCTCTTGATCCCCTGAAAACGGCAGCAGGCATCTGCGGCTGTGGTGTGGCGGATACGGATAGCGACAGCGATGGCACGGCCGA
>JAFDZE010000124.1:8220-15989 GCA_018267155.1 Bacteroidota bacterium | reverse complement strand
CGCGAGGTGGAGTTGACGCCCGAGAACATCCCGCTCACCGTGCTGTACGAGGATGATCACATGCTGGTGATCGACAAGCAGGCCGGCCTGGTGGTGCATCCCGGCCATGGCAACTGGTCCGGCACGCTCGTCAACGCACTCATGTACCATTTCGGTCAGCAGCCCAAGCGTGTTGGCGAGATGGATGCCCGGCCCGGTCTCGTTCATCGATTGGACAAGAACACCAGCGGTGTGATGGTGATCGGCAAAACCGAGGAGGCTGCGGCACAGCTCGCGAACCAATTCTTCCATCGTACCAACGACCGTCGCTATCTGGCCCTGGTGTGGGGTGATCCCGCCGAGGACGAGGGCACCATCGAGGGACACATCGGTCGCTCACCCAAGGACCGCACCGTGATGCAGGTCTTCCCCGAGGGTGAGCATGGCAAGCCCGCGATCACGCACTGGAAGGTGGTGGAGCGTTTCGTCTACTGCACGCTGGTGGAGTGCAAGCTCGAAACGGGCCGCACCCACCAGATCCGTGCGCACATGCGCTACCTGGGCCATCAACTCTTCAACGATCCCGAGTACGATGGCGACCGCGTGGTGAAGGGCACGGTCTTCACCAAGTACAAGCAGTTCGTGATGAACGCGTTCGAACTCTGTCCGCGGCAGGCGTTGCACGCTGCGGTGCTGGAGATCGACCATCCCGTCAATGGCAAGCGGATGCGTTTCGAACAACCGCTGCCGCCTGATATGGCCGCCGTTGTGGAGAAATGGCGGAAATACGCGGCCAGCGGGATCGGCCAGGAGGGAGGCGAGGAGTGAGCCTACTTGTTCAGCTTGGCGAACCGGACAACTCCGGGAGCCGGTCTTTCAGCCAGGCGCGCGCCACCGCCTCGCTGCTGGTCACGATCACCCGGTGCTTCTGCGGGAAGTGCGAGTAGTACAATTTGGTGAGCATTTCCACCATGCTGCCTTGGGCCACGATGGCTGTTGCCAACAGTTTGTTCTCCGCGCGCCCGATCCGGCCGAAGTCCTGACGCATGGCCTCCAACGGGATATCAATATCTTCCGGAACGAAGGTGAGACATACATGCGCGTGGGCACCCATCACGTCCACCCGCATGGCTTGCACCCGGTCCACATGCTCCGCAGTGCATACCGTGCCCGGATGGTAGCGCACCTCCAGCAGATCCGGAGCGATCACGGTCAGCGTGGCGATACCGGCGTCGTACTCCTTTTTCGAGAAGGTCATGCGGAACGGGATCCGTGACCAAGGTAGGCAAGTTCCCGTCGGCCATTCATGCGGGTTGGCTCCGGGGTCGCCCGATTTTCTTCCCAGAGCGGGGGATCCATGCCCTTGTGGCCCCGGCCCCTGTCCCGCCCTATGCGCTTTCCCTCTCCGCCTTCTCGGTCAGCACCAACCACCGCTCGCTCTTCTCATCGAGTTCCTTGGTGGTGCGCTCCAGGTCGATGTAGTGCTGCATCATGGCGTGATGGTCCGTGCCGCCTGCCGCGATCCTCACCAGAAGGTCCTCCTTTTTCTTCTCCAAGGCGGGTACCTGTTCGTCCAATTGCTGCAGCTCGCGCTTTTCGCCGAAGCTCATGCGCGTGGTCGGCTTTTTTTCCTTCGGTTCCGTTGCGGTCCGCACAGGAACTGATGCGCTCTGCGCCTTCTGATCCGCCGCCTCATGTGCTTTCTGCACCTCACGCAGCTCCGTGTAGCTGCCTACCCACTCCTTGATCCGCCCTTCGCCCTCGAACACGAGCAGCTTCGTGCAGATCTTGTCCAGGAAGAATCGGTCGTGGCTCACGATCAGCAGGCACACGTCCAGGTCCACGAGGAAATCCTCCAGCGCGTTCAAGGTGGGGATGTCCAGGTCGTTCGTTGGCTCGTCCAGGATCAGCACGTTGGGGTTCTTCATCAGCACCGTGCACAGGTACAGGCGGCGCCGCTCACCTCCGCTTAATGTACTCACGTACTGATATTGCTGTTCCTTGTCGAAGAGGAAGCGTTCCAGCAGTTGCGAAGCCGTGAGGGTCTTGCCCTTGCTCAGCGGGATCACATCGGCGATGTCGCGCACCACTTCGATGATGCGCTTGTCCTCCTTCAATTCCAACCCCTGCTGCCCGAACATGCCGAGCACCACGGTGGCGCCCACGCTCACGGTGCCCATGTCGGGTCTGATGCGCTCGGTGAGCAGGTCGATGAATGTGCTCTTGCCGATGCCGTTGGGCCCCACGATGCCGATGCGGTCGCCGGCCTTCAGGGAATAGCTCCAGTGGGCCACGATGGGTTTGTAGGTCTCCGGCTTCTCCGGTGATCCGAAGCTCTTGGTGAGGTTGCGCGCCTCGATCACCTTGCCGCCGAGGCGCTCGGTCTTCACGTCGATCTTCACGGCATCGCGGCTGAAGTCGCGCGTGGCGAGCGCCTTGATGTCCTCGAACTTGTCGAGCCGGCTCTTGCTCTTGGTGCCGCGCGCGCGGGGCATCTTGCGCACCCATTCCAGCTCCTTGCGCATCAGGCCGCGCAGGTGCTGCTGGGTGGCGTCGCGCACCTCGTCCAGTTGCGCCTTCTTCTCCACGTACCAGCTGTAGTTGCCCTTGAAGCGGGTGAACTGGCCGAACTCCATCTCGATGATCTCGTCGCACACGTTGTCCAGGAAGTGGCGGTCGTGCGTAACGAGCAGGAGGGTGATGTTGGGCGCGCCCAATTCATCCTCCAATTGCTCGATCATTTGCAGGTCGAGGTGGTTGGTGGGCTCGTCCAGGATGAGCACATCGGGCAGGTTGATGAGCACCTTGGCCATGGCCAGGCGCTTCTGCTGGCCGCCGCTCAGGGTGTTCACCGGCTGTTCCAGGTCGCGCAGGTTGAACTGGTAGAGCAGGCGCTTCACGCGGGCCTCGTGGTCCCAAGCGCCCAGCGTTTCCATGCGCTCGATCGCGGTGTGCAGCTCGGCCTCCGATACGTGCCGTGCCACGGCGTGCTCGTACGCGCGGATGGCGTTCGTAACGGGGTCGTCCTGGTCCAGCATCTCGTCCACCAGGGTGTGCGTGGCGGCCATCACCACGTTCTGGTCCAGGTAGCCGATGCGCAGGCCCTTGTTGAAGGTCACGCGCCCTTCATCGGCCGTTTCGATGCCGGCGATGCACTTCAATAGGGTGCTCTTGCCCGTGCCGTTACGCGCTACGATGGCGGTCTTCTGCCCCTTTTCCAACCCGAAGGAGATGTCCGTGAACAGCTGGCGCGGGCCGTAGCGCTTGGCGAGGCGTTCGACGGAGAGGACGTTCACGGTCGATGAAAAGGTCGGCGAAAGTAAGGGGAGGCCAAGGGCCACCGGCCACCGGCTGCACAGCGGGGCCGGTGGCCGGTGGCAGGCGGCTGCAGGCCCGTCCCTGTTTGTCCTACTCCTTCACCACCGTGCACGCCCGGCCGTTGCCCCGCGCATCGGTACAACGAACCAGGTAGGGCCCTGCGGGGAGGGGGGCCACGTCCACGATCGCCGTACGGCGTTGCCCATGCGCGATGGAAAGCACCTGTCTTCCGGTGGCATCATACAGTTGTGATGTGCAGCCCGGTTCCGGCGCATTGATGTTCAGAACGCCCTGCGTGGGGTTGGGCCAGGTCATCAGCGTGCCTGCCTCTTCCGATGCCGGAATACCGGTATGCGTCAGCTCGCTGTCGTGGTAGCGTTTGCACTGGTTGGGCAGACCATAGCCGCCTTCGTTCGGCAGCAGCAGATAGTCCCTGATGGGTGCACAATCCGGACCGGCTTCGTCCGGCGAGTCGATCACGCCCAACCAATGGTCATAATTGTTGTGGAACCAGATGCGACCATCAGGAGCAAGGTCCAATTGCAGTTCAGGACCCCAATAGAAGTTGATGGCGGTGTCGAGGAGGACCTCCGTGCGCGAGGCGATGATGGAGGCCTCGTCCCACACGGAAAGATCGTATTGGTGGATCGCACAGAAATTCGAGACGTTCCCGTTCCCCGTGATCGCGATGTAGAGCTTCGACCCGTCCGGCGAGAATTCGATGCCATCGATGGTAAGACCTGCAGGTGGCGGAATGGATGCCGCGTGTGTGGCGATCCCCGTCGCGGGGTCGAAGTCGAGCAGGTCGATGCGCGCGTGTTCCAGGTTGAATACCTCAACGTTTTGAGGAAGCATCCCCGCCATGGCCAGGCGGCGGCCATCCGAGGTGGCCACCAGCGAACCGGGCAGGTATTCATACGGGGTGCCATTGAGCGGATAGGTCATGGGATCGCCCGTGTGGCTGACCACCGGCACGGCGGATACACCGGTCCCGTCCAGCAGGTAGGCGGCGATCGCATCGGTGCCGAACAGTTGCGTGAGCACCCAATAGTCCTGCCCGTTGGTGTGCGCCACGGCGGTGAGCTTCCACGTGGCGCTGTCCGTCAGCAGCGTCATGCCGCCCACAAAGCCGCCCAATCCGTTGTCCAGGTCCATGTTGATACGGCCGAAGGAAAGGGGCGATGCCGTCATGCCGTTGCCGTAGGCAATGTGAAAGAATGCAACGCCATGGGCATCACCAGGAACGGGCATCAACAGGCAGCCTTGACCCTCCGCGCTCATGTTCAAGGTCGGGCAGTCGCTCACGGTCTCAAAAGCCGCGTTCACCACCGTGTTACCGAATGCGTATACCAGCGGGTTGCCCTCCGGGTCGCTCAAGCTCGCATTGGAATTGACCCCGCCGACAGGGGCGGTCGAGGCTATGGCGGTGCCGCTGGCGAACGAAATGAAATTGTTGTTGACGTAAAGCCAGTTCGCATTGCGCAACTGGGCATGGGCGCAGAAGGGAAGGGTCGCCCAACTGAACAGCAGAACAAGAAGAACCCTGTACCGGGCTGTGAGCTGCGTGGTTCTCATAGCAGCTCAGGGTTCAATTCTCCAACCACCCGTTGGCTGATCACCATAGATACCGACCACTTCGTCGCAACACGTGCCTGTGGTCGTTCCGTTCAAGCAGTCCCAAACGGCGATAACAGGGGCAAGTGGCGCCGTGGTGCCGCAGTTGTGGAGTCCACAGTAAAGTTCAATGCGCTGTACCACCGTGGTGCCACCGGGCAGGTTGAATTGTACCGTGGTTGGTCCGCTTATTTGCACGCAAAAGACCGCGGACGGTTCCGTCGCTGCCCCGCAGCTTCCTCCTGTTGCGTGTATGCGCACAGTGAAGTTACAATTCAGGTCCGTTCCGATCTGTAGCTGTGGTGCGGAGGCGGGTGGAGTAAAGCTGGCAAAGAGCAACAAAACCGCGGTCATCGGCAGCATGCGCCGTAGAAGGGAGTTGGGGGCTTTCATGGTTGTTCGTTTTGCTGGATCGCAAGGTATGGTTCATGCCGCGTTCGGATACGCGGGTTGATATCTGATTTGGAGCGGCAACAGGACCGGTCGATCATCCGTGCGAGAGTGCGAGCGTGCGAGAGCAGGTCTCTCACCCTCTCAACCTTTCTCAATGATCCTCCTCCATCATCGCCGCGCGCTGCGCCAACTCATGGTAGCAAAGTACATCGTCGGCGAAGCAAGGTTCGACCTTTACTCCTTCAACATCGTGCTCGTCCAGCCGTTGCCCAGCGCATCGGTACAACGAACCAGGAAGGGCCCTGCGGGTAGTCCCGCCACGTCAACGGTCGCCGTACGGCGCGGCCCGTGCATGGTGGAAAGCACCAGACGGCCGGTGGCATCATACAGTTGTGATGTGCAGCCCGGTTCCGGCGCATTGATGTTCAGCAAGGTCTGTGCGGGGTTGGGCCAGGTCATCAGCGTGCCCGCCTCTTCCGATGCCGGAATACCGGTATGGGTCAGCTCGCTGTCGTGGTAGCGTTTGCATTGGCTGGGCAATCCGGCTCCGGCGTTGTGCGGAAGAAGCAGCTGATCCATGACCGGTGTGCAGGCCGCCCCCGCTTCGTTGGGCGACTCGATCACGCCGAGCCATGGTGAACCCGGCCAACGGATGAACCAGATCCGCCGATCCGGGGCCAAGGCCAGTTGCCCGAATGGATCCTGGACGTCAAAGCTGCCGACCTCCTCGGTGAAGATCACGGTGTGCGATGCGATGATGGCGGCCTCGTCCTGAACGGACAGGTCGTATTGATGCAGGGTGCTGGTGATCGGTAATTCCAGGGCCGACTTGCTCGTGAAGTAGAGCTTTGAACCGTCGGGAGAGAACTCGATGCCGTTGATGGTGTTGCCAGTTGGTGGAGGGATGGAGGCCGCATGGGTGGCGCTGCCCGTTGCGTTGTCGAAATGGAGGACCTCTATGCGGGCATGATCGAGGGTATACGGCTCCACGTTGCTGGAAACCAGGCCCGCCATGGCCAGCCGGTCGCCCGTGTACGAGGCCACCATCGCGCCACGATCCTGCACAGCTTCGGTGCCATCGAACTGTGCGATCATCGGTACACCGGTATGACTGATCACCGGCACACTGTCCACGCCAGTGGCGCTCAACAGATAGGCGGCGATCTCATCGGTGCCCAGGATCTGCGTGAGCACCCAGTAATCCTGCCCATTGGCGTGCGCCACGGCGGTGAGTTTGCTGGCGGTCCAGTTGTTCAGCAGCGTCATGCCGCCGACGAACGCGCCAAGCCCGTTGTCCTGCGCCAGGTCGATGCGCCCGAACGAGAGTTCGCATCCGAAATTGGTCGCGTGGTTATGGAAGAAGGCCAGGTCGTTCGTATCACCTGGAAACGGTAAAAAAAGAAAGCCTTGGATGCCTTCGCCGGTATCGAGGGCCGGGCATCCGCTCATGGTATCCAGCTGGGCATTCAGCACCACGGTGTGCACGGCATGGACAAGCGCGGTCCCGGTGGGATCGCTCAAACTGTTGAAGGGCCGGTAGGGGGGTACCTCAACCGCTGTGGCCACTGCGGTGCCGCTGGTGAACGACACATGGTTCTGGGCGAAGATCCAGTTCGCATTGCGCAATTGGGCTTGGGCGCAATTGGGGACAACGGCCAAAATGAGGGCCGTTGCAAAAGCCGTCCCGCGCAGAAAGGAGGAGATCGTGGTTCCCATCGTGACTCATTCAATGCGCCAGCCATTCTGCCCGTCCCAATCGATGCCGACCTCGGTTTCGCAACAGGTTCCTGTGGTTGTTCCATTCGCGCAGTCCCAATGGGCGATGAGGGGGACGAGAGGCGGGTTACTTATGCAATCATAATAACCGCAGTACAGGTCCATTTTCTGAACGACCGTTACACCAGCTGGGAGTGTGAGCGATACAGTTCCGGGTCCGTTCAGGTGCACACAGCCTGTGTACAAGGGCTCTGAGGATGCGCCGCAACTACCACCGGAGGCGTCGTAGACGATAGTGAAGTCACAATCCAACTCCGTCCCGATAGTGGGGTGAGGTGGTGGTGGATCGTTGTTGGAGGCGGAGAGGCAGAGCACCGCGGCGAGAAACAGAACGTGCCGGAGAGAGGAGGTGATCTTTTTCATGGTTGCGTGGTTGTAATAACGAAGGTACGCATCCGAACGATCCGATGTGAGGGTTGATTTCTATCTGGCTCGCTTCGCGATCAACGCCATCCACAGCCTCACTCCTCCATCATCGCCGCCCGCTGCGTCAGCTCGTGGTAGCACAGCACATCATCGGCGAAACAGTGGATCACCATGCTCTTCCGTGAAGCATCGGGCGTGTTCATCTTCTTGCCGCCGTGGATGAGGTTGGCGTGCCAGAGGAGCACGTCGCCGGGCCGCGCATGGAACTCACGTGCCTCGAACGTGCCGCTGGCCAGCTCGCGGTCCACGGCCTCCTCGTAGCG
>JAFDZE010000124.1:0-8089 GCA_018267155.1 Bacteroidota bacterium | reverse complement strand
CTGTCGCTGTGCGCGTGCTGTTCGCTGCCGGTGAGGAAATTGATGCTCTGGAACACCTTCATGCGCTTGCCCAGCAGGAAGTCCATCACATCCAGGATGCGGCGGTCGTGCGTGTACTTCCGCAGCAGTTCGCTGTGGTGGAAGGCGAACATGATCTTGCGCCCGGTGAAGTTGAAGTCCACCACCTTGTCGCGGATCAGCCGGTCGATCTCCGCATTGATGGCCGCTACCTCATCCTGGGTGAAGAGCCCGCGCAGCACCACGAAGCCGTCGGCGGGCCAACGTAGCAGGGCTTGTTGGGTACCGGTATCAAAACGCTGGAAGCCCGGGTGCGCCGCCATTTTTTCCACCCCATCGGGGCCATCGAGCCAAGGCGTTCCGATCACCGTTCGCGGTAGTTTCTCACTGCTGATCGGCATCAGCACGCTCTGCTTCACACTGTACTTCCTGTACATCGCCTCGGCGTGGCGCAACTTCTTCCGGTTGAAGAGATTGAGCAGCACGTAGCCCAGCTTCCAAGTGCGGAAGGTTCCGTAGTAGCGATCGAGGACGTGGCGGAGGGACAACCGTTGGTCGCCTTCGATAGGCTGCAGGCGATGGAGCGAAGGTATCCCACGCGAAGTTCAGCGGCAGTTCAGGTAGTTGGTGGGGGGGCTGCCACAGAACGTTGGGCAGGGATCGGTGCAATCCACGCTACCGGTGAGGGTGGTGGCCGTGCCATTCGCGATCTGGACCGCATCCACCCCCATGGTGGGAAAACTCCCGGTGGATGTCCGCTCCGGCTTCACACGGACGCCATTGCAACTCCCTTTGAACAGATCCATCACGCTGGTGGTTGTGAAGGTGGCTGCACAGGTGAAATGCCCCGCCCGACGTGCATTGGTCACGTATTGTAGGGCGCTCGATTCATCCAATGTGGTGCATACCACACGGTCCCTGTCCAACCCCTCATAGCACCGGTACAATATGGCCGGGTTCGAGGATGCATCATAGACCTCTTTATGGGCCGCATCTGCACCCATGACCACTACAGTACCGGTCCCGTCGGTGTTCAGGACGTTGTACAAATGGATCTCGACGACGGAGCCATCCTTCGTGACGGCCAGCAGGTCGTCCTTTCCGAAGTAGGCCTCCCGGAAACCCAGGTCGTCCCCGGGGCCTGTTCCGGGAGCGTTCAGCATCGTGTACAGGATGCTGCCCACGGCAACGACAGCGAGTGCGCCCGTTGCGATCTTCCAAGACGTCAAGTTGGACATGGTCGGTTGTGTTAAGGAACGAAGGTACCCGGAAACCGGGAATTCGCACCACGTTCTTTTCCGGTATGCCGGGGAGCGGCCGTTGGGTTACCTTTCGAGGGCTTCCCCCATGCGCCTCACCCGTCCCCGGATCGGTCGTTACCTCCTGGGCCTTCTGCTGTTGGCAGCGGCGCAGGACCCGGCCATGGCCCAGAAGGAGCAGGTCATCTGCCTGGACAGCTGCCGTGAGCAGGAACGGAGGGGGGACTATGCGGCCGCCACAGCCTCGGCGCACCGGGCCCTGGAACTGGCCACCGAAGCCAAGGATACACTGGCGCAAGGGCGTGCGCTGCTGCAGCTCGGCATGCAGTTCCATCGCGCCAGCGACCTGAATGCCGCGCTGGAGAAATACCTGAATGCCCTGCATCTGTTCGAGGCCATTGACGATGTGGAAGGCCGGGCCGAAGCGCACAATCATATCGGTGCCGTACACCACTACGACAAGGAATACGACAAGGCCGCTGATCATTACCGGCGCAGCCTGGCCTTGCGCCTGCGCACCGGCCACCCGCAGGCCATCGCTCTGAGCTACAACAACCTGGGTGCTCTGCTGGAAGATCTGGGAATGCCGGATAGCGCCCTGTATTACCATCGCTTGGCGCTCGCACTCCGTCGGTCGGCGGACGATCCGATCTGGATCGGTGTGGCCTTGTCGCACATCGGTGTTTGCCACGACCTGGCCGGGCGTACCGACAGCGCGTTGTACTACCTCGGCCTGGCCGAGAAGGCCATCAGTGCGAAGGGGTCCCTGAGCACCCGGAGCCATGTGCAGCGCGTGTTCGGTACGATTTATCTGCATGCACGCGCCCCTGCCGAGGCGCTGAAGCGTTGTGGTGTGGCGCTCACCCTGGCACGATCGATCCCATCGCCTTATCTGGAACAGGAAGCGTGCGAGTGCTTGCATCTCGCGAACGAGGAACTGGGACACCACGCCGCGGCCTATGCCATGCTGCTGCGCTCCACCGACCTGCGCGACTCGCTCTTCGGTGCGGAACGGGCCCGCGAGCGCACGCGGATCGATCTGACACACGAATTCGAACGGCAACAGCTGGCCGACAGTCTCGTACGCTCGGGCCGTCAACACGATGCGGAGCGTGCTCATGCGGCACAACTCCGGCATGAACGCGACCAGAAGCGCATCTGGATCTTCGGCAGCGCCGCTGTCCTTGTGCTCGCCGTGGCGTTATGGAACCGACTGCGCTTCATGCGCCGGGCCCGCAACCTGATCCGCATGGAGCAGGAACGGAGCGATCGCCTCTTGCACAACATCCTTCCGGGACCCATCGCCAAGGAACTCAAGGAGCATGGCCGCGCCAAGGCTCGCGAGGTGGAGGGCGTATCCATCCTCTTCACCGATTTCACCCACTTCACACGACTGAGCGAGCAGATGAACGCACAGGCTCTGGTGAGCGAGATCGATGCTTGTTTCCGCCTGTTCGATGCCATCTGCGTGAGGCATGGCCTCGAGAAGATCAAGACCATAGGTGATGCGTACATGTGCGCGGGCGGATTGCCCAGGCCGCAGGAAGGCAGCGCTCGCCATACCGTGCGCGCCGCACTCGAAATGCAGGGAGCCCTTGAGCGGCGTGCGTCCGAACGCGTGGCTGCCGGGCTGCCGGGCTTCCGCATGAGGGTCGGCATCCATTCCGGCACGGTGGTGGCCGGTATCGTTGGGGACACGAAGTTCCAGTACGACGTCTGGGGCGATGCCGTGAACATCGCCGCCCGCATGGAGACCGCAGGCGAGGAGGGGCGAGTGAATATCAGTGCCGCGACCTATGCGCTGGTGAAGGATGATCCTGCTCTCTCCTTCGTCGAACGGGGCGATGTGAATACCAAGGGAAAGGGTGTTCTGGCCATGTTCTTCGTCAGTCGCAGGATCGCGGGCGAACAGGTGGAACAAGCCCGGTACGCCGGTGCGGATGGCTGATGCGCATGGCCTTGCGCCATCGCCTGATGCGATGGGGCCAGCCCGGCGCCCTACCTCCCCAAGAGCTTGCGGATGTCCCCGATCGCACGGTCCACATCCTTGGGGTCGGTGCCGTCATAAAATCCCCGAAGACGCCCCAGCGTGTCAGCCAATACGAGGTTCTCGGTATGGACGAAGTCGTCGGGGCCGCCATCGCCGCTGTCCTTTACCGCGAACCAGCTCTTGCGCGCCAGGTTGTAGATCTGGCGGCGGTCGCCCGTGAGGAAGCGCCAGCGCTCGGGATCCGCGCCATGCAGTTCGGCGTAGGCGGAGAGCACGGGAACGCTGTCGATCTCGGGGGTCACCGTGTGGGAGAGGATCACGAAACGCGCTTCATTCCTGTACGCTGCCTGCACGCGCTCCAACTGGGCGCTCATCCTGGGACAGATGCTGCCACACGTGGTGAAGAAGAAATCGGCCAGCACCACCTTGCCTTCCACATCGGCTCCGGTCACCTTGCGACCCGACTGGTCGGTGAGGCTGAAATCCAGGATGCGGTGCTCGTCGAATGATCGCCGCAACGAACTGTCCACCAGCCGCGGATCGAGTTCGCCGGGCGTGTAGATGGGCAATTCATCGCTCGGTTTCACGAGGTTGTAAGCGATCCCCACCCCGATGGCGAAGACGAGCAGGAACAGGAGCGCGCGGAGAAGGAGCGGTCTCATCATGAACGGTGTCACCTCCGCCACTTGAATTCATACCCGACATTGAAGATCCACCTGTATTTCAGTCCGGGCTGGCCATGTTCGCGATGATGCCGCACGCTCAGGTCCAGCACATGGTCCTTGCTGAGCTTCCATTCCGCGCCGATACCGTACCGCATGCCGATCAGCTGGTTCCCGGTGTGATGGAAGGCCGTGAAGCTCTCCGCGGAGATGTACGGGTCCACCGGGAACCGCTTGCTGCGGAACGACAACTGGAGCCTGTTGCGGACGATGTCACGGTACTTGTCGGGCGTGGTGAATTCGTGCTGGTACGCCAGCCGGTAGCCTGCGTTGAAGCGGCCGAAATTCCGGTCGGTATCCGCTTGCACATTGATGCGGTGCGTGTTCCGGCCGCTCGGACGGATATTGTACCTGTGCTCCAATGTGAGGCGTGCGTATTCGTGGAAGCGGTAGCGCACCCCGAGAACGGTGTAGAAGAGGTTGCTCCGGGTCATGTTCTCGCTGCGCCGATGGTCCACCTCGCCGGTGATGCGGAACCGGTTCTTGAACGACCGCTCCGCTTCGGCCGCGCGCTTTTCCGCTCGTTCCAACTCGGCGCCGGTGAGCTTGCCGGTCTCCCGCCCCTCCTTGGCCTTCTTGATCCGCTTCTGGGCCTCCTTGTCGAACCGCAGCTCAAACCCTCCGCTGATCCACAGTTGCCCATCCTGCACGGGCCGGTGCATCGGAGACTCCTGTGCCATGGCACTTGAGGCCAGCGACAGCACGGCCCCCAGCACGGCGATGCGCGCCAGCGGATGCATCAATTCGAATAATTCTTCACGCTGAGCGTGCCCACGTCGGTCACACCGCTCTTGCCGTCCACCGTTGTGCTGATGAGCGTGATCCGCTGTTCGCCCGAACAACCGGTCTCGCAGTCATCGCGGCATTCGCCCACCACGTACACACGGTAGTCCCCCTTGCGCAGCCAGCTGAACACGAAGACCCCATCGGGCCCGGTGCGCACATCGTCGTCGGGGAAGTCATGATCGCCGTACATGATGTACACCCGTGCTTCCAGCAGCGGGTAGGGCTGACCCATGGGCTGGCAGGTGTTCTCGTTCATGGCCTGTTCGACCACGCGGCCGCGCAGTTCGCTCTTGCCGCCCTCGCCAGGCTCTTTCTTGCATCCGGTGAGCAGCAGGGCGAGTGCGCCCAACAGGGAAAGAAGTGTTCGCATCATGTTCCGTTGAAGGTGCGCGAATGTAGACCAACCGGGAGATGCGCATCCTGATCCCTGCGGGTCGTTCGTGCGGTCATGGTCATGGCCAGAACCACCCGCATGAACACGATGGCCCGCGCAGCCGAGGAGCCTGCCGGCGCTGGAGATGGTCGCCTTTCTGGGCCGTCATCGATCCGATCGATCGCGTGGGGCACCGGGTGTTCAGGACTCCGCGTAGATCGATTCCACCTGGCCGCTGTACTTGGCCAGGATCGCCTTGCGTTTGAGTTTGAGCGATGGGGTCAACTCGCCGCCCTCCACGCTGAACTCACCGGGCAGCAGGACGATCCTCTTCACCTGTTCCCAGTGGCCCAGGCCCTCGTTCACCTTGCCCACCTCGCTGAAGATGCGCTTGTGTATCCGTTCGTCGCTGATCACTTGCTCGTTACCGGTGAAGGGGATCCCTTTCAACTGGCAGTAATCTTTCAGGAAGGTGAAGCTGGGGACGATGAGCGCCGACGGGAATTTGCGATTCTCGCCGATGACCATGGCCTGCTCGATGAAACGCGAGGCCTTCAACGCGCTCTCGATGGGCTGCGGCGCCACGTATTTGCCGCCGCTGGTCTTGAACATCTCCTTCTTGCGGTCGGTGATGTACAGGAAGCCGCCCTCCAGCTTGCCGATGTCGCCCGTGCGGAACCAGCCATCGGCCGAGAGCACCTCGCGGGTCAGTTCCGGTTCCTTGTAGTAACCGATCATCACGTTGGGGCCCTTGATCAGGATCTCGCCCTCACCTTCCGGGTGGCCCGGTTCCGGGACGATGCGCACCTCCACCTTGTCCAACGGACGGCCCACGCTCCCGAATCGAAGGCCATCGTTGCGCGCATCGTTCACACTCACCACCGGGCTCGTTTCGGTGAGGCCGTAGCCCTCCATCAGCGGAATTCCAGCAGCGTTGAAGATGCGGGCGAGTCGCGGTTGCAGGGCCGCGCTCCCGCTGGCCACGCATGCGACCTCGTTGCCGAGGGCTTCGCGCCATTTGCTGAAGACCAGTTTGCTGGCGATCCCGAGTTGGAGATCATACCAGAGGCTCCGGCCGTGCACCTCGTAGCGCTCGCCCAGGTCCAACGACCAGAAGAAGAGCTTGCGCTTGATGCCGGTCAGGGCCTCGCCCTTGGCCAGAATGGTGTCGTAGATCTTCTCCAGCAGGCGGGGTACCGCCGTGAACACGTGCGGCCGGGCCTCGCGGATGCGCGCGCCCAGGTCGTCCAACGTCTCTTGGAAGCGCACTTGCGTACCCGCTTTCTGGTACAAGTACATCAGCATGCGCTCGTAGATGTGGCACAGCGGCAGGAAGCTGATCGCGCGTGCACCGGGCTTGACGGGCAGTCTGGGCGCACTGGCCTCCACGTTGCTCAGGATGTTGTCGTGCGTGAGCATCACCCCCTTGGGCTTGCCTGTGGTTCCGCTGGTATAAATGATGGTCGCCAGGTCCTCGCGCTTCACCGCGGCCTTGCACCCGTCCAGCTTCGCGCGCTGCGTGATCCCCTTGCCCAGCAGCTCTTTCCAATGCGACGCGCCGGGCACCTTGTCGTACGTGAAGAGGTGCGCCACTGCGGGGACCCTGACCTGCGCGGCGCGTGCCTTGGTGAACAGGTCGTTGTTGCTCACGAAGAACACCTTGGCACCCGAATGCTCCAGGATGTACGCGTAGTCATCCGCCGTCATGGTGGGATAGATGGGCACGCTGATGGCACCGATGCGCAGGACGGCCTGGTCCGTGATGGCCCATTCCGCGCGGTTGCCACTGGCCAGGGCCACCTTGTCTCCCGGTGCGATCCCCAGGTCCAGTAGGCCCAAGGCCAGTTGCTCGGCCGTATCGATGAATTCCCTGGTGTTGTACGTACGGAGCTTGCCCTCCTCCAGGGAACCCACACAGACGTCCTGGGGATATTCCGCGAGTTGGAAGTCGGGGATGTCGAAGAGACGATGGATGGCCATGTGGATCGGATCTCCCGGCCGTCGCCGCCGGATGTTGGCGCAAGATGGGAAAGGAAGCGGTCCGTCCGGCTGACATTCGTCCTACCGTACGCCCGGCTCGTCCGCTATCCCGTGCGCAGCGCGTCCACGTACTTCGTCACGTACGTGTCCAACTGTTGCGCCCTGTACTGCATGATGAAACGCGGGTGTTCCAACGGCGTGATGCGCGCGAAGAAGCCGTGCTCCGCGTTCAACGTGTTCAGGAAGGCCAGGTTTTTTCCCGTGCCGATGCAGAACACCTCATCGGTGCGCATGCCGGTGGCGATGAGCCGGCGCAGCCACTGCACCACGAAAGGGGTGATGGCCTTCTGCAACGCCTTGTCGTCGTAGTAGTTCAGGTTCACCTGCGTACCGGTGGAGCCTGCTTTGGTGAAGCCGAGCGGGCAGATCGCTTGCACGTACACATCCCGGTAAAAGGCATCGGCCCCGCCCGTGCTGCGCACCATGCGGTAGAAGAAATCGCTGCTGGGTTCATGGGTGCGCATGCCATGCACCGGAATGCCGAGGTCGCTTTCGCAGCGTTTGGTGTCGGTGAAACAGATGCCGGTGCTGCCCGCTCCCAAGCGACCCGGATTGATACCGAGCATCAGTTTGCGAGGGCGCTCGTCGTTGAAGAAGCGCCGGTGGAAGTCCCGGACGATCCGCCTTACCTCCGCACTGTTCTCCCCGCGCAAAGGATCCAGAACGCGCACCCCCCGGGGCAGGCGCACATGGTCCAGCGAGGTGGAGAGGATGAGGTCGAGCAGGCGGTCCGCCAGCATGGCCTTGGGTCTTGGTGCGATGGCCGCAAGGTATCGGTGCGCGGACGTGCATCCTGCTCTGCTATACAGCCGTGTGGGCCATGCGGGGGCCGCCACGGGCTACCTGGGCGTGATGACACTCTTCAGTTTCGCTCGGGACAGTATCAAGTCGGGGTCGTTGG
>JAFDZE010000123.1 GCA_018267155.1 Bacteroidota bacterium | reverse complement strand
GGCCGGCCTTGAATGCGTAAATGGCATAACGCGCTAGCGCCACAGGGAATGCGTGGCGACCTTACCGGTGCCGTGCTCCACGATCACTACAAGCGGCTCGCTCAACTTGCCGGGTATCGGCGGGCGGGGACCTACGAACGCCGTTGATCCCGGCCCCGGCAGGATCTGCTCCAGCTTGAACCGGTCGATCCCGGTATCCACCTTCCACAGGATCCGGCCTTGGTCATCGATCCGTGCCACCGTGGCTGTTCCCTGTTGACCCGGGGCGGACGTGTAGAGCATCAGTAGTCCGTCCGGATCGTTCAGTCGGATGGGTTCCGACCTCACATCCATGCGCACGAAGGCCCCGTTCAAATAGGTGGTGCTGTCCAACGGTGCAATGGAACGGATCCGGTGGTGTGTACCATCCGTTGCGGGTTCGATCTCGGCCTTGTACAGGCGTCGCAGCACCTTCGCGCTGTTGGCATGCTCCACCGGCCCTACCCGCTTGCCGGGTTGGTACTCGCTACCAAGCTCTTGCTCCGACAGCAGCCCGAGCCAAGTGCCCGGTGTACGGATGCTGCCCGATGCGAGGAAGTCCGCTGGCGAATGCCGATCGAAGTACCTGTTGGAAGGTTTGGGGGTCGTGGGTGAAGCCTTCAAGGACGCAGGGTCCAGCTCGATGGCGGCGCTGCGGTCATCGCGCATGATGTGCAACCGGCCATCCACGAGGTCCATACCGCGCGGGTCCTCCCACCAAGAGGGGTCCAATGCGGGGTTGGCCGCGCGCAGGTCCTTCGGGGTGATCAACTCGTGGTCGCTCAAGCGCACCCCGTTCAGTCCGGCGGCATCGAACCAGAGCGTACGCCCATCGCTGCCCATGATGCGCGAGAGGCCCAGGGAGTTCCCGTTCAAGCCGGTGGCCACAGGTACCAGTTGGGGCTTGGACCCGTTCAGCGGGATCAATATGATGCTGACGCTCGTGGTCGTGTTGGCGCCCCGGCCGCTGATCTCCACCGCATGCGGATCCGTGGTCTGGATCAGCGAGGCGATATGCTGGTCCGTACGTACGCACTCGTTCAGCGGTATGCCGTTCACCGCCGTGATCATGAGCGTCTTCTTCCCGACCCAGAAGACCGCACCCACGATAATGGTGATGACGAGCAGTCCTATCCCTGCCATGGCTTTGAGGGTTGAATACCGGCGGACGAAGGCCACGCTCTTCTGCTGCGGCGTGGGCGATGTGGGCACGGGCGGGGGGGCGCTAACACCAGACCTGCGCAGGATGATCTCGCCGCGCTGCTCATCGATCACCGCCGTGCATGCAGGTGCGCGTTGCCTGATCACTTCATCGGCGATGAAACGCAGGACTTCCGCCCACTGCTCCACGGCCCATGGATGGGAGCGTGTCCGATCCTCCCATGAGCCCATGTTCACGATCGCCACGACGTCGTTGCCACCGAATTCCAGGTAGCCTTCCAACGAGCCGATCGGTCCGGCGTACCGCACGCGGCCCTCGCGCCCTTGCTCGATGATCGTAACGCTGCGCATCATTCCTGCCATGCATACGGCTTACCACCCACCTCCTCCTCCGCCACCGCCACCGCCACCCGAAGAACCCCCGCCCCCACTTCCACCGCTCTTGCTGGGCGGCGTGCTGCTGGAACTGACGCTGCTGTTGAGCGAGGACGACATGCTCCGGGAGAACGCGCCGTAGTGCGGAATGGAGCCGCTGTACCAACCGGACCGGTAGTTCGGGTCAACCAGGGCCTTGCTGATCATGTCCTGGAACCGGTCGCCCCACACCTCCTCCACGCCGAACGCGATGGCGTAAGGCAGGAACTTCTCGAAGACCTCGGGCGTCATCGCGGGCGGATTGAAGTGCTGCAACTGCTTCTCTTCCGTCGCGCTCAGGTACATTTTGAAGCCGAGCAGCTTTGAGCGCAGGGCCTGCTTCTCCACGCTGGGCTTCTTGATCAGCTTCACGTACACCACGAAGAACACCAGGTTGGCCGCGAGGAACGCGATGATGTACACCACGCCGTTGTCCTCCCATGTGTTGTTGTACAGCACGATGAGCGCGATGAAGGCGGCGATCACGCTGAGCACGGGGACCCACAGGAAGCGGAGGTTGTTGCCCTTGTTCAGGAAGCCATGCCACTGGTCACGCAACGTGCGGCGGAACGCGCTGGCCATGCTCTGCACGCTCGGATCGTAGGTGCCGGTGATCTCGTAGCGATCCTGGCCGCTGCCGAACATGTGGTTGAGGAGTTCCTGTTCCTCCTTGGGCAACCCCGAACCGGGCTTCAGTTTCCTCAAGGTGTAGGTATGCTTGGTGATCAGGCCCAGGAGCATCTTCTCCTTCTCCTCCTCGATGCGGATGTAGCCCTTCACGGCCAGGCTGATCATGGCCGGCGCGATCTGCTCGTTGGCCGCGCCGCCGTTCATCACGGCGCCCACCGATGCCGGCGAGAGTCCATCGGGAGCCTCGAAGAGCGGGATCACCGTGGGCTTGTCCGGATCGCGGCCATGGCGGAACCAGGTGATGACGTAGTAGAGCAACAACAGCAAGGTGATGAACCCGCCCACGAGCGGCACGGCGTGTTTCTCCCAAAAGGTGGGCGGTGGCGGCTCGGCCACCACGCCTTTCTGGAAGCCGACGGCCACGGTGAGGCCTTCGTAGAGGCCCATGGTGCGGCCCCGGAAGAACACCGTGCGCGGGTCGATGATGCTGTCCCGGCAATCCGTTTCGGTACTGCCCAGCACACCCGTGTAGCAGGCGGTCTGCTTCACTTGGGCGGCGGCAGGCAGGTGGATCAGGGCCGAAATGCTATCGACCATGAAGGCCCAGCCGTTGCCGTTCACGTTCCAGTAGATCTCGTCGAAGTCCGGGAAGAAACCTACCTGGCCTTTGGTGGTGTAGGTGATGGTGTAGGCGTAGTCGCCCGGATCCAAGTAGGTGTCCTTCTCGCCCACGTAGAGCACGTAGTCGTCTCCTTCGGTTTCGGTATGGTAGGGCGAGGCGGCGCCGTTCGCTTCCACGGCGGTGAACTCGTACGCTACTCGGTGGTCGCGACCGTTGTGGTCGGTGAAGGTGCGTGGCAAGCGCCGTACGATGCCGCGCTTGAACTCCACGCCTTCCGCATGGATGTTGATCTTTTCGGTTACCGTAAGCTGCCCGTCGGGCGCCACGGTGAGGTCGGTGTGGAAGGAGTTGATCTTCTCGTATTGGCCCTGGACGCACAGCACGCCCACCAAAGCGGCCAGCAATAATCCGCGCCGCATCACGAGAACTTCACTTGGGGGTTCTGCTTCTCCGCCGGGTTGTCCAGTTCGAAGAACACGGATTTCACGAAGCCGAACAGGTTGGCCACGATGTTGCTGGGGAAGCTCTCGATCAGCGTGTTCTGCTCGCGCACGTTGCCGTTGTAGTAGCGCCGCGCTTTCTCGATGTCGCCTTCCACCGTTTGCAACGTGGCTTGCAGTTCCAGGAAGTTGGTATTGGCCTTCAGGTCCGGGTAGCGCTCGGCCACGGCGATCAGGTTCATGAGGGCGGTGTTCAAGTTCTTCTCCGCCACCTGCTGGCCTTCCACGGTGGTGGCCTGCTGCGCGGCGGTGCGCGCTTTGGTCACGTTCTCCAGGGTCTCCTTCTCATGGGCCGCGTAGCCTTTCACCGTTTCCACCAGGTTGGGGATGAGGTCGTAGCGTTTCTTCAACTGAACGTCGATCCCGCTCCAGGCCTCGGCCACGAGGTTCTTCAGCTTCACCAGCTTGTTGTAGATGGCGATGGCGTAGAAGGCCAGGAGTGCGAGCAGGCCGAGGAGGACGGCAGCAATGATCATGTGCTTCTGTTGTGGTGGAACATCAGGTGGTTCTCAACGCCGTTCGATGGAACAATTGCTCCTTGTGGCGGCGAAGCGAAAAGTAGATCGAGTTCCGCGAACCACGCAGTACTTTCATCTGAACAGCCCGGTCGCCATCACGAACAATGTTGCGCTCCGAATTGCACTGACCGGTCACTCCCGCACCAGCCGCAGTACCACGCGTTCCCCGCCGCGATCGGACACCTCCAGGAAGTAGGCCCCTGCCGGAAGTCCCGCTACACCGATGGACCCATCACCCACCGCCCCCGTTGCGGCCAAACTGCCGGACAGGTCGCGGACCCGGTACTGAACCGGCACATGCCCGGGCCAGGTGAGCTGCACCCGATCGCGGGCAGGGACCGGGAAGAGCGAGGGGCGCGGGCGCTCTCCAACGATCTCATGGACGTCGCTCGTGATCTCCGACAACAACCGCCGATTCACGCCACCACCGTTGTACACCCCAGCGTAGAGATAGGTGCCATCATCCACCAGCCGCGCGGTCAGCGCCGCACTCAGGCCATCGTTGATCAGGGTCCAGGTGGCACCGCTGTCAGAAGAGAACCGAATGCCGAAATCACCGCCCGCGTAGAGTTGACTTCCCACGGTGTGCAGCGCGTAGGTGACCTGTCCGGTGAAGCCCGTTGCCGTCCAGGTGGTGCCATCGTCATCAGAGTACCAGACCCCATTGGTGCCACCCAGATAGAGCCGGTCGCCAATGGTGGCGAAGGTGTAGATGTTCAGACCCGTGAGGCCGTTGTTCATCTGCTGCCAGGCATCGGTGCTGTGCTGGATGCGGTACACACCACCACCTTGGCCACCTAAGAAGAGGTAGCCATGGTACGATAGCATCGGCCACAGTCCACCGCTGCCGCTCAGCGCCTCGGTGGCGTTCCACGTGTCACCTTCATCCACCGACCAATGCACCGAACCGGAATACCAGCGGCATACATACAGCGTGTCGTTGTGCTTGGTGAAACCCCGCGCGCCGTTCATGCCGATGTCCACCCAAGTGGCGCCATTGTCCGTGCTGCGGAAAGACGGGCCACCCTGCGTGCCGTTGTACAAGGTGCCATCTATGGACTCGAGCCACCAGCAGGTTGCATTGGTGATGCCGGTGTTGGCCGTGGACCACGTGTCGCCCTGGTCGGCGGAAACGTAAACACTGTCATTCTGCAAGCCGGAGAAGACGAGGCTGCCCTGCAGTGCGATGGCGTAGGCGTTACCGGATTCACCGACTTGTTCCCACTGGGCCGCCAGGCGCAAGGGGCCGATGATGCTGCAGACCGTCAACAGGCGTATGATCCATTTCATGCGTGATCCGTTTCAGACAAAGTAATCGTAAAACCAACAACAATTGATCGCGCGACCGGTCAATGCCTCGATGGAACGGCCACCACATCCGTAGCACCGGTCATCACATCGTCCCCGGCATCCCCAGGTCCGGAACCAGGCTGCCCTCCGAAGCCAAGCTGCCCGTGACCTGTTCCGCGTGGTGCTGTTCCAGGCGCTCCAATGCGGTCTTGTGCCTGGCCAAGCGCATGAACTGCCAGGCCAACAGGAGTGTCACCAATGCTGCGGCGAACAAGAGGAACAGCCCGGACCAACTGAGCGAGGAACGCAACGGCCCCAGCAATGCCGCGCCCGCCGCAACGCCCACGTTGTTGCACACCATGTACAGCGTGAACTGGGTGGCGGCCACGCGCGCCCAGCACAGGCTCATGGCCAAGGCCAAGGTGGCCACCTGGTAGAAGGTCACCACGCACTTCGACCCGTAGATGAACGCCGGGAGGTAGCCACCGTGGGGCCAGAGCTGCGGCGCAAGGCCCATCATCAGCCAGCCCGCCGCCATCAAGGCCAGGTACATGGTGCTTACACGCAACTTGCCCACGCGGTCCGCCAACCAGCCTGCCAACAGCATCGCCGCGATGGCGCTGACCATGCCCGCGCCCGCTGTGATGTTGGCGTAAGCCGAGTTGTCCCAGCCCAACTGCTGGATGGTGAAGAGCGGCCATTGCGTATCGATCAGGCCGTTGATGAGGCCCCAGAGCATGAAGCAGGCGCAGCCGACCAAGCTGTTGCGCAGCGCCAGTACGCGTTTCAAGGCTACCAGGATCTCCTTCCAACTCTCGGCTTTCATGGCCTTCGCCTCCACGGAGATGGAACCATTGGACCAAGGAAACAAGCGCTCACCTTGTCGTTCGCGCAGCAGTGAAGGAAGTACCAGCACGGCCAGCAGGATCAGCGCAATGACGGCCACCGCGTCACCGAAACCATAGGTGTTGATCGCCCAGGTGCCCGCGGTCAACGTGGCACTGATGCCAGCGACCTTCGCGCCCCACATCACGCCGTTAGCGCGGGCCTGCTGGTCTTCCGGCGTAATGTCCACGGCCAGCCCGTCGGTGGCCACGTCCTGCACGGCACCGAAGCAGTTGCCCACGAAGGAGACGGCCATAAAGAGGCCCATGTGGTGC
>JAFDZE010000122.1 GCA_018267155.1 Bacteroidota bacterium | reverse complement strand
CCGTATCATTTGCATGCGCTCCGAACAACGGCCTGTACCTGCCCGAGCGCGGCTCGAATGAAGCCGTTCCGGGATCAAGCGCGCCATAGGCGGCCTGTACCATGCCCAGCACGGCAGCGGACCGCCCATCGATCCGCCACAGCTCGCCCAGCGCGGTAAGCTCGTTCAACGCATGATCCGCTTCGCGCCGCACGAGTGGATCCACCGGTGTCCTCGTGCCAAAGACCACATCGCCGCTCGCCCCATGCGCTTCCACAAAGTCCTGATCGACCCCTTCAAGCACGAGGAAAAGGCCTTGATCATCGCCGCAAACGCTGAGGCGCACCAGGCCCGCTTTGCCGCTGGGCACACCCAGTCGCCGCACCACCTCGGCGGCATACAACCGCTTGATGGCGCTCATGTCCGCCGGTACCAACCGCACGGTATGCTGGTCGTTCCAAGGTGATGTGGCGGGAAACGACAGGATGCGTTCCTCCCCGTCCTTTTCCAATGTCACACTGCCCGGATGATCCGGGAGCGTGAACTCGCGCGCCCCGTCACAGTCACCATTGGCCGAAAGTTCCAGGCGGGGCACGTCCACCTTGGGCATGGTGTCGGGTCGTTGGTCGAACCAGCGTTGGTAGGCATGCACCTCCTCCCCCGTGATGCCCAAGGGCCACCGGTCGGTCATGCGCTCGTAGGGGATCAACGAGAACACACCGAACAACGCCAGCAACGGCAACCCCAGCCCGGTCAGCAGGGCCACCGGTGTGGATCCCTTCTTGCGCTTCGACCTCATTTCACAGCGGTGCGGCTGAGCAGCAACATGATGAAGGCCGCAACGAACAGCACCATGGCGCTCAGGTTCAACCCGAAGCCGAGCAGAACGGCAAGCATGATCACGATCAGCACCGGTGCGCGCGTGCCGCTCTTCGAGATGAACAGGCCCGCGATGGCCAGGCCGGCGGCGATGATGACGGCGTTCCATCGGTCCAGTATGAAATACCGGGCGATCATCAACATGGCGAATGATGCCAGGAACATGGGCACGCTCAACGCCGGACCACGATCGACCGGTCGCAGCTTCCGGTTGGACAGCCAGGACAGGATCAACGAACCGAGCAGCAGCAGCAGGAAATAGACCGTTAACTGCCCCCACCCTTGGGAAAAGGACCCGAACAAACGTTCGTACAACGCACGCATCGGCGCAAGGTGCGCAGTCGGACAACCCTGTCCGGCAGGCCCATGGGTTCCTTCGCCAACAGGTCGCCGTGCATAGCGACCATCACGAACCCTGTACCATCACAGGTAACGCGCCAGCCAGGTACCGCTCAAGGGACCACGGAACCGCGCACGCAGTTCGCCGCACGTGGTCACCAGGTCGTCATAGACCAATGTATCGGCATGCATTCCGCCCGACCTGATCAGACCTTCCACCTCGGGCACCCGGCACGCCCGGATACCCGGATCCCCATCGTACAGGACCACCATCCGGTCGGTTAGCGTCAGCATCAGATCGCGCTCCAGTTCTTGGATGAAACGCACGCTTTTATCGACGCTGCATCCGCTGGCCAGGGCCTGTCGTTCATCAACAGCGATCACCAGAAAATGGTCGTACAGCACATCGACACAGGCGTCGAGTGCCACGGCATGCGCGGTCCATTCCCCGGAGAACGCCATTCCTCGTAAGAGCA
Source organism: Bacteroidota bacterium (assembly GCA_018267155.1). Classification (GTDB taxonomy): domain Bacteria; phylum Bacteroidota; class Bacteroidia; order Flavobacteriales_F; family PHOS-HE28; genus PHOS-HE28. The sequence goes on along the minus strand of JAFDZE010000122.1, from coordinate 9,954 downwards.
TCTCCCGCTGTTGATCCGGTGTGAAGGGGGTTGCGCTCTTGTACACCCACACCCGCACATGGGCCGGCATGTCCTCGATCGTTCGGCGACTGGTCGTTGGTTCCATTTTGCAAAGGTTGGCACAGAACCGTTCGTCCCGTGACCATCGGGGCGGCATGGCGGGTAGTTTGGCGGCCGGTCGCGATGCCACGAAGGGTCGGGCCGAATGCGACCCGGCCCCAACAACAATGAAACAGATACTTGTCGCCTCCGCTTCCTTCTGGACGTTCTCCCTTGCCGCCCAGACCATTCCGCTCTGGCTGCGCAACGCCGCGATCAGCCCCGATGGGCAAACCATCGCGTTCTGCTACCAGGGCGATATCTGGCGGGTGCCCACCGCCGGCGGTGACGCCATCCCCCTGACCACAAGCGAGGCCTACGACCATACCCCGGTCTGGAGCCATGACGGTGCGCGGATCGCATTCACCAGCAACCGCTACGGTAACAGCGATGTGTTCGTAATGGCCAGCATGGGCGGTGCGCCGGTACGCCTCACATTCCATAGCAACGGCGAGACCGCTTCGGACTTCACCCGCGATAACAGTCAGGTGATCTTTTACGGTACCCGGCAGGACGATGTGCGCGATCAGCAGTTCCCTGTGGGCGGGCTGGGCGAGCTGTACACTGTGCCATCGAACGGCGGACGGCCGCTGCAAATAAGTACCATCGCCATGCAGAACGCCCGGTACAACCCGGCGGGAACGATCATCGCCTACCATGATCGCAAGGGCTACGAGGACAATTGGCGCAAGCACCACACCTCCTCGGTAACGCGCGACATCTGGACGTTCAACCCTGCGACCAAGGCGTACACGCAACTCACCACGTTCGCCGGCGAGGACCGCGATCCGGTGTGGAGCAAGGACGGCAACACCCTGTACTACCTCACCGAGGAGAAGGGAAGCTTCAACATCCACAAGATGGCGGCCGCGGGTGGTGCCAGCACCCAGGTGAGCCACTTCACCGGGGATCCCGTGCGCTACCTCAGCATGAGCGATGCGGGAGTGCTCTGCTTCAGCCACAGGGGCGAGCTGTACACCATGACCGATGGCGGCGAACCCAGGAAGGTGGACATCCGGATCCATACCGATGGCCGTTACCTGCCCGAACGCACGATCAATGTGAACAGCGCGGACGAGTACAGCGTGAGCCCCAACGGCAAGGAGATCGTCCTTGTTCACCGCGGCGAGGTCTTCGTGACCTCCGTGGCCGAGGGCACCACGCGCCGGATCACCAACACGCCCGAACAGGAGCGCAGCGTCAGTTTCAGCCCGGATGGGCGCAGCATCCTTTACGCCAGCGAACGCAACGGCAGCTGGGACCTGTACACCACCAGCCTCACCCGCAAGGAGGAGAAGTATTTTTTCAATGGCACCGTGCTGAAGGAGGAACCCCTGCTCAACACACCGGCCGAAGAGTTCCAGCCCTACTACTCACCGGACGGCAAGGAAGTGGCCTACCTGGAAGAACGCACCACGCTCAAGGTCCTGAACCTCGCCACCAAGCAGACCCGCACCATCATGCCCGGGAACAGGAACTACAGCTACAGCGACGGTGACCAGTGGTACCAATGGAGCCCGGACAGCAAATGGTTCACGGTGGGTTTCCTGCACGACAAGCAGTGGATCAATCAGGTGGGCCTGGTGAGTGCCGAGGGCGGCAAGGAGATCACGGACCTCACCCGGAGCGGCTATGGCGGTTATACGCCGCGCTGGGCCATGGATGGCAAGGCGATCGTGTACGTCAGTGATCGCGACGGCCAGAAGAACCACGGGAGCTGGGGTGGCGAGAGCGATGCTTACGCCATCTTCCTCACGCAGGAGGCGTACGACAGGTTCAAAATGACCAAGGAGGAGGCCGCACTGGCCAAGGAGGATGAAGAGAAGAAGGACGGTGGCGACGAAAAGAAGGAGGACAAGGACAAGAAGAACAAGGACGACAAGAAGAAGGAGCCGGAAAAGGACAAGCAGGTGGAACCGATCAGGATCGAACTGGCCGGGATCGAGGACCGGCGCGTGCGACTGACACCCAACAGCAGTGCCCTCACCGGTGCGGTACTGAGCAACGACGGTGAGAAGTTGTATTACCTGGCCGCCTTCGAGAAAGGCACCGACCTCTGGCAGTACGAGATCCGCACGCGCGAGGCCAAGATCCTCAACAAGATGGGCGACGGTTGGGCCGGTGGGCTTGAATGGGACAAGGACCAGAAGGCGCTTTTCTACATCAGCAACGGCACGGTGAGCAAGTACGACACGGAAAAGAACGAGAACAAGAGCATCGGCATCAACGGTGAGATGCTGCTGAACGAGAACGCCGAACGCGCATATCTCTTCGAGCACATCTGGCGGCAGGTGAAGAAGAAATTCTACCGTACGGACATGCAGGGGGTCGATTGGGACAAGTACAAGACCGAGTACCAGCGCTACCTGCCGTACATCAACAACAACTTCGACATGGCCGAACTCTGCAGCGAGATGCTCGGCGAACTCAACGCATCACACACCGGTTCGGGCTACAGGCCTGAGGTCAAGAACGGCGACGAAACGGCCACGCTCGGTTGCTTCTTCGCCAACGGACCGGGGCCTGGCCTCCGTATCACCGAGGTTATGGAGAAGAGCCCGCTGATCAAGCAGGGCACGAAGGTGAAGGCGGGCCACGTGATCGAGAAGATCGATGGCGTGACCATCACCGCCGACATCGACTGGGCGATGCTCTTCAACCGCAAAGGAGGCAAGCCGATGCTGTTGGGCATGTTCGACCCCGGGACGAACACGCGCTGGGAGGAAACCGTTAAGCCACTGGCCGGAGGGGGCGATCAGGAACTGCTCTATCACCGGTGGGTGGAACGTTGCCGCCATCTGGTGGACAGCCTGAGCGGCGGCAAGCTCGGCTACGTCCACGTGGAGGGCATGGATGACAACAGCTACCGCACCGTCTATGAGGAAGCGCTTGGCCGCTACCATGACAAGGAGGGACTGGTGGTGGACACTCGCTTCAACGGCGGTGGATGGTTGCACGACGATCTGGCGACCTTCCTCAACGGCAAGACGTACATGACCATGTTGCCCCGCGGCCAGAACCTGGGCACCGAGCCGCAGTTCAAATACCAGAAAAAGAGTTGCGTCGTGATGAGCGAGAGCAATTACAGCGATGCCCACATGTTCCCCGTGACCTACCGCGCACTGGGCGTGGGCAAGCTCGTGGGCATGCCCGTGCCCGGCACAGGCACCGCCGTGTGGTGGGAGACCCTGCAGAACGGCATGTGGTTCGGCATCCCCATGGTGGGCATGGTGGACAACAACGGCAACTACCTGGAGAACCAGCAGTTGGAACCGGACGTGAAGCAGGTGCTGGATCCCGCCGTGGTCTCCACGGGACGTGATCAGCAGCTGGAGGCGGCGGTGAAGGTTCTGCTGGGGAACTGACGATGCCCTAACCGAGGCGTTCGATCATCTCGGCCGGCTCCAGGACCTTGATCCGGCTGGCCGCGAAGTCCTTGCCATTGCACGTGACGATGGCGTCCACTTTGCCGGCGTCCAATGCTGCGAAGTGCTGCACACCGTCCTCCAGGTCGTCGAACTTGCTGCTGAAGGACGCGTGGAAATGCGCCTCGCCGATCGGGATCACCTTCACCAGCGCAAGGATGGATCCCATCGCTTCCACCACCCGTGGTCGGTCCATGCGGGTACGACTGATGCGCCATTTCTGACTCACCACGTACATCACATTCGCCAGGATCACGGAGGTGGTCACCGCTTGCACAGTTCCCGATTCCACCAGGTCCATTACGCGCTGTGCATCGGGAGACTGTGCCTCGTGGCCATCCAATGCCGCGATGATCACATCGCTGTCCAGAAAGATCCGCATCAAGCACGCTGTTTCTTCCGGGCGCGAGGTGCGGCAGCGGCTCGCCTGACCAGTTTCCCGAAGCGGTCATCGCGCTTCATGTCCGCTGCTGTCAGCCGCAAGGTGCCACCCCAACGCTGGCTCCAGGACTTCGCGGACTTGGCATCGACCGTCAGTTTGTCGATCATCTCCTCCACCAGTTCGCTCACGGACTTTCCGCGCTCCCGCCCATAGATCTTGGCACGTCTCACCTTGGCACTGTCGATACTGAGGGTGAGCTTCGTCTTCATGATGGCCAAATATACGTGATCGGCAGTGCGATACGTATCGACGGAGGCGAAGGGTTACAACTCCCCCGCCTCCGCGATCAATTCGGCCACGTCCATCACCTTCACCGCCCCTTCCTTGTTGAAGTGCTTCACCCCGTCCGTCAACATGGTGTTGCAGAACGGGCAACCCGCCGCGATCACGTCCGGTGCGGCGGCCAGAGCCTCCTCACTGCGTTCCACGTTCACCTCCTTGGTGCCGGGTTCGGCCTCCTTGAACATCTGTGCGCCGCCGGCACCACAGCACAGACCGTTCTGCTTGCTACGCTTCAGCTCCACCAGCGCGGCGTCGAGCTTCAGCAGCACTTCACGCGGGGCTTCGTACTCGCCGTTGCCACGGCCCAGGTAGCACGGATCGTGGAAGGTGATGCGCTTGCCTTTGAAGCTGCCCCCCTCCACCTTGATGCGGCCCTCCTTCATCAACGCATTGATGAACTGCGTGTGGTGCATCACCTCGTAGCTCCCGCCCAGTGCGGGATATTCGTTCTTCAGCGTGTTGAAGCAGTGCGGACAGGCGGTGACGATGCGCTTCACACCATAGCCGTTCAGCACGGTGATGTTGTTCTGCGCCTGCATCTGGAAGACGAACTCGTTGCCCGCCCGTCGTGCGGGGTCGCCCGTGCAGCTCTCCTCCGTGCCCAGCACCGCGAACTTGACCTTCGCCGCGTTCAGGATCCGCACGAAAGCTTTGGTGATCTTCTTCGCCCGGTCGTCGAAGGATCCCGCGCAGCCCACCCAGAACAACACTTCAGGCGTGTCACCGCTGGCCATCATCTCTGCCATGGTGGGGATGCGGATGGGTTCGGTCATCATACTTGGGAGTGATCGGGCGGCATGAATGTCGCCCCCTATTCGGTCCACTTGAGGCGATCCGCCTGGCTCATCTGCCACGGCGCACCGTTGTTCTCCACGTTCGTCAACATGTTCGCCAGCGCTGGACGTGTCCTGCTCTCCTCCATCACCAGGTAGCGCCGCATGTCCACGATGATGCCCACCGGATCGATGTTCACCGGGCAGGCCTCGGTGCATGCGTTGCACGTGGTGCAGGCCCAGAGTTCCTCTTCGCTTATGCGGCTGTGCAGGCTCTTGCCGTCGTCCTCCCACCTGCCCTTGGCGTCGATGACCTTGCCCACCTCCTCCAGCCGGTCGCGGGTGTCCATCATGATCTTGCGCGGGCTGAGCAGCTTGCCGGTGAGGTTGGCCGGGCACACGCTTGTGCAGCGTCCGCACTCGGTGCATGTCATGCCGTCCATCAATTGCTTCCACGACAGGTCGAAGACGTCCTTCGCACCGAAACGCTCCTGCATCTCCACGCCTGCCACTGTGCGCGCCGCAGGTACCGGAGGTTGTACGCTGGGATCCAACATGCTCTTCACCTCGCCGGTGATCCGCTCCATGTTCACGATCTCCGTCTTCGGCCTCAGGCTGCCGTACCACACGTTGGGAAAGGCCAGCAGGATGTGCAAGTGTTTACTGACAACGAGGTAGTTCAGGAAAAAGAGGATGCCGATGATGTGGAACCACCAGCAGGTTCGTTCAATGGCGATGAGCGTCCCGGAGGAGAGCGAAGTGAAGGATGTGAGGGAGGCGATGAAGGAACTGACCGGGAAAGCGCCTGCCCGCGTGTAGTGCGCAGCCCCCTGTTGCTGCAAGGTGACATCCGCGGCGTTCATCACCAGGAAGGCCGTCATCAGCGCGATCTCGGTGCAGAGGATCAGATTCGCATCGGTTCGTGGCCAGCCGTCCAGCTCCTTCATCACGAAGCGTTTCAGCTTCATGATGTTGCGGCGTACGAGGAAGATGGCGCAGGCCACCCATACACCCAGCGCGAGCCACTCGAAACTGCCGATGAGAAAGTCGTAGAACCCGCCCAGGAAGCTCAGCACCCGGTGCGTGCCGAAGATGCCGTCGATAATGATCTCCAGCACTTCGATGTTGACGATGACGAAGCCCGCATAAACGATGATGTGCAGGAAACCCGCGATGGGCCGCACCACCATCTTGCTCTGCCCGAGGGCCACGCGCGCCATCAATGCCCAGCGCGCACCCGGGCGGTCGTTGATGGTCACATCGCGTCCCAGCAGGATATTCCGCCTGATCCGCATGATGTTCCTTGCGAAGAGCCAGCTCGCCGCCCCGAGGAGCAGAACGAAGAGGATGCTGGCGATCATGGCTTGCCCTGCTGCTTCTGGTACGCCTGCTGGATCCGCTCGATGTCCGCCCCGCTGAGCTTGGGCAGCTTGTCCTTCTTCCCGAAGATACTCAGATACCGGTTCGGGTTCACGCGAAGGTCCTCCAGCAGCAGGTCAAGGTCCTTGCTGGCCTTGTTCAGGTTGACATATAGGCTGTCGTCCTTCAACAGTTTGCCCAACGTGCCTTCCCCTTCGTTCAACCTGGCCATCGTACCTTTCAACTGGCCGCTCACTTCCCCCAGGTCGGCCAGCATCTTCTTCAACCGCCCGTCGGCCAGCGCGGTGGTGATGCTGTCCGCATTGGCGAAAATCCGGTCCAGTTCGGTGCTGTTGCCCGCGAGCGTGGTGCTCAACTTGTTCAGATTGTCCAAGGTGGACCGGATGCCTTCCGATTCGCTGGCCAGCAACGCATCGAGCCGGCCGGTGGCACGCTCCAGGTTCTCAAGGGTGCCCCGCAGGCTCTTGAGCCCCGAGTCGATGTCCTGCTGTGCCTGCACGTTGAACACGGCCTGCAAGGCGGTGACCACGCTGTCCAAGTTCACCATCATGCCTTCCACCTTGCGTTTGATGGGATCGATCTGCTGGTTGAGCGCGTCGGTGATGCTGGCCTCCGATCCACTTCGAAGGGTATCGCCGCGATGGGCCACCTCCCCGGGGCCGGGCACGATCCGGATGGCCCGGGTGAGGAAATCGCTGCTGTAGATCTCGGCCATGGAGCCTTTGGTCACCCGCAGGGTCTTGTTGTCGATCTGCAGGGACACCAGCCATGTGCCCGCGCTGTCGTCCATCAACCGGATGCTCACCACCTGGCCCACCTTGGCACCGTTGTAAAGCACCGGGCTGGCTCTTGAAATACCCGCCAGATCATTGTATTTCGCGTAGTACACATCCCTGCCCCCGAACAGGTTGAAGCCCTTGAGGTAGTTGATGCCGTACCAGAGCAGCGCGATGGCCCCGATCATCATCAGGGCGATGGCGTATTCGCGTTTGATCTTCACCACGGGCTTCGGTCCTACGGCTGACGGGCCAATGTTACGGCTTGCTGCAGATCGATCCGTGCGCCCTCCTTGAAGGCCACGATGAAACAGCCCTCAAAGCCCTTTTCGCGGCAGGTCCGCTGCAGGGCCCGTGCGTCCTCCAGTGTGCGCTCATCACCCACGGTGTATTTCCACAGGTCGTTGCCCTTCATCTCCTGCACGCCTTCCAGCCCGTTGAAATTCTTCGGCTTCAGATCGATGCGCTTGCTGCTGGTGACGATCTGCACCTTGAAGCGCACCCCATTGTCCCTGGGCTGGTCCGCACCCTTTTCCTCCTTCTCCGGCGTCACCGTGTCGGGTCTTTCCGGTAGAGGTGCCACAGCCACCTGCGCCCCCTTGCTCTCGATGGTCGCCTTGTACGACTTGAAGGCACGGTAGATGGCACTGGCCAGGTGCTCCTGCCCTTTCGTGCTCTGCATATAGTCCTCCTCGTCAGCGTTGGTGAGGAAGCCCAGTTCGATCAGGATCGCCGGCATGGTGGTGTAACTGATCACCAGGAAACCGGCCTGTTTCACGCCCCGGTCACTCCGACCCGCACGATCACGGAACTGCTCCTGTACCGCAGCACTGAGCATGGCGCTCTGATCCATGAAGACGTTCTGCCTCAAACTCAGCGCGATCATGCTCTCCGGGTCCTTCGGGTCGTAGCCGTCGTACTTCAGATCGTGACCATCCTCCAGCAATATGGACGCGTTCTCCTGCATGGCAGTCCGCATGTTGGCCTCGGTCTTGTGCAACCCCATGAAGTAGGTCTCCGCGCCGTGCGGCTCGTGCTTGGCGTTGGCGTTGCAGTGGATGCTGATGAACACGTCGGCCTTGGCCTTGTTGGCGATGTTGCAGCGTTCCTTCAGTTCGATGAAGCGGTCGTCCTCCCGCGTGTACACCACCTTCACACCGGGGAGGTTCTCCTGGATGTACTTGCCCACCAGTTTGGTGACGTTGAACGCCACGTGCTTCTCGGTGGTCTTGAAGCGGCCGGTGCCCAGGTTGCCGGGATCCTTGCCGCCGTGGCCCGCATCCAGGCATACCACATCCACCACGTTCGGATCCACCTGTGGCAAGGTTCGTGCGGGGAGACCGAATACCACCGCGCCGAAGAGCGCCCAACGAAGCGTACGATAGCGAGCCTTCATCCGTTCTGCACCGATGCGCTGGTTCCCTTGGTCCTGCCGCGAACCGGCTCCCCGATCATCCCCGGACGCCGGTCGAAGGACGCGGGGTACTTTCGTCCGCCCGATGGACCAACCCAGTAACCCTGCCGCGCCATTGCGCGAAAGTAGACGGGTACGGTCCGGGGCTTGGTGGGCGTTGCGCACCGTTTTCCTCACGGGCTTGTTGACAGTGGGCGTGGGCATGTCCGCTCGTGCGCAGTCGTTACAGAACAAGGTGACGGCCTCGGCCCGCGACAGTACGCGTTACGACATGGCCGGGCAAAAGCTGTACCTCTTCGGGGCCGCCAAGGTCGCCTACGAGGGGCTGGAACTCACGGCCGACCGCATCGTTCTGGACATGAAGAACGAGACCGCCAGTGCATTTGGTGCCCCCGACAGCAGCGGGACCATCGTTGGGAAGCCCGTGTTCAAACAAGGTGGAAGAACGATCGAGGCCGACAGCCTGGCCTATAACTTCCGTACGAAAGAGGGTCTGATCCGCGAGGTGCGCACCACCGAGGACCAGTTGTACGCCCTGGCCCACCTGAGCAAGCGCCACGCCAACGAGGAGGTACACAGCAAGGGCGGCATGCTCACCACCTGCGACCGGCCGCGGCCCCACTACCACTTCGCCGTGAGCCGCATGATGGTGATCCCGGACGACAAGATCGTTACCGGGCCCGTGATCATGAAGGTGGGCAGGGTGCCCCTGCCCCTGGCCGCCCCCTTCGGGCTCTTCCCCAACCACAAGAACGGGGCCGCGGGCGTGCTCATCCCCGTTTTCGGGTACAGCGATGCGCTCGGCTACTACTTGCTCAACGGCGGTTGGTACCAGCCGATCAACGACCACGTGGACGCCCAGCTCACCGGCGACATCTACAGCCGGGGCAGCTGGACCTTGCGCGCGCTCACCCGCTACCGCACACGATACCGGTACAGCGGTAATGTCGACATCAGCCGCACCACCCTGCTGAACAGTGTGCCCGAATACCCCGACTTCAGCCGCCAGACCAACTTCTTCGTGCGCTGGAACCACCTGATGGACCCCAAGGCCAGCCTCACCGACCGCTTCAGCGCCAGCGTCAACTTCGGCAGCAGCGGCAACTTCAGCAACAACTTCAACAGCACCCAGGGCGACTTCCTCTCCAACACATTCCAGAGCAATATCCAGTGGAACCACCTATGGAGCGGCAAGCCGTACAACGTGGCCGTCGGCATGCGCCACAGCCAGAACACCCTGAACAAGACCTACGACATCACCCTGCCCACGGTCACCTTCAACGTGCAGCGCGTCTTCCCGGCCGACTGGTTCCGGGGTGATGCTCCGACCGGCGAGCGGAAGTGGTTCGACAACATCGGCCTC
>JAFDZE010000121.1:9053-12606 GCA_018267155.1 Bacteroidota bacterium | reverse complement strand
GGGTGATAACAATGGTGAAGATGGTGCACCTGCGGGTCACATGTCCCCGACCTGTGGGGATGATGCCGTGGATGATACGCCATGGACCCGTGGCTGGAACATCTGCCCCACCCCGGCACAGAGCAAGAACTGCAGCGACACCATCTACGAGAACTTCCAGAACTACATGGAGTATTCCTACTGCTCCATGATGTTCACCGAAGGTCAGAATGAGCGGATGCGCGCCGCACTGGCCTCGGGCCTTGCCGAGCGCGACAACCTCTGGACCCCCGAGACCCTGGCCGCCACTGGCACCGACGGGCTGACCGACCAGCACTGCGCTCCCGTGGCGGATTTCTATTGCTTCAATGATGCCATCGCCACCGGCAACCCGAACACCCCGCAGGGAACGGATTTCTATTGCATCGGTGATCAGGTATCTTTCTTTGACAACAGCCAGCGCGCCATGCCCGATTCCTGGCAATGGACCTTCCAGGACGGGGAGCCCTCCACCAGCACGGATCGGAACCCTACCGTGAGCTTCAACTCCGGGGGATGGAAGACCGTGAGCCTTACGGTGAGCAACGCCCAGGGATCCAGTACCCGCGTGAACGAATTCAGCGTGTTCATCTCCTACCCGTGGTCCGTGCTCTCCGGTGCGGTCCAGGAGGATTTTGAGGGGTCGTGCGCGGACTGCTACTGGTTCACCAATAACTACGATGCGGATGAGAGTTTCTGGCATCACGTGTCCAATGCCGGGCACAGCGGAGGTTCATCCATGATGCTCAATGCCAAGGACAGCTATGGCATCAACGACTACTTCATTGATGAAGGCGCGGATGACATTGATGCTTTGGTGACCCCCGACATGGATCTCACTTGGCTCCAGAACGGAGAGTTCTCCTTCTGGTACGCCTACGCGGTCTCGACCACCGACATGGAAGAGGTGACCGAGAAACTGGAGATCTGGTCCTCCACCAATTGCGGAAGGAACTGGCAGTTGCGCAAAACGATCGACGAGGAGGACATCATCACGGCAGGGACCACCTCGGCACCCTTCGTGCCGGGTTCGCCAGCCGTGTGGCAACAGGAGTCGTTCAACCTGGCATCGAGCTTCGCCACGGACCATGTCCGCTTCAAGTTCGTTTTCTACTCGGGTGAGAAGTCCAACAACCTCTACATCGACGACGTCAACATCACCGGTACGGTGGGCTTCAACGACCTGCAGGCCGGAACCACGGGCCTCACCGTGATGCCCAATCCCACCGAGGGTGAAGTATCCGTTGTATATGCGCTCTCAGCGCCGGGCAAGGGCCGCATCGCCATGCTCGACGCTCAAGGACGCGAAGTGTGGTCGCGTGCCACCCGCGATCTGGCGCAAGAGCGTGTGACCATCGATACCCGCGCGCTCGGCCTGGCCGCTGGCGTGTACACGGTCCGCCTGGCCCATGAGACCGGCCAACGTGTGGAGCGTTTAGTGGTGCGTTGAACCGGAAGCGGATCATTCTTAGCGGGGCCCGGCATGCCGGGCCCCGCTTCGTTTCCACACGTGTGCGGAGGTGACCGACCGCACTATCGAATAGGCCTCCGTCCCAATTGCCCGGCAATGAAAAAGACGTGTCACGGTGAGCCTGCCGACCGCGCCTTTGCGTAGCCGCTACGGCGAAGCAAGGACCGGTTCGACGGGCTCAGCGTGACATATCGGATGACCCCATACTGCGAAATGGTATCAGGGATCGCGTCGGTAGAAAATGAACCCGTTCTTCCGGTTCAATTCCGTGAAGGTTCCGATTGCCTTCACGCTTTCCTCCCCGGTGATCTTCGCGGAGAGGAGCACAGGACGATCGATGGGGCCGTGGAAGAGCCATTCCTCGTTGTGCGCACGGGGGTCGGCCGGTGGCAACGTACGGGCGTAGAAGAGCTGCGCATAGCTCTTGTAATCGCGGGTGATGGTGTACACCGGGCGGCCATCGTCCGATGACCTGGCGCACGCTTTGAAGAAGTCGATGGCGGCGCGCTGGGAATAGCCTTCGATGTTGTTGATGAAGAAGAAGAGCGCCAGGCTCACGAAGATCGCGGTGCCGCCAAAGACCACCGGTATGCCCCGCTTCAGATCGCCCCGTGCGAAGTACCGGTGGCCCAGGAAGAGCACCACGGCCATCCATATGCCGGCCAGCGCCTCCTCGCCGGTCCAGGTGACATCCGCATCCAGGTTCGCACGGCCGAACGGATCGGCCACCAGGGGCTTGATCACATCGATGTGCATGCCCACGAACGGCGCGGCGATGAAGATCAACGCCACGAGGGTGCCGATACCACCGAGTGATACGCGCAACCACATCGGAGCCCGGGCTTCGCCACGCCAGAGACGCTCTATGCTCAGTGCCGCCAGGTAGGTGAGCGGGAACCAGCAGAGGCTGCTGTAGTGTACGATCTTGGTGCGCACGATGGTGAAGAGCAGCAGCACGGTCCAGAAGAGGATGATCATCCAGCGACGGTGCTCGCGGTGTCGGTCGCTATCCGTGGAACGACGGGTCATTTCGTGAATGGCGAAGAGGGAGGCGGGGAAACAACCGAGCAACAGCACCACGAAATGATACCCGAGGAATCCGCCGTGCCCGGCATCCTCAGTGGTGAGCATGGCCACCTGGCGCCAGAAGAAGCCCGACATGAAGTCGGGGCCATTGCGCAGGAGGTCGGCCACGGCCCATGTGCCGATGGTGAGCAACAGTATCGGTGCTGCCACGGAGATGGTCCGGATCCAGACCATGGGCCATCGGCGCTGCCGTAGCGCGTATACGACCACGGTGATGCCGGGGATGAGGACGGCCACCGGACCCTTGGTGAGCACGGCCAGGCCGAGCCAGAGCCCGCACAACGCGGCATGGCGTGGGCCATCTCCGCCCGCCGCACGGATGTACGCGTGGAGACCGGCGAAGATGAAGAGGTTGAACCAAGGGTCTATGATCCCACTGCGGAAGTACAGGTTGGGGAGGATCGAACCGAGATAGGCCAGCACCCAAAGCAGGCCGAAGGCCCCATTGCGCAAACGGGAGCCCATGCGGTACAGCGTCAGCAGGGTGACGGCGCCACAGATGGCATTAGGCAGCCGCGCGGCGAATTCACCCACCCCGAAGACCTTCATGCACAGCGCCTGCATCCACATGAACAGGGGCGGCTTCTCGTAGAAGGGCTGGAAGGCGATACGGGGCTGGAGCGGGTCGTCGGTCACGAGCATTTCCCGGGCGATCTCCGCGAAGTTGATCTCGTCCCAATCGAAGAGGTTCACTGCACCGAGGCCGGGCACGAAGAGGAGCAGAGCGAGTGCTGCGATGAGGAACTCCGTGTGCGCGCTCTTCAACATGCCTTGTTCTGGTCCGCGTCAAAGATCCGCATTCTGCTTTCCGCCGATCAGCTTGTGCAGTGCGCTCTGGAAGCCATCGCATTGGCCAAGCTTGCATTGGCTCACATGTACGGGACGGATCCAGAGCTGGTATTTACTCAGTCGGTGATAAAGAAGCGGTCGATCCATGGGTTCAAAAGTGCGAGAGTGCAAGGGTTTGAGCCTCGCGCT
>JAFDZE010000121.1:7135-9027 GCA_018267155.1 Bacteroidota bacterium | reverse complement strand
TCGACCCACCATGGTTGATCGCCGATCAAACCGGATCTTAACCACCGACTGAGGAACGGGCGGGAATGTCTGAGGAGGAAGAAGCTCTGCGGCGGGGTGGAGCAGGCCAAGGAGGATCCGGAACGAGGAGGATTTCCCCAAGCCGCAGGTGCCTTTTCGCGCGGTCAAACCGAATTTCCGCAGGCCCGTGATCGATGCGCGTGGCAGCGGCTATAGGCATGGGAGAGCGTGCCCAAGGTACGCCACGCCCGGTGTTGGTTGAAGATCATTGGAGTAGGAACCGTGTGGCTGGCCCTTTGGTTGAAAGCACGGTGTACATACCGCGTGGCCATGCGGACACATCGAATTCCGGGACTCGACCCGAGAGGCTCACAACAATGCGGCCCAAGGCGTCCACTATCACGGCTTGTTCATTCCGGCTGAACGGTGGGGTAAATCGAATGACCGATGTGGCCGGGTTGGGGAAAACGCGCTCGGCTTCTGGAAGGGGTAGTGGGCTGTTCGTGCTCAATGGACCTGAACACGAATCGATGTACGATGCTCCGATGAACCGAGCCGCTTGGTTCACGGAATCGCCATCCGCCAGCCAACCACAAGCAACGAAAAGGGTGTCATGATAGAAGGCGATGGACATGGCACCGCCACCAGCCTCAGTAAGTGTGCCAGGAACTCCGCACCATTGACTTCCGTCCCAAACCGCGACTCCGTCCGCTGGAATTCCGCCCGCGTACCGGAACCCCCCGCCCACGAATAGCAGCCCATCATGGATCCGCATGGCCCGGCAATCGCTGAACGTGTATGTATTTCCGAGTTCCCGCTGCAAGCCAAGGCCCAAAGCGTGGAACTGTGAGCCGTCCCAGCGCATGATGTCCTGCCCGGCGTTGCCTTCGCCCAGGCGTAGCTGCCCGCCCACATACAGGTCGCCTTGGTACTCCATGATACTGTGCGCACCGGAAAGCCCTCCTTGGATCCCCGGCCCGACAAGTTGCCAAGTGGAGTCGATCAGTTGCATAATGCCACGACCATCCTCATTTCCCATGAGTCCAATAGCTGCTAAGCTACCGTTGTAACTGGTCAGATCCAAGAGCTGTGGGTCGTCCTGTTCAACTGAATTCCCTACTCGGTGCCATGCCCCACCTCTACGTACCGCAATACCCACGATGGTAGTGTCGCCATCGACGCTATCGAAACTGCCAACAGCGTACAATTCTTCGTCAATGATCCGCAATCGACGCACGGAAAGGTCTTGGAACACGCCAAAGGGTAGCCAGTTGCCATTCACATGGGCCGCAACGTTGTACATCGTATCACTATTCACCGTTGTGAACGCCCCTCCAACAACCAACGTGTCGTGCCAGTGGACCACCGTAGTAACAACTCCATGTACAACACCGAGCGTATCCCACCCCTGTGCCGTCAGGCGCATGATGGAATTGCTGGCCCACCAGGAAACGCCGTTGAGTTGAAGCGTGCCGCAGTAATAGAGCGTATCCTCGTTCGGCGTGGCGTAGACTTCCTGCAACACGACCGAAGTACCGGGCAGGCCTGCCGATGCCCAGAATTGGGCGTCGGCCAGGTGGGGCATGAGCACGACCGTAGCTGCGGAGAGTATCTTCCACAGTCGCCTGTACAGGCATTTTGCCGAATGCCATATGCTTGGCATCTATCGGACAACGATATAACGCCAGGATCGGTGCGACGCGAGACCGTGCAGGATGTAAGCACATTCGCAGAGGTCGGTTGTGGGCGCCATGGTCGCGGCGGTCGGATTTGTGGAAAGCGACAGAACCGTACGGTGCTGCCTCGTCATAGGCGGTTCAGGCTTCCAGCAGCGCCCACTTCACCAGCCCTGTCCGGGCCAGGAAGTACCGCCAGCTGGTGCCCACCACGCC
>JAFDZE010000121.1:0-7032 GCA_018267155.1 Bacteroidota bacterium | reverse complement strand
TGCCAGAAGATCTGGGCGATCATCTGGTTGTCGAAGACGAAATCATCGGAGCACTTGTGGTAGGGGCAGGCATCGAGCACCTTGCGGTGGAAGGCGCGGTAGCCGGTATGGTACTCACTCAGTTTCTCGCCCATGAGGAGATTCTGGCCCAGGGTGAGCATGCGGTTGAATATGTACTTGTACATCGGCATGCCGCCCTTGAGCGCGCCACCGCCGAGGATGCGCGAGCCGAAGACCACGGGATAGACGCCATTGCCCAGCAACGCGATCATGCTGGTGAGGAGCTTCGGCGTGTACTGGTAGTCCGGGTGCAGCATCACCACGATGTCGGCGCCCAGTTCCTTGGCCTTGTCGTAGCAGCTCTTCTGGTTACCCCCGTAGCCCCGGTTCTTCTGATGCTCCACGATGTGCTTGATGCCGAGCTGGCGGGCTACTTCCACCGTGTTGTCGGGGCTCTTGTCGTCCACCAGGACCACCTCATCCACAATGTCCATGGGGATCTCGTCCACGGTCTGCTTCAGGGTGAGCGCGGCGCGGTACGCGGGTAGAACGATGACGACCTTTTGTCCGAGGTACATGGGCTCAAATGTCGCTCATCCGTTCTGCACGGCCCACCAGCCACACGGCGAGGAGGATCAGAAGGATCATGGCCACTTGAGGCCCGGAGAGCACTTCGCCATCGAGCAGGCCCCAGCCAATGGCCACCACGGGCATCAAATAGGTGACGCTGCTGGCCCACACCGCCGTGGTACGCATGAGCAGCACGTTCCAGAGCACTAGGGAAAGGGCGGAACTGAGCACGGCGAGCAGAGCGACGTAGCCCAAGGCACGCCAGGCATCCGGATCCGTTTCAAGCGTGGTGGGCAGGTCGGTGACGCGGACGCCCACGAGGGTCCACGGCCCCAGGAACGTGAGGGCCAGGCAGGCGGTGGCCGCAGCGGGAAGCGTGTACAGGTGCCGTTTCACGATGTTGGCGCTGCATCCGTAGCAAATGGTGCCTAGCAGGGGCAGCACAGCATAGAGGTTCCAACTGGGCAGTCCCTCGTCCGTTCGCTGCCACACGATGAGTCCGACGGCTCCGGCCAGCCCAGCGAGAATGCCGATGACATGTGCCACGCGCAGCCGATGTCCGAAGAACAGCACCCCGATGAGCAGGGTGCTCAGCGGGGTAAGGCTGTTGAGCATACCGGCCAGGGCGCTATCGATGCGCGTTTGTGCATACGCGAACAGGAAGGCGGGAATGCCATTGCCCAAGACCCCGGTGCCCAGCAAGGGCAACCAGTGCTTGCGGAAAAGGGGGGCGTGTACAAAGAGCAAAGGGAGAAGGGCCAACCAAGCGATGGTCAGCCGCGCGGTGGCCAGCTGAAGAGGGCTCAGCACCGGTCGTCCGGCATGGAAGAGCCCACGTTTCATCAGGATGAACGAGCTGCCCCAGATGAGGGCCAGCACGAGCAGGAGGCCCCAGTTCTTCCACTCGTCACGGCTGCGGACCATTCGACACCTTTGATGTGCGCGCTAAATATCGGAGTCCCGGCAACCTACATTTGTAACATCTTCTGATGGGACCTCGTCCTATGCGTAAGAGAACCCGAAGACCATGAACAAGCTCGCGAACCTCCTGTGCTTAGTGGCCCTCGCTGCCTGCGGTGAGACCGCCGCGCCTGTTGCCGATGCGAAGGCCGATCCGGTGCGCGCCGTAAACGAGGTGCTCATCAGCAGCGGCACGCCGGTGACCATGGCCGATCTGAGCATCGATGGCATGACCTGCGCCATGGGTTGTGGCAACACCATCAAGAGCGCGTTGGTGAAGCTCCCTGGGGTGAGCGGGGCCGAAGTGGGATTCACCGAGGCGGGTGTCACCAACCATGTGGTGGTTACCTACGATCCGGGCAAGGTGAGCGATGCCGACATGGTGAAGGCGGTCCAAGGCCTGCACAACGGCGACTACAAGGTGGTCGGCGTGGGCATCACCAAGCAGGTGCTGAAGTCCAGTACGGGGGATCAGGCGCCCACGGGCAAACAGGCCGAAGAGCAGGTGAACGCATCCATCGGGAATGTGGCCCTGCCGAGCATCGTGGCGCTGTTGCAGCGGCTGGTGCGGATCTGAGGGCGGCGTGCGGATCTGCGCGTGGCGATCGTACGAGCGTGGTGACCGTCCCTAACTTTACGGCATCATCCCGATGAACATGGATATCGCAACGATCAAGCTCGAGCTGGTGCAGCGCATGCTCGCAGTTCGTGATATGGCCATTCTTGACCGATTGCGCGAAGTGATCGACACCGGTGTTGAGGATGGTGACATCAGCGAGGAGGAAGTGGCCGAACTGGAGAACTTGCGGGCTGAACGCATGCGCGGGGAAGGGCGCTCCTACACGTGGGAGGATGTGCAGCGGATGGCCCGCGAGATGATCGGGAAATGAACTGGAAGCTGGTCCTGAGAGGCTCGGCCGCCAAGGACGTGCTCGAGGTCTTTTTCTGGTACCATACCATCCGCCCGGAACTGGGCGACCGGTTCATGGCCGCGCTGCGCGAGAGCTACGATTCGATACAGACCAATCCGTACGGCTATCATGTGCGCAAGGGCAATTCCCGGCATGTGCTGCTGCGCAAGTTCCCGTACCGTGTGGTCTATGAGGTGGAAGGGGAGGATGTATTCATTTATCGTGTGATACACACCAGCCGAAAACCTGGCAAGCGATACGGGCCGTTGGGTTTTTCGGGAACGTGGGCTGCGTGCCCCAACAGGCTATTTTTACCCCACGAAACACCCGCAGCCATGGATATCGCACTGAAGAAGCTGGACCTGATGCAGCGCCTGATGCTGATATGGGATGAAGCGGCCCTGCGGCGCGTGGCCAAGGTCATCGAGAAGGAATCACCATCTGTTGTGGAGGACGAGGACATCACCGACGAGGAGTACGCGGCGTTCCAGGAGGAGCTTGCCAAGTGCGAACGGGGCGAACTCAAATTCCACACCCGTGAGGAATCCATGCGCATGATCCGTGAAGGCAGCAAGGAATGAAGTATGTCTCGCGCATTCTTCCGAGTGTGACGAAGGAAGCGCGGCGGATCCACGTGTACCGGGAAATGAACCAAGGCATGGGGGCGGGCGGCCGGTTCATGGAAGCCTTGGGCCGATTTTATAACGACATCTTGGCCAACCCATACGGCCATACGGTCCGAAAGGCCCCGTTCCGCCATGCGATGCTGCACTGGTTGAAATACCGCGTGGTCTACAAAGTGGAAGGTCCGGTCGTCTCGGTGGTACAGGTGCGCCACACCAGCCGCAAGCCCAGCAAGCGGTACGGGCCATGAGCAGATGGTCGGAGCCGACTTGTTCTGCTCCTCTCGCCACTCAGTGATCAGTACAAGTCGATCACGCAGGGTTTCCTGGTGCTTGATGCGGTCCTTGAACTGGTTCGCCATATTGTCAGTAACGAAGAAGGATGCATGGATCTGCCGGGCGGCGGTGTACATCAACCCGTTCTTGCTTCGGTAGTTTCGCGCCCCCATGTACGAAGCCCCGAAGTCCCTGCGACCAGTTATCATCTGGCTGCTGACCGGCTGCGCGATGATCGCCTGCATGGTGGCCATCGGTGGCATCACCAGGCTTACCGAGAGCGGGCTCAGCATCACGGAGTGGAAGCCGGTGACGGGTGCTTTGCCTCCGCTGAGCGAGGTCGCGTGGCAGGCCGAGTTCGAGAAGTACAAAAAAATACCTGAATATCAATTGTTGAACCAGGGCATGGACCTGGCCGGCTTCAAGCGGATCTTCTTCTGGGAGTGGTTGCACCGGAACTGGGGCCGGTTGATGGGGCTCGTGTTCATGGTGCCCTTCCTGGTGTTCTGGCGGCGCGGACTGCTGAAGGGCTGGTTGATGCGGAGGGCCTTATGGATCCTGCTTGGCGGGGCCATCGTGGCAGGACTGGGCTGGTTCATGGTGGTGAGCGGATTGGAGAAAAATACCGATGTGAGCCACTATCGCTTGGCGATCCACCTGTGCGCAGCCTTCAGCGTGTTCGCCTTGGTGCTCTGGACGGTCTTTGATCTGCAGCGGTCACCACGTGCGTTCGGGGGTGATGGGTCGCGTGCAGCGCGTTGGTCGAGGTGGTTGCTCGTTCTGCTGGTGATCCAGATCATCTACGGAGCATTCACAGCGGGCCTGGACGCAGGACGCGTTGCCAACACCTGGCCTTTGATGCACGGTCACTTCCTCTCTGAGCAGGCGTTCAACTACACTGGTACGGCATTGGACCTGGTGGATCACAAGGAGGGTGTGCAGTTCATCCACCGCAACCTCGCATGGCTTGTTGCCGCGGCATTCCTTGTTTTCGCATACCGCGAAAGGCAGAACGCGGCGTTGTACGGGGCCGGTGGTTGGTTGGCCCTGGCTGTTGTTCTGCAATTCATCCTCGGGGTGCTCACCCTGGTGATGCAAGTGCCCATCGTGCTGGGTGTGCTGCATCAATTCGGTGCCGTGCTGCTGTTGGTGGCGCTGCTGAATGTGTTGCATCGAACCGGGCGAGCCCCGATAGCCGGCTCCGCTTGAATTGCTTGGTTGCGCATCCGAGCACATGGGACAGATGAGGATCGAACCGACCACAATTTCCACCTACTTCCAATGCAGCGTCTGTGCAAAACGCCGCAGGTCCTCCCGGATGCGATCGGTCACCGGCTTCAGCGAATCGGCATTGGGGTGCGTGTCGAAGTAGAGCGCTCCATAGAGGAAGCGTGTTGTACTGTCGGTAAGGTAAAATAACATCGGGCTCGCCACGTCGCCCTCCACGTCGAACAGGGTGCCATATACCCGGGCATCGGCGCGCTCCACGCGTTCGGGACGGATGCGCGCGGCCTTGGCCTCGTGCTTGTCCTTGAAGGCGTGCGCATCGTTGATCAGTTCCGACAGGTCGCCGGATACCTTTCGACAGGTGAGGAATACGCTGGCCCGCTGGCCGGGGAACCGCAGGGTGACCCCGCAGACGGTATCGCCACTGGCGGCCGTGGTACCGGGCTTTTCCAATGCGAAGGCGTACACCGGCACCTCCGCGGTGAAGGGGCAATGGCCGCTCCATTGCGTATAGGCCGTGTCCGGCAGGTCCAGGCGCAGTTGACCCCGCGGCTTCGGGATCGGGTCGTCGGAACAGGAGATGAGGGCGAACGTCAGGAGGCACAAGCCCGGGGCCATGAGCCTGAAGCCTGTGGCCTGTGGCCCATGGCCCGTGGCGCGCTCAACGATATCACTTCTTCTCATCCCTGATATGGACCTTCACGCGGCGCACACGTTTGTCATCGGCACTCTCCACGGTGAACAGGAATTGGCGCAGGGCCACCTGCTCGCCCTTGCGCGGTATGCGCCCGGTAAGTTCGAGTATGAAGCCCCCGAGCGTTCCGCTGTCGCCCTTGTTCTCCTCGAAGACCTGTTTGCCGCCTGAGCCGTCGCCGATGGTATCGATCCCCAATACGCGGTAGAGGTCGTTGAGCGGTGCGCGGCCCTCGAACACCCACGTGCTGTCGTCCAGCTTGCTGTAGATGAGGTCCTCATCATCGTATTCATCGGTGATATCGCCCACGATCTCCTCGATCACATCCTCCAGGGTGATGATGCCGCTGGTGCCACCGTACTCGTCCACCACCACGGCCAGGTGCGTCTTCTTGGCCTGGAATTCCTTGAGGAGGGCTTCCAGCTTTTTGGTTTCCGGTATGAAATACGGCGCGCGCAGCAACGTGCTCCAGTCGAATCCGGGGGAATCGATGTGGGGCAGCACGTCCTTGATGTGGAGCACGCCGATCACCTTGTCCAAGGTGCCCTCGTACACGGGCACCCGGGAAAAGCCGCTCTCCACGATGGCTGCGAGCAGCTCGCTGAAACCGATGTCGCGGTCGAAGGCGACCACTTCGGTACGGGGCCGCATCACCTGTTTGGCCTCGATGGCGCCGAACTTCACGATACCGCGCAGGATCTTCTGTTCTCCCGCCGTGGTACTGGCGTCCTTGGTGAGTTCGAGCGCATGGCCCAGCGCATCGACTCCGACGTTCTGTGTACCTCTCCTGCGATATCGTTTCTCAATGAACGACGTGCTCCGGATAAGCGCCTCATTGATCGGGCTCGCAAGGGTCCGCAACGTCATCAGCGGCCCGCTCATGCCCTGGGCCACGCGCATGGCGTTGCCCGTGGCGTACACCTTGGGCACCACTTCGCCCAGCAGCAGCATGACGAAGGTGACCAGGACGACCTGGAGGACGAAGCGCAGGTAGTCCGCCATGTGGTCCAGGTCGAACAGGCCCCTGATCACAATGGAGGACAGGATCGTGATCCCCACAAGTGCGAAGTTGTTCACCACCAGGATGGTCGCCAGGAGTCGGCGGGGCTTCGCCAGAAGGTCCAGCACACGCTGACCGCTGGATCCGCCGCGCTCCTTGAGGTCGCGCAGTTGGGTGGGGGTGAGCGAGAACAGGGCCACTTCGCTGGCACTCATGCACGCCGATACCACGAGCAGTACCAGAATGACCGCAATGGCGATCATGGCCGCCAGGTCGGGAGGCCCTGCGACCAATATGGGAAGGGGAGGGCCGTCCAACGGGTACGGGATCGGAGAAAGGGACCCGGCTCAGAAGGGCAGGTCGTCCGACTCTGTTTCGCCTGCCGGAGCTGTCACCGGTTCGGGAGACCCTGCCGCCCGTTGTACCGGCTGTGCAGCGGTTGGAGGTGCGTTGGCCGGGCGGTCCAGCAAGGTCATCTCATCGGCCATGATCTCGGTGGTGTACCGCTCGATGCCGTCCTTTTCCCATTTGCGCGTCCGGAGCTTGCCTTCCACATACACCTTGCTCCCTTTTCGAAGGTATTTTTCGGCGATGTTCGCCAGGCCGCGCCATGCCACGATGCTGTGCCATTCCGTCTGTTCGCGCTTCTCGCCTGTCGTGCGGTCCTTGAACGTTTCGCTCGTGGCGATGCGGAAATTCGCCACGCTGATATCGTTCTGCAGATGCCTGATCTCCGGGTCGGAACCCAGGTTGCCGATCAGGATCACTTTG
>JAFDZE010000120.1 GCA_018267155.1 Bacteroidota bacterium | reverse complement strand
TGATCCCGGCCGTGATGCTCGCGTGATGCTCCACCCACAGGCGCATAGCATCGGGCGACAAGGGCAGCGTCAGCGGGTCCGCGCCAACGTCCGGCGGCGGTATGCTCAACACGCGGTCGATCACACTGTTCCAGTAGCTGCCGACGGACGGATCACATTCGTTATCGGACCATCCCGGGGCGTCCTGAACCTCGGGGTACGCGAAGAGGATCCGGTCAACGAAGCCGTTGGAACCTCGGCCCTCAGCGATCAACGTGCCCAGCACGCCGGGTTGGATCGTGCCGCACACGGACACGAACGGTCTTTGGACGTAGAGCGGCTGCTTGCTCGTCTTGCGGTTCACGCGCACAGGCTGGCCGCTCCATATCGACAGGAACAGTTGCACGTCCCCACCTTGGTTGTACCGTCCGAAGTCGGCAACCCATCCGGCCAGTTCGTCGCGGTACAACCCCAGCCCGCGCGGGTTCCGTGAGAGGACTTCCAACAGTGCCTCGGGTGTGGCATCGCTCACAAGGTGTTGCTCACATTGTGGCTCAGGTGGAACCTCGGCGTCGCTGTCACGTGCGGCGCGCTTGGTCTGCTCATAGTCATGTATGGCGCAACCGTATGCCTGGGCGCGCTTGCGGTCGCGGTCGTTCAGCGGCCCCAGCATCCAGTTGAGCGGGTGCGTCTTGTTCGCGCCGGGCCTGCCCACCAGGGCCTGCCACAGCGTAGCGTGTTCGGTCCAGCCTGTTTTCGCTTCGATGCGGACGGATGTGCCGATCGCCACGGAGAGGGCGAAGAGCGCGGCGGCGGCGGTGTAGTCCACCGGATAGCCGAGTGTGGCGTGGAGGTCGGCAACGATCCATCGCAAGCCCTCGGGCAGCGTGTGGACAGGAAAGCCCTGTGCCTTGGGACGATCATCCTCGGCGGGTACCACGCACAGGTGCTTGGCCTCTGCTCCGATGGCGGCCAGCAGGTCGGTGTTGAGCGTGGCGGGTTGTTGTAGGTTTGCCATGGAAGTCAGCATTTGGAGCCGGGTTCGCGTTGCATCGCTGCCCGGCTCATTTGTTCCGCTTGGTTCCTTCCATGATGTCCACCGCGACCTCGGCAGCGGTCTTGCGACGGCCCGCGTCGATCCACCTGTCCAGTTCGTCCAAGTCGAAGAACAAGCGACCTCCGACCTTGCTATGCGGGACCTCCCGCCGGTGGGTCTTCTTGTACATTGTCCGTTCGGCCAGGTCCACGTATTTGGCCGCCTCGGATAGTCCAACCCGGCGCTTGCGCTCGGGCTTGTCGTTCATCGCGCGGCTCTTTAGGGCACGCACGTCCACCGCTATGGCGTCCAGCCGGGCGGTGATCTCTGCGAAGGGGTTCTCCATTTGCGCTTGCCGTGGCGTTGATGCCAACAGCGGCGCAAACGTTGACCAGTGCTTTCCCGAGCGGTCAGTTAGTGGCCTCTAAGTGGCCTCTAATCTTCGACCCCTTGGGAACGGGTGCGCACGATTATCCGTTCGCTCTCGGCCAACGCCAAAGCAGCAGGCCACGGCCCCAGCATGGCGATAGCAGCATCGTAACGCTTCTCTATGTCCCCGGGTCGTTTGCTGTCCTTGGTCCGCTCCGACACCTTGTTCATGGCCAGTGCGTAGCGGTGGAAGTGTGCCCGCAACTCTTTGCCGCTGCTCTTCGCCGTTAGGCCCGCTTCCGCTGCGACCTGCTGGGCGTTGGCCTGGGTGATGTCAGCGGCACCGTCCCCTGTCACATATCGCAGCGCGCGAAAGAGCGCTATGGTTTTCAAGTCGGGCCGTCCGTTCGGCTTCGGTGCCTTAGCCGTCGCGGTGGTGGTGCTGTTGTTCGCAGCGGATATCATCGCCTGCTTCACAGCCTCAATACCCACTTGCAGCCGCTCCTTTGCACCTGCCACAAGCGCCAACTCCGTCTCATGCCATTCCCCCGTGGGCGGTTGCGCGATGTGCCTGCGCAACTCATCCAGCCCCTTACCTGCTTCATCCACGCCCGATCCGCCCAGCCGAATGGTGAGGGCCAGCACGTCCAACAGGTACAGGTCCAACCATCGGTCCATGTTGAACATAGGCGGATCGAACCGGCCCCTGTCCTCCAATGCCTCGTTATACCTTGCTTGAGGTAGTTGTCCAACGCTACTGCGCTGGGCATAAGTGTCCGCAACAACCTTGGCGCGCATGCTCCACATAACGCGGTCGGCATCGTTGAGCGGCATGCGGTACAGACCCGACTGGATCATCTCGAACGTGTAGCTCACGGCATCGGCCAGGTATCCGAAGTCTTGTTCGAAGGGTTCCATAGCTCACAGCAGTTCGTCCACTTCGTCCAGTACCTTGTTGGGCAGGCGCTTCAGGTAGGCGCGGGTGGTGGCGATGTTCTTGTGTCCCATGCGCTGCGAAATGACCTCCACGGAAACGTCCTTCCAGTTGAGGGTGGTGGCGAACGTGTGCCGCGCTACATAGGTGGTCAGCTTGGCATCCAAGCCGAGCACTTCGGCCACCTCCTTCAGTTCACGGTTCACCCTCTTCAGGCACTTGTCGATCCGCGTCTTTTGCTGCTTTTCGGTGACGTGCTCCGGGCCAAGGAAGGGGAACAGGTAAGGCCCTCCATGTCCATCGAAGGCGGCAAGGATCTCGGCAACGGGTTCACTCACCTTGAAGCTCAGTTCGGCGTCCCTGCCCTTGCGCTTGGTCTTTTGCCGCTTGTACACGATGCGGCCGTCCTTCAGGTCCGAAGGTTTCAGCCGCGCGATATCCGCGAAGTTCATCCCACCGGAGTAGTAGCTGAACAGGAAATACCGCACGGTCTCGGCCAGGTGCGGGTGTACATGGAAGGGGAACCGCTTCACCTTGTCCATGTCCGCATCCGCAATGGGGCGCGGGTTGTTCTCACTGCTGAGGTCGGCGATCCTGTAGCCGCTCGACAACTTCGTTTCAAAGGGGTACTGGTCGCGGTGCATCAACCCGGCTTTGGTCGCCTTGCCCACCACAGCCCTCAGCGTCCGCATGT
This sequence comes from Bacteroidota bacterium, assembly GCA_018267155.1. Classification (GTDB taxonomy): domain Bacteria; phylum Bacteroidota; class Bacteroidia; order Flavobacteriales_F; family PHOS-HE28; genus PHOS-HE28. Next base: position 8,185 of record JAFDZE010000120.1, on the reverse strand, counting down.
AGACCGATATGCCGCCGCCGGTGCAACCGTGCCCCCTCAGATGTTCGTCGAAGGCTTCCAGCGTGGCGGCGGTGAGGTCAGCGAAGGGTAGCTCCCGACCTTCGGTGAAGCGCCGAAGGACGCGGGCGGTGTTCCGGTACGTGGCGGCGTTCCCGGCCTTGCCCTTGCCCTCCATGTTCACCACCAGGTCCGCGATGTAGGCCAGTACGTCCCCGGTTGCTTTCGCTTTCCGATAGCGTTTCTCAAAGCTCTCCAGCGACAGGGATCGGTGGACCACCAAGGCGTCCACGATGTCTTTCACCCTGCTCTCCAGTTCGCTCAGTACACCGTTCACGTGGGCGGCTCCCTTGGCACGGGGCTTCATTCGTCCGGCATCGGCGTCCCACTGGCCAGGGGTGCAAGCCTCCCCCGTTGAGTAGCGCTTCACCTTCAGGTTGTGGATCAGTTGCAAGCGGATCGGGTGAAGTCCACCCTTCAGGTCTTTTCCAGTGAGGCACACGAACCGGGCGCTGAAACCGTCGGCCTTGGCCTTGGGGTTGAGGTTGATGCTTGCACCTGCCATGAGGCATGAAATTGGGCATGTGGCCGAGGCCGGGGTAAATAATGGGGTAAATCTATGGGCACAATGGAGAAAAAAGAAGGGTGCTCTACTTTGCCCGTCCCGTCTACATTTGCCCACGAAGCTCAAGAAAGGGAGCAACAAAGGGGGACCCTCGAAAACAGTGATTTCCATGCTTCACACGCATGAGGTCACTGGTTCGAATCCAGTAGGTCCCACTCCTTACAGTAGCAAGCCCCCCAAGCAATTTGGGGGGCTTGTCATTTTTCCTCCACATACGTTCTTCGTTCGTCCACCTTCGGAGGACGTGCTGCGTTCTACCTCGGATGGACACGGATGGCCCAGCCCCGTTGAATGTCCTGCGCACTACTCCGGAAGCTCACTGGTCCACAGCTACTTTGCGCCGCCCCGCCCGAAGCCCTGATGCGCCAACGCCGCTACTACCTCCTCTCCGCCCTGCTCACCGGGCTGCTGTTGGCATTGAGCTGGCCATTCATCGGTAGCGCCACACCGCTGGTATTCTTTGCTTGGGTCCCCTTGCTGCTGGCCGAGGAACGCTATTCCACGAGGACACGGCAGCAGCGACCGCGCCACTTCATGCCGTATGTGTTCTTGGCCATGGCCATCTGGAACGCCCTGACCACGTGGTGGCTGTACTGCGTGAGCGAGTCGATGGGCTCCAAGCTCTTCGCCGTCGTCGGCCCGAACGTGGGCAACGACCTGCTCTTCTGCCTGCCCTGGCTGGTGATGCGCTGGAGCCGATGGTTCGTGCCCAGCCGCTGGGTGCGCCTCGTGCTGGTGGTGACCTGGATCGCCTTCGAGCGCTTCCACATGAATTGGGACCTCAGCTGGCCGTGGCTCACCTTGGGCAATGTCTTCGCCCAGCATCCCGCCTGGGTGCAGTGGTACGAATGGACCGGGCACCTTGGTGGATCGCTCTGGGTGTGGACCGCGAACCTGGCCGTACTGGCGGTGGTGAAGAACCCTGATGGACATGTACCGGGCCGACGGTCGCTCATCGCGGCACTGGTGATCCTGGCACCCTTCATCGCCTCGCAGGTGCGCTATGTCACATTCAAGGAAACAGGTACGCCGGTGGAAGTGGTGGTGGTACAGCCCGACATCGATCCGTACACCGAGAAATTCGACGAGGACCCGATCGTCCAACTGGATCACATGCTGGAGCAGGCCAGCGCTGCGCTTACCGATTCCACGGTGCTCGTGGTGTTGCCCGAAACCGCCTTGCAGGAACAACCCCGGCTGAATGACTCGAACGGCCACATGGTTTTCCATGGGCTGTGGGAGAACGATTACGAGGGCTCTGAGAGCCTGCGGCGCATCCGCACCTTCCTCGCTCAACATCACGGGCTCTCGTTGGTAAGCGGCATGTCGTCCACCCGACTGTACCCTGCTGGGTACGATATGCCCGTCTCGGCGAGTCCGATCGGCAAGGAGGGCCTCGGCTTCGATTCGTACAACGCGGCCCTGCTGGTACGGCCTGATTCGAGCGTTGAGGACTACCGGAAAAGCAAGCTGGTACCGGGCGTGGAGCTTCTACCTTTCGAGAAGTATCTGGGGCCCTTGAGCGCCTTGTCGCTCGATCTGGGCGGCACCACCGGCAGCCTGGGCACGCAGGAGGAACGCGAGGTGCTCAGCGTTCCAGGCGGTTTGCACTTCGCACCGGTGATCTGCTATGAGAGCATTTACGGCGACCACGTGGCCGCCCATGTGCGCAATGGTGCGGAGTTCCTGGTGATCATGACCAACGACGCCTGGTGGGGCGATTCGCCGGCTTACAAGCAGCACCTGGCGTACGGCACCCTGCGAGCCATCGAAACTCGGCGCTCCATCGCCCGCTCAGCGAACACGGGTATCTCCTGTTTCATCGATCAATATGGCGAGATACACGATCGAACAACGTGGTGGACGCCCGATGCACGGCGCGGCACCGTGCTCGCCCGCAAGGACATCACCTTCTTCGCTGCACATGGCGATCTGATCGGCCGGGGTGCGCAATGGGGTGTTCTTGTGATCCTGGTGGGTCTGGCTTTCGGGGCGGTGCGGCGGATCCTGATTCGGTGAGCCCTGCGTTCGAGTCTTGCTGGATCCCGGAAACCATCAAGGAGTGTGCTAATGTGTATCGCGCTCCTCGCTTCGCCGTCTTCGCCGCCGCGAAGCGCTATGGCGGAGCGCGGAGCGGCTACGCGGAGGCGCAGTCGGCGGGCTCAGCGTGACACGCTTCGGCGGGCTCAGCGCGACAGTTCAAAATAGATCAGCGTGAGCGATCAGTAGTGTAGTGCGCTTCGGCGGGCTCAGCGTGACAGTGGGGACAAGGGTGTTCACGAGCACTGTTCTATCACTCCCAATGATCTGTCACGCTGAGCCCGCCGAAGCGCTACAACAAGCCGGTATCGTTTCTGAATACATGCTCCTCAGCGCTTTCCAGCCGTTCTGAACACTTCTTTGATCGGAATTGAGGGGAGAAGGGCAGCCACCCGATAATGATACAGATGTCCTCGTCCGTCAAGGCCTGCAGCGCGGGTCCCACCAGGATCCGGGACGAGCGCTGAATACAGTGGTATGGCGCTTCGGCGGGCTCAGCGTGACAGTTCAAAATAGATCAGCGTGAGCGATCAGTATTATAGCGCGCTCCTCGCTTCGCCGTAGCGGCTACGCAGAGGCGCAGTCGGCAGGCTCAGCGTAGCAGTTCAAATAGATCAGTGTGACCGTTCGGTACGATCCTTCAGGAAGCGTTATCCCGACCAGGTTGAAGCGAGGAACGGGTTGAGCCCGTTAACCATTCGTACGGTATTAAAAACGGAAGCCCTGCCGTTGAGGCAAGGGCTTCCAATGCGATCCTGATCCGAACTCAGTGCAGATACACCCGACGCGTCATCACGTCCTGGGAGTTCTGCAGCATCACCATGTACAGGCCGGTGGCGATGCCGTTCTTGTTCACCCGCAAGGTGGTGTAACCCGGATTGATGGCCTGCGAACCCGCGTTCAGGATCGTTCGGCCCTGCATGTCGGTGAGCACGAGGTCGTACACGTACGCATCGGTGGAACTGACCACCACATTGAGCAGTGCGCCATCGTCCCAAGCATTGTTGATCTCGGTATTGGTGGCATCGCAGCCCGCGACCATTACCGGCAGCACGTTCACCTGCTCGTTCACATCCACCTGGCTCAAGCGGTAATAGGCCATGCCGCGCACGTCCTCGTCGTAGTAGGTATAAGTGATCTGGCTGGTGCTGTTGCCCGCAGCGGCCACTTCGCCGATCGGTGCCCATTCCATGGCGTTCGCACTCTTCTCGATCACGTAGCGATCGGTGCCGATCTCCGATGCGGTGGTCCAGGTCACCTTCACCTTGCCCCCATCGCAGGCCGCATTGTATGCGGTCAACTCAACCGGCAGGGGATCCGTGATGGATGAGAGGGTCCACGAACGGAAGAAATCCGGGTTCGTTACCACCACACCGCTCACCTGGGAGCGTCCTCCACCCAGGCTTGCCCAAGCGCTGCCCAGCGGATCCGACTGGTAGTCGCCCCATTTGTTCACTCCGGGATTGAAGCGTTGTGCCTGAAGCTGCGAAGCGGTCGTCAGCACATCGTCATTCACTCCGGGTGCGCCCCCCACATCGATATCCAGATCGTTGTTCGTGAAGGTCATGGTCGCGTTCGGGGCGGTGGTATACGCATAGCCAGGATGCTTCGGATCAATGATCCAGAATCGGTTCACCGCGTTCTCGGAGTTGTCCACCGATCCCAAGTAAAAATCGTTCATGTGCGTAACACCGGTGGGCATATAGTTCACGTTCTGCCACATGGTGTTCGCGTTGCTGCCCGCCCATACCTGGTGGTTGAAGGTGGCCAACACGAAAGAGGCGCTGTCGTGGGTGGCGGTGCCTGCGGTCTTGCTGATGGTGAGGGGGATCTTCACGTTGCTCGCCGTGGTCCACGGGATCACATAATTCACGGCCAACGGACCTACCTGATGGCGCCACCGGATCCGGTTGTTCTGGTGCTCGCTCTTGATGTTCCCGTTACCCGCCGCCAGTTGGGTGATCGCGTTCGCCGCATCATTATCGATCACCATGTATGTGGTGACGGCCCCAGGGTTGGGGTTGAATGTGACGTACGCCTCGTTCGGGGCAGTGCCTGCGAACACCAAGCGCGCATTTTGCGCGAACAGCGCACACGACACGATACCAGCAATGAAAAGCGTAGCGGTTTTTTTCATGGCAGCGTCAAATTTAGGCGAAGTGCCGAACCGGCGGCAAGCCCCGAGCATCTTTTTCTTGCGGGAACGGGAAAGCATCGGGTCGCTGAGAATCAGGCGGTTCGGATCCGTTGCATCCATCGGACCCGGATGGAACCTCCAAGCCGATGCAACCAAGAGACGTGACTTCGCTGGAGTGGTTGCCCCCGGTTCATAACCGGATCATTCTCCAATTCGACCTCCGTCTGAATTCCTATTGCATGTCACGGTGAGCCTGTCGACCGCGCCTTTACGTAGCCGCTACGGCGAAGCAAGGACCGGTTCGGCAGGCTCACCGTGACAGGTCTTTTTCATTCCTCTGGGCAATTGGGACGGATGTCTATTGAACAACTCGGTGCAGTTTCCACCGTCCACGCAATTTTTGCGACCGTGCCCTCTCCCGCCCCAGCCCTCAATTGGCGTGCCCTCGCCACCTTTCCCGAACTGCTCGTTCGTCGCACATGCGCGAAGTATCCCGGACCGGGCGGCTGGGTAGTGATGGCGCGGAGGTCCACCGGTCCTTATGTACCGGAACCCTTGGACCAAGGCACCTGGGCCGGGCGACTGGTCTTCGACCACCCGGGTGTGCTGGACCGCCCCGTGGGCGGCCTCACCTCCTCCGGCCTGCACTCCGCTTGGTGGCGACCCGATATGGTCCTGCAGTGGGACGGCGTTCGGCCCGGCCGGGGAGCGGAGTCCGCCGAGGCGCCTCTCCTGGATGCCCTGCTCGCCACGGCGGAAAAGCCGGTGACCCATCGCCCGATCGCCCTTTGGGAGCGGCGCACGCCAAAGGACCGCTACCTGGCCACGGTCCGGAAACTGCTGGCCCACATCCAGCGTGGCGACATTTACGAGATCAACTATTGCACCGAGCGAACGACACAACTGGAGGACTTCGATCCGTATGCCGCGTTCGCCCGCCTGCTCGACGCTACCGACGCACCGTTCGCATCGCTTTACCGGAGCGGGGATCTTTTCGCCCTGTGCATGAGCCCGGAACGTTTCCTGCGCATTGAAGGACGACAGGTGCTCACCGAGCCGATGAAGGGCACACGCCGCCGTTCCCGTGATGCCGCGGAGGACGCGGTACTCGCGCACGAACTGGCGCAGGACCCCAAAGAGCGCAGCGAGAACATCATGGCGGTGGATGTGGCCCGGCACGACCTCTCCCGCATAGCCGCACCCGGCTCGGTGCAGGTACCGGAACTCTGCGCGGTACGCACCTACCCCAACGTGCATCAACTGGTGAGTACGGTACGTGCTGAATTGCGCAATGGGCTTGGTCCGTGGGATGCGGTACGCGCCGCCTTCCCCATGGCCAGCATGACCGGCGCGCCCAAACGACGCGCGCTGGAGTTGATCACCGAAGCGGAAGAGATGCCACGCGGGTTGTTCAGCGGCAGCCTCGGCTTCCAATTGCCCGATGGTACGTTGGACCTGAACGTGGTGATCCGCACCCTCACGTGGGATGCCCGTACCGGCAGGGCTTCCCTGATCACGGGCGGGGCCATCACCGCGCAAAGCGACGCCGAACAGGAATGGGAGGAATGCGAGTTGAAGGCACGGAGCATCCTCGACGCCCTTTGACCGTGCATCTTTGACCGATGCGCAGCCGCATTGCCCGCTACATCCGCCAGGAAAAACTGCTGGAACACGGACAGCCGGTGCGTGTGGCCGTGAGCGGCGGCGTGGACAGCACGGTGCTCGTACACGTGCTGCGCGACTTGGGCCATCCCTGCTCGGTGGTGCATGTGGATCACGGCCTGCGCGGATCGGAGAGCGATACCGACGCGGCCTTCGTGCAGGCTTACTGCCATCGGGAAAAAATACCGTTCGTTTCCACCCGGGTGGATGTGGAGAGCCACGCGAAGGGGACAGGGATCTCGACCCAGATGGCCGCGCGCGAGCTGCGCTACAAGTGGTTCCACGAACTGCACGCTGCGGACGGCCTGTCCATCGCCCTGGCCCACCACTCCGACGACGCTGTGGAAACACTGCTCATCAACCTGATGCGTGGCACCGGCACGCATGGCTGGGCCGGCATCCGACCGAAGACGGGACCTTTCGTGCGACCCTTGCTCGCCACGGACCGCTCAGACATCCTCCTGTACGCACGTGAGCACGCTATCGCCTTCCGTGAGGACGGCAGCAATTCCGATCCACACTACCTGCGGAACAGGATCCGCCACGAGGTGCTGCCCTTGCTGGAGGAGTTGCGGCCCGGTGCATTGCGCGCCATGGGCCGCTCGGTGACCCTGCTGCGCGAACTCGAAACCGTGGCCGTGCGCCGGGTGGACGAAGAAGTTGCCGGATTCCTGGCGGATGCCTCTGGACGAACGGTCATTCCCTTCGGCGCGATCGAGGCCTGCGCCTCGCCTTCCCTGCTATTGAACACGTTGCTGCGGCCGCTCGGCTTCCATCCCGATGTGGTGGAGCGCGTACATGACGCCATTGCCGAAAGAAGGACCGGAGCCCTCTTCGCGGCCCAAGGCCATCAGGTGAACGTGGACCGGGACGGCCTCCTGATCACCCCCGTATCCGCCGCAGGACGCGCATGGTGGATCGAGCGAGACAGCACCTCACCAGCGGATGCACGGTTCACGTGGTCCTTCGCCTCACTTGGCATTCCGGTGCCGACCAGCATGAACGAAGTCTGGCTCGATGCGGACCGGTTGAGCTTCCCGCTTGAGTTACGTCCCTGGCACACCGGTGATCGCATCCGCCCCATGGGGCTGGGGGGCAGCAAATTGGTCAGCGATGTGTTGATCGACGCCAGGGTGCCCCTGATCAACAAGGCCGATACCCATGTACTGGTGAGTGCAGGCGAGGTGGTGTGGGTGGCCGGACATCGGCTGGCCGAGGGCTACCGGGCCGGGCCAGCCACCAGGAACGTGCTGCACATCCGCATCGATCAGGGCATTACTTTTCCCACGCCATCGCACACCCCATGATCCCCTCCAGCATCCACCGCATTGAGAAAGAGGATGTTCCTGCGCTGCATTTCCCCGTGGAGCCCGTCCATCTGAGCGATGAACACCGCAGGTTGCGCGACGCCAACATCGGCCGTGCCATGCAACTGGGCAACCTGGAGCACACCAAGTGCAGGATCGTGTTCCGCGACAGTGTGGGTATGAAGGTGGTGGAAACCACCGTTTGGGCCTTCGACGCCGAACGCATCGTGCTGAAGAAGGGCATCTCCATCCCGATCGACCGCGTGATCGAGGTGGATCTGCTGTGACCACCTCCCAAAAACCGTGAACACCCAGCCGGGCAGGATCCCTCTGATGGCCAGATAGCGCACGGTCATTTTGCATGCCCCTTGCGTACAGGCGGCTACCTTAGCCGCCCATTGACCCCGCCATGCACCG